>JABDFS010000068.1 GCA_013286425.1 Bacteroidota bacterium
CTGTTAAGAAAATCATTATGATCCTGCACAATACTCTTCTTAACAGCGGCCGGTTGATTTTATTCATTCAGATATTTAAATAATTATAATTATTGTTTAGGTTGAACCCAATATGGATTTACCTGGAGTTGCTCTACTACATACTGAATAACCTTCTGTGCTTTTACACTGTTGCCGGCTGCATCCAATGGTGGAGATACTACGGCTATACCAAACTTGCCCGGGCAAACAGCAAGCAGGCCACCACCAACGCCACTTTTTGCAGGCAGCCCTGAATTGAATAACCATATACCGGAATCATCGTACAAACCTGCAGTAGCCATTACCGGCAAAGTGTACATAACGGTCTTGGGGCTTACTACTGTTTTCTTTGTTACGGGATTTACACCTCCGTTAGCTAAAGTTGCCGCCATTTCAGCAAGGTCTTTTGCACTTACATTCAATGCGCATTGCTTGGTGTAAATATCTGTTGCCTGAACCGGATCAAAATACATCCTGCCGTAAGCATACAACAGGTGTGCAATTGCCTGGTTGCGCAGATTATCGCCTGCTTCGCTTACATATACCGGCCAGTTAAGCGAAAGTTGCCTGCCGGCAAATGCACTTTGAATATCTACAATGCTTTTCCATTTTGCAGCAGAATCAGCACCGGCAATAAGGCTTGAAGCAGCTATTGCACCCGGATTTACCAGTGGATTTATTTCTTTTCCTTTTTGTAATTCAACCGCAACAATTGAATTAAAGCGCATGCCTGTGGCATCTACACCAATCTTATCCTGTATTGCCTGCGGGCCAAGGTCTTCAATTTCTTTTGCCATTGTAAAAACCTTAGATACACTCTGGATTGATACCATTGATTGAATATCACCTTCTGTATAAACCTGGCCATCTGTGGTAATTAATGCGATGCCAAAAATCTTGGGGTCAACGCTGGCAAGCTCTTTAATGTAGTCTGCGTTCTTACCTTCCTGCAGGTCTTTGAATTTATTGTACGCATCATCCAATACTTTCTGAATATTTGCTTTTGTCAAAGTGTTCTGCGCATTAATGCGTGCTGAGGTTACCAGGATTAATAACATGGCTGCAGCAATCGTTTGCCATGAACGTAATAAAGGAATATTTTTTTTCATGATTGGGGTGTTTTAAATTATAATCGTTTTGATAGATTGATTGATTAATTACTCTTCTTTTGATAGAAAACCTGTGAGAAACTGTATTTGAATGAGAATTGTACTTTGGTTGCATTAGACTTGAATCCATCGCTGAAGTTTTGCCTTTCGCCATATTGTAATTCGGCAACAGCCCAAAAATTCTTAAACGGTGCTACAGAAAGATTTACGATTGCATATTGCCCGTTTTTATACGCGTTCGGAGAACCCAGGTCTGTATTGGTTATATGCACACTTGAATAACCAAATGAAGTACACCATTTAGGATTCCAGTAGTGGTCAATAAAAGCCAATATGCCTGATACCGGTAATGCTTTGCCCGTAACCGTACCGTTAGAAGCATCCAGGGTTCCAACATCTACGGGTGCATCCTGCATATAATTTTCAACACCCTGGCCATACACGTACGAACCGCGGAAAATATCTGATTTACCCAGGTTAAGCACCGTGCTGAGGTTAAGTCCCCAGCCTGTAACATGGCCGTTAACGTTGCCACCGCTAACATCAGTCCATCTTAACTGGCGCAGCATACCTGCTATTTGCACATGACCCCAATCGCCGCTTCTTTTATAGTGAGCTGACAGATCGGGCAGCTTTAACTGCGCTTTTACACTATCTATTGTTTCAGGATGTTCAACAGTTCCTTTGTCTGCACTGGTACCGGGGCGTTCCAATGCAATATATACTTCATTCTTTCCTACCAGGGGCGCATATCTTATCTGTATATTCCTGTAAAATACCATCCCGGAAGGGCCCCAGTATTCTGCAGTATTGGGCCAAACATCACCGTCCTGGAATGGGGTATTCGTTTGTCCAACAAGCACTCTTCCCAATTCGCCGTAAAAGTGACGGGGCCTTATGGTTGTCTGGCCTTCATCTCCGCCAACACCCCACATATCAAATTCAAATACGGCTTTGAGTTCGCCCAGTGGTGTTTGAGTATATCCTTTTACACCAAACCGTGTTTGCCTTACACCGAAAAAAACCTGGCCATCCGGTGCATACTGGTCTTTATAAGATGGCAGCTTGGTAATACGCAAAGCATCTGACCATGCCGGGTTTATCTGGTTGAAGTTATAACCCATATCCGTTTGTGCGAATCCATATATTTCAAGATTCCGGGCCATAGATGTGTCCTGAGCACGCGATGAAAACGCAGCAATTAAAAATACAATTACAAGTAGTGGTTTTACTTTCATACTGGTGTATTTAAGAAATTTAGAAAATGGTTTTGTTGTTGTAAAGGCTGTACAAAATTTACATCCCGGCATAGGGGATCTATACAATTGATGTGTTTTTGTGTGCAGCATGTATTGCTATGAAAGCATAACATAGCATCTTAATTTTTATTCAAAAAATGTGGTCGCAATAAATAACAGTGACAAAGTAATATGATTGAGTAATGATTTTACATACATTATTATACATAACGGTATTAATCAAGCCATTTTACGGTTAAGTGTTACGCAGAAGCAGCATTATCCGCAATTCTTGTTTAATTACATTAATTGTGCTACGGGGACTGCAGGAAATTGAGTGTTTAACATGAATGAATTAAGGCATGAAGAAATATATCCTGTTCTATTGTTTACTGATGATTGCAGCCACATGCCTTGCACAAAATAAAGATACCTTATTTTTTAATAAAGGAAGTATTGTAATAGGCGAAGTGAAAAAGATAAAACTGGGAGTGATCACTTTTGACCCGGATGATGCCAATGATATAACTGTTCAACTGCGCAATTTAAAAACACTTTCTGCTGTAAGCGAAGTGTTCCGTATTGAAACTATAGACCACAATGTATACTATGGAAAACTGGTACCCGACAGCAGCCGTAATTATGTAAGGATGCTGCACGGCTCAGATACAAGCCTTTTATATTTAAAGAATATCACTGTTATGTATCCTTATGAAAAATCGTTTATACAACGTTTCTCAGGCAAGGTTGGCTTAGGCTATAATTATACGCGCTCCAGTAATTTCGGCCGTCTTAATTTTGATGGCAGCTTAAATTATGCATCCCGCAAAGAAGAAATATCATTAGCGGCATCTGCCATTTATACTATGAGTGATTCATCTTTTACAAGGGATAACGAAACCTTTTCCCTTAAAAATAACTATTACTTCAACCCTACATGGTTTGCCACGGGGTTTGTTGCTTACCAGCGTAATCTTGAATTGGGTTTGGAAAGGCGTTTCCAGGAAGGCCTGGGGGGAGGCAATAAATTTATTACCGGCCAGCATACTTATGCATGGGCAAGAAGCGGCCTTGTGTTAAACCAGGAAAAAAATACTGAAGGCACCACCAGCGGTACGCTTACAGAAATATTCGGTCAGATACAGTTTAATTTTTTCAGGTTCACCAAGCCTGAGATCAACATGGATATAGCGCAAACCTTCTACTACAGCCTTTCCCAAAGCGGGCGTTTTCGTACGGATGGAGATGCAAGCCTTAACTGGGAAATTATTGATGACTTTAATTTAAGCCTCGGTTTTTACAATAACTATGACAGCAAACCACCTGCTGCAGAAAGTAAGCAGTTTGATTTTGGGGTTAACTTCGGATTGAGTTACAGTTTTTAGGCACCCCACGTACTTTTTCCTACGCAAGATCTGTTGTAAAGCTTTTTCGTAATCTTCTCTGCTTTTGTAAACCTTTTTCCGTATAAGACATTCTTTTGACAGACCTACCTGCAAGCTCACTTGTTCGGTAGTTGGTCGGTACTTCTTCGGTAGTTGTTCGGTACTTGTTCGGTCTATGGGACCGAAGAAGCATCGAAGAAATATCGTATTCTTTTCGTAGAAAACATGAACATGGTTCCCGGATGTTCACTATTACGAATGAACACGCAGAAAAGGAACTTTAAAATAAAATAGAAGCTGCAACAGAGAGCGTTGTTCCGGTTTGTCCGCCCATATAATAGCCAAATACACTGCTTACGGGCGAACGGTTTACAAAGATCACCTGCCCGTTTAACCGCACATTGCGTGTATGAAAAGGATAAAAGTTTGTTCCTGCCAAATATTCATTTGCATTATTAAATGAACCGAATACCTGGGATGTTGCTGCGTACAATTCCAGCTTTTTCTTTATTGGGTATCCGGCTACCTGGATCATAAATCCATTATCTTTTATGGAGCTCAAAGGCAGTATACCATCTGCTGAAAACTTATCCAGCGTTCTAAAGTAATATTCACCCTGGAAAAACAAGCCTTTATATTTTAATCCTGCATCAACTGCATATAAAGTAAAATTGGCTTGCTGTACGGTAACTCCGGGCGCAAGTGAACCGCCTCCGAAAAGTAAACTTGCATCAGATAAACGGATGGAAGTATTGTCGGGAGAATTTTGAGATAAATCGCTGTAGCGGTCTTCGCGGTGGTGCGCAAGTGAAGCGCCAAACCGCGTTGCCGGTTTATCGTGATTTTCCCAGTCGCCGTAACCTCCTCTCGGCCCAAATTCATCAGTGGCAGGCATCCACCAAAGGCTTAAGCCATAGCCTAAGTGACGGTTAAATTTACCGGCAGAAATGCCCAGTTCGCTAAGGTTATCTCCCACTACAGCATTATAATGAAAGTTTGGATGGGTTCACCCGTGGCCCACACAGCACTTGTAAATCCCGTTCTGAAATATTCATCTGCCATCACACGGTCTGTTCCCAGCCAGTAAGGATGCGAACCCTGAAGCGAACGCGTTCCCCCTAATGAATTGATGCCTGCAGTAAGATTAAAATATTTATTGAAGTGAAAGCTCATATTACCGGCTATAGCAACCTGGTTAGTGGCATTCACTGTCCAGAAAGTGATGTTATACGTAAGCTTTGGATCATACACCCAGCCGGTAAGAAATGCCTGTACGCGATGCCAGAGAATATCATTTCTGCCGTCTGTTACATGTTGATTGCCCAGGTGGTCGTAATAAACCTGTGAGGGTGGCATTTGATCCATGTAGCGCGCGAGCATATACCCGCTTATGTTTAATGTACCATACTTTGTGTTTGCAACCTGGAAACCTCTTCCCGGTGTAAAATCGCCCCAGTTTTCTTCGCTGTTGCGAATAGAATCGTTTGGCAACGTTGAAGGGTCGCCCTGAATTGCCTGTGCAGATATAGTTTGCTTTGTACCAATAATAATCAAACAAAAAAGCACGCAGCGAAGCGGGATTGATTTTAGGTTAGCCATATATGGTTGATTTATTATCTTATTCTAAATCTGTATTGCAGATAGTAACAGGTCTATTAAAAAATATTTACTTTCATATCACAGCTTTGATTAAACTAAACTATATATTATGACACGCGTGAATATGAGTTTACGCAATTTTTTATAAAATTTTCTATCAGGGTTGAATTTGAGTTTTGGGAAGATTAAAAAAATCTATGATTTAACCGTAATATATTTCTGATTACCAATTATAAAAGAGACTTCATAATTTTAATTTTTGTAGCTTGAATATTTAGTTTAAACAGAAGAAAATAAAAATATCATGAAAAAGAAAATCGCTCTGTTAGCATTTGGAGTTTGTGCTTGTTCAATGATATATGCGCAATACACAACTGATAAACTGGTTGGGGAAAAACACGAAAATACTATTGATAGCCTGAAAACATCGGAGTATCCTTATTTGCTTCCTATATGGGGCGAAAAAGTTGCTCGTAAAGGGTTTAAGCTTCCGAAATCGGCAGGCATCAGTGCCCAATATATTTACCAGCAATCAGATATTGTTATCAGCAATTTGCAGGTGGGATTCAATGGCGGCCAGAAATACAACCTCGATCAAATCGTAAGGTTTAACAATGCAGTTGCAACATCCAACGGCGTTAATATCAGGCCTGATGTTTGGGTATTTCCTTTTTTAAATGTGTATGCCATATTTGCCAAATCAAAAACCTCAACAGCTATTGATGCTGGTGTTTGGGTGCCCGACAGCTCAACCTGGAATAAAATACTTGATCTTAATACCAAGGCAAATTTTGACGCCACCACTTATGGTTTTGGTATAACACCTACTGTTGGTTTTGGCGGATTTTTTATAATACTTGACGTGAACTTTACATGGACTGATATCAGCGCTTTAAATAAACCTGCTTTTGCTTCTATATTTGGTCCAAGGATTGGCAAAACGATTACCTGGGCAAATCGTCCTGAAAGAGCCTGGACTATTTGGGCAGGTGGTTTCAGGGTTAATTTAAATTCTACCACCGAAGGCAATTTAAGTACCTCAGAGTTGTTTCCCGTAGATGAGTGGGGCAAAAAAATAGACACCGCCAGTATGAAGGTTGATCAAAGCCAGCAAAAGGTAGATGCCTGGTGGGAAGGACTTACTCCGGTTGAACAAAAAAACCCTGTAAATATTGCAAAGTATGGTACCGCTAATGCAGCACTTGCAAAAGCAGGAGGTATAATAGATGCAGCTTCGGAAGCGGTTTCCAATGCAGGAAGTTCAAGCGTTCAATATTCACTGGATAAAACACCAAAAGCAAAATGGAACTTTCTTATAGGCACACAATTCCAGATAAACCGCAGTTGGATGATACGGGCAGAATATGGCTTTTTAGGAGCAAGAACACAGTTTATCGGAGGGTTGCAATACAGGTTTAATTTTTAGATCACATCACCTGAAGTGAGATTAAAGAAACATCACTTCACCGGTATGAAGGTCATAATACGCGCCAACAATTTTTATTTCACCTTTGTCTTCCATCTCTTTTAAAACAGGGCTTTTTGCTCTTATAATAGCAATAGTATTGAGTACATTTTTTTTGGCAACCCATTCAACGTAATCAGGGTTTTTAGATGATTTTTCTCCGTTGAAATCATTTGATGCTGTTATGGCCGGTTGTATTTTTGAAAGCATCGCAGTAATGTTACCCAGCTTTACATTATCAATCGCCGACTTTATTGCGCCACATGATTCATGCCCCAACACCAATATTAGTTTTGCTCCGGAAACCTTACAGGCAAATTCCATGCTTCCCAATATATCTTCATTTGCAAAATTTCCTGCCACGCGTGCTACAAAAATATCCCCGATGCCTCTGTCAAATACATCTTCAACCGGTATACGGCTGTCAACACAGGAAAGAATAATTGCTTTGGGATATTGGCCTGCTGCTGCATCTCTCACCATAGCAGAATGATCTCTTGATGTAGTATTGTTTGCCATAAAGCGCATGTTGCCATCTTTCAAAATTTGTATAACAGAATCAGGTGTTAATGCCTGTTGTTCTGCGGCAGTTAATACTTTTTCTCTCAACGGTTTTTCTGCAGATGTTGTGTTAGCATTCATTAGTGTATCATTAGTTTGTTTTGTAGAAGTGTTACTGTTGCATGATGCAAAAATTACAAGTACAATAAATAAGCTTACAGATGTTTGAAAGTGCTTTTTCATATGCGGTTAATTTATATGCAAAATACTTATGAAAATCCATTCGAACAGAGAAAACAATGTTGGCAATTAGGTTATACATTTGAAACGAAATCTTATTCAATGAATATTCTTGAACTGCATCATCTTAAAAAATACTTTGCTACACAAAAAGCGGTTGATGATATAAGTTTTTCCATAGAGCAGGGGAGCATTTTTGGTTTGCTTGGTCCGAATGGCGCAGGTAAAACAACATTGCTGCGTATGATAACCGGTATATTTTACCCTGATGAAGGTGAAATAATTTTAGAAGGAAAAAAGTTTGATCCGCAGCACGATACTATTAAGATAGGTTATATGCCTGAAGAACGCGGTTTGTATAAAAAGATGAAGATCGGCGAACAGGCTTTATATCTCGCGCAACTGAAGGGATTGAGCAAAACCGATGCACTTGAAAAGATAAAATTCTGGTTTCAGCGGTTGGAAATGCAAAGCTGGTGGAATAAAAAAGTAGAAGACCTGAGCAAAGGCATGAGCCAGAAATTACAGTTTGTAACCACTGTTTTACATGAACCTAAGCTCATTATACTGGATGAACCTTTCAGCGGGCTTGATCCTGTGAACGCCAATCTTATCAAAGATGAAATTTATGGTTTGGCGCAAAGAGGCTGCACAATTATTTTCAGCACGCACAGAATGGAACAGGTGGAAGAAATCTGCGATCACATAGTATTGGTAAACCTTGGCAATAAAATATTGGACGGTTCTGTTCAGCAGGTAAAAAATGATTTCAAAGAGAATAAATTTAAGATACAGCTGCATGAAAAACCTTCAATAATAGATTCACCTGTTTTTGAAGTAATTAACCAGGAAGATGCTAAACTGGTTGTAAAAATTAATGATGGTTTTAAAAGCAATGATGTTTTAAAACACTTTATTGATCAGCAGGTGAATATTGAAGGCTTCAACGAAATATTGCCTTCATTGAACGATATATTCATTCGCCTGGTTGAAGGCACAAAAGCAACTACAAGACAATTTCAAAAAATTTAGTCGCAAACAGTATGAGCAAAATATCATTAATTATAAAACGCGAATATTCATCCCGTGTACGCAGCCGCAGTTTTATTCTTACTACTTTTTTAATACCGCTGGTATTTGTTGGATTTATTGTAGGCGCAACTATTCTGACTATTAAAGGAAAAGATCAGCTTAAAATAGCAGTTGTTGATGAGAATGGTTTTTTTAAAAATCGTCTCAAAAGCGATAATGATGTTCAATTCGATTTTCCTGCCAATGTTGATACTTTAAATTATATAAGCAAGGGCTACACGGCTTTGCTCACCATTTCGAAGATTGATACATCAAAGCAGCAAACATTTTATGTTCGTTCGCAAAAAGCAATTGGTATAGGCGCTTCGCAAACAATAGAAAATAAGATTGATGAAGTAGTGGAAGATAACATGCTTCAGCAATCAGGTATTGCACGCAGTAAGCTCGACTCGATTCACGATAATTCTCATATTGCTAAAATTGTATCGCTAGAAGAAAACGGGGGCACTGCAAAAGAAAGCAACCAGTTACTTGCTTACATCATAGGTTATGTATGCGGCTTTCTTATTTATCTCGTAATGTTAATATATGGAATGATGGTGTTGCGTGGCGTAATGGAGGAAAAAACAAACCGCATTGCAGAAGTGGTTGTAAGCAGCGTAAACCCTTTTGAATTAATGATGGGAAAAATTATTGGAATTGGTGCAGTTGGTTTAACGCAGTTTATAATGTGGATAGCATTGATAATTGTATTAATTGCAGGTGCGCAGATATTTTTACCACACGATATGATGGAGCAGGTAAAAACGCTTCAGCAGAATAATGGTATGATGCAGGGCGGCAATGCGGTGCAGGCTAGCGAAGGCGCACAATTCATTTTTAATTCATTGCATACCTTAAGTACAGCAAACTGGACATTCATTTTACTTTGTTTTATATTTTATTTTCTTGGTGGTTACTTGTTTTACGCTTCGCTTTTTGCAGCTGTTGGTTGCGTTACAGAAGATATACAAAGTTCACAGAGCCTTACTTTACCCATCACCATGCCTGTTATTTTTTCTTTTATTATCGGAAGCAATGCTGTACAGGTACCAGACAGTTCTTTAGCAATATGGGCCAGTATTATTCCGTTTACTTCGCCAGTGGTTATGATGTCGCGCATTGGTTATGGCGTTCCGGGTACAGTTACTTATTTGCAGCTTACTTCAAGTGTACTTGTATTAATTGCAGGTTTTTTATTTACCACGTGGCTTGCAGCAAAAATTTACCGTACGGGCATTTTAATGTATGGCAAAAAAATAACCTGGAAAGAAATGATGAAATGGGCGTTCAGGCGTTCTTAAGTAAGGAATGGTTGTTTTTGTTTTGAAGCGATGAGTATGAAACCGGAGTTGCCATGAAACTATGCAGTACAAGTGCTGCGACGCAACGAAGTTCAATCGAAGTTCATTTGCCTGTGACCAAAAAAATAAAATGCAACTATGTCCCTGCCTTTAATAAAATACCAATCCCAATAACAGATTTTACCTGCAGCCGTGGAGAATTGTGATTAGGCCCGAATATTCTTGTATCATCATCATATATCATATCAAGGCCCCATGTTACAGAAAAGAGTTTTGTAAATTTTGCCGCGAAGAGATTTGTCATATATACATCAACATCCTGCGGGTTATGCTGGTAGTTTGAGAACAGATCAATCCTTGCATTATAAGTAATGGTCTTAGTAAATTTTGAATTGAAAATAATAGTGCCAAATGCACCTATCTGGCTTATATAATGCTTCCCTGTGTCAACACCATAAGCACCCTGCGCTGAAAGTGTTTTATTGGTAACAACAACCCATCTTGATGATACCGGGGAAACGAATATTGAAAGCTGGTTAACGGGTTTATAATCAAAACCCGGACTGAGCAAAACATATCCCGGAGAAAAAGAAGTTGAAGAAAACACCGGTGTTTTAGGATCGGGATAAGTATAGCCATCAAAGAATTGCGTG
Source organism: Bacteroidota bacterium (assembly GCA_013286425.1). Lineage (GTDB taxonomy): Bacteria > Bacteroidota > Bacteroidia > Chitinophagales > Chitinophagaceae > Parafilimonas. The sequence goes on from JABDFS010000068.1 coordinate 10,587, forward strand.
CGCAGATCAAACAAAGCCGAAGCAGCTATTTTTTTGTTTAATAAGTAACCATACTTTGATAAAAGATCAAACCTGTCGTCGCTCTTACGTGTACCAAGGCTTGTTGTATTTAAATAAGCAATATTGATATCAACGTTATTATCCCAGGTTGACCTGTCTTTTTTGTAATAAGCATGACCATTGGTATAAAGACTTAAAGCCATAGAAAATGCATCGCCGCCTGCAGCCCAGTCTTTCAAAGAACTTTGAGAAACATTTAAATTAAAAAGGCCGCCTTTTATCCATCTTTTTTTAACAGTATCCGCCGGCGTTTTTGTAATTGTACGCGATGCTTCAGTTTTTAAAATACTTATCGTTGGATCTTGTGCGCTTGCTGTACCTGCTATTAAAACAAAAAATATAAAAAAGCCTTTTCTCATTTTATAAGTATTGTTTTTAAAGTTTGCAAAACTCTTAAAATATTTTTTTTATCATTTTACTATACTGTTAAAAGTTTCCACTGTATGTAAGCTGCATGTTAATATTTGTCACTTTCACTTTTAATTACACCTGTTGTTTATAATAAATTCTTGTTTATTTTTGCAGCCGCAGGCGGATTTGTTTATTGTTCGGCCTTTTATTCAGAACTAATAAACGCACAAACTTCTCGCACAAGTTTCCCTACGTTTTAATCAATGAATATTATGGAGCCGTCATAGGAACACTTCTCGTCTTCGTTGTGTCACTCCCTTATACAGTTGATACAATGAGCAGCTATGGTTTCAAATTCAAATCATCTTGTATGAACATTAAAGAACTTTTAGATCGGCGTATCCTCATCATTGACGGTGCAATGGGCACCATGATACAGCGCTACAAATTATCTGAAGCAGATTATCGTGGAGAACGTTTTAAAGATTGGCCTTCTGATATAAAAGGCAATAATGATTTGTTATGTTTAACGCAGCCACAAATTATTAAAGCAATTCATAAAGAGTATCTGGAAGCCGGCGCAGACATTATTGAAACAAATACATTCAATGCGCAGCGTATTTCATTAGCCGATTATAACATGCAATCATTGGCATACGAAATAAATTTTGAAGCAGCTAAAATTGCAAAAGAAGCTCTTGAAGAATGGAGAGCTGAAAGTACCGCACGTGTGGGATTGGGATGGGTTGCGGGCGCAATCGGACCAATGAATAAAACATTGTCACTATCACCTGATGTAAATAATCCTGGTTATCGTGCATTAACTTTCGATGAAGCTGTTGAAGCTTATTACGAACAGGTAAAAGGCCTGGTTGAAGGCGGCGTTGCTCTGTTATTGGTTGAAACCATTTTCGATACATTAAATGCAAAGGCTGCCATCTTCGCCATAAAAAAATATTTCAGAGATGAGAAGAAAGAATCATTACCAATAATGATCAGCGGAACAATTACTGATGCAAGCGGCAGAACATTAAGTGGACAAACATTAGAAGCATTTTATAATTCCGTTGCACATGCAAAACCTTTAAGCATCGGTTTGAACTGTGCATTAGGTGCAAAAGAAATGCGTCCGCATATTGAAGAGCTATCGCAGATCGCTTCATGCTATGTTTCAGCTTATCCAAATGCAGGTTTGCCAAATGCAATGGGCGAGTATGATGAGCATCCTGAAGATACAGCCTGCTTTATTGAAGATTGGGCAAAAGAAGGTTTTGTAAATATTGTTGGTGGTTGTTGCGGCACAACGCCTGATCATATAAAAGCTATTGCACAACACGTAAAAAAACTTCACCCAAGAACATTGCCAGTTATTGAAAATATTTATGCTTAGCATATGGCTATTACAAGCTCTCAATCTCTTTTTAAAAATATAAAGGTTCTCATTGAAACTTCGAGAGCACATGTTCTTCAATCAATAAATACAACACTTGTTGAAACTTATTATAATGTTGGTAAATTAATAATAGAATATGAACAGCAAGGTAAATCGCGTGCACAGTATGCTGCCAAAATACTTCCTTCTTTATCCGATAAATTAACCAGTTTATTTGGCCGCGGGTTTTCAGTTGATAATCTTGAGAACATGCGGAAATTTTATTTGCTATATTCAATTTCCGAGACAGTGTCTCGGAAATCTGTTTCTGTGTTACCAACTTCAAAATCCGAGACAGTGTCTCGGAAATCTTCAAAACCAGTTTTTAAACTAAGCTGGTCTCATTATGTTTTTTTAATGCGCATAGAAATTGAACAGGAAAGAAAATTTTATGAGATCGAATCTATAAACGAGCACTGGAGTTTAAGAGAATTAAAAAGGCAATATGATAGTGCTTTATATGAAAGGCTTGCCTCAGGCAGAAATAAAAAAAAGATAAAGGAGTTAAGTATAAGAGGTCATGTTATAGAATCAGCAAGTGATGCAATAAAAGATCCATATGTTTTAGAATTTTTGTCTTTAGAAGAACATGAATCTTATAGCGAAAATGAATTTGAATCTGCGATTATATCAAAGCTTGAAGACTTCCTGAAAGAACTTGGCAAAGGTTTTTTATTTGTTGGGAGACAACATCGAATCACATTTGATGAAGATCATTATTATATTGATCTTGTTTTTTATCATCGAATATTAAGATGCTTTATTTTAATTGATCTTAAAATCGGTGAATTAAAACATGCAGATATTGGCCAAATGCAGATGTACGTTAATTATTTCGATGATGAAATAAAAGAATCAGCGGAAAATAAAACGATTGGCATTATTCTATGCAAAAACAAAAAAGAAAGTATAGTAAAATACACATTGCCTAAAAATAATAATCAAATTTTTACAAGCAAGTACAAAATTTATTTACCAGATAAAAAAGAGCTTCAGCAATTAATGGAAGCGGAAGTTGTATATAAAAGATCAATTAATGAGTGAGAATATTATAAAGCCTTTTATGCGGCTTTCAGGTTTAGAGCCTTTAACCATAAGGCCTGAATCAAACTTTATAAATATTGGTGAACGTACAAATGTTACGGGTTCAAAAAAATTTGCAAGGCTTATTCGTGAGAATAAATATGAAGAAGCATTAAGTGTTGCAAGGCAGCAGGTAGAAAACGGAGCACAGGTCTTAGATGTGAATATGGATGATGCATTGCTTGATGGCGTTGAGGCAATGACAACTTTTTTAAACCTTTTACAAAGCGAACCGGATATTGCGCGTATTCCTGTGATGATCGATTCATCAAAGTTTGAAATTATTGAAGCCGGTTTAAAATGTGTACAGGGCAAATGCATTGTAAATTCTATTTCATTAAAAGAAGGTGAAGAGAAATTTATTCAGCATGCAGAAACATGCAGGATGTATGGCGCTTCTGTTGTTGTAATGGCTTTTGATGAACATGGCCAGGCAGACACTTTAGAAAAACGGGTAAGCTTTAGCGAAAGAGCTTATAAAATCCTTACAGAAAAAGTTGGCTATGATGCACAGGATATCATTTTCGATCCAAACGTTTTTGCTATTGCAACAGGGCTTGAAGAACACAACAATTATGGTGTTGATTTCATAGAAGCAACAAGGCGCATCAAACAAAAAATGCCGCTTACAAAAATCAGTGGTGGTGTAAGTAATCTTTCATTTTCATTTCGAGGTAATGAGCATGTGCGTGAAGCTATGCACAGCGTGTTTTTATATTATGCAATCAAAGCCGGAATGGATATGGGTATAGTGAATGCCGGCCAGTTGGTTGTATATGATGAAATTGAACCTGAATTAAAAAAGCTTTGCGAAGATGTTATTCTTAATCACAACAACGATAACAATGAAGCCACAGAAAAATTAATTGTGTTTGCAGAAACTGTTAAACAAAAAGGCAAAGAAGAAAAGAAAGATGATGCATGGCGCAATACACCTGTTGAAGAAAGATTAAAACATTCTTTGGTTAACGGTATAACTGATTACATTGATGTTGATACAGAAGAAGCACGGCAAAAATATCCGAAACCATTAACGGTTATTGAAGGCCCGTTAATGGATGGAATGAACGTGGTTGGTGATCTTTTCGGAAGTGGCAAAATGTTTTTGCCACAGGTTGTAAAGAGCGCAAGAGTAATGAAGAAAAGTGTTGCTTACTTAACACCTTTTATTGAAGAAGAAAAGAAAAATAATCCAAATGCTTCTGTAAGCGGTGCTCCAAAAATATTGATGGCAACCGTGAAAGGTGATGTGCATGACATTGGTAAAAATATTGTTGGTGTTGTGCTCGGCTGCAATGGTTATGATGTGATTGATTTAGGCGTGATGGTGCCCGCAGATAAAATTTTAGATACTGCAGAAAAAGAAAAAGCTGATGTGATTGGCTTAAGCGGATTGATCACTCCATCGCTTGATGAAATGGTACACGTGGCGCATGAAATGAAGCGCCGCAATATGCAGCAACCTTTATTGATTGGTGGCGCCACAACTTCACGAACACATACAGCGGTTAAAATAGCGCCGCAATATGATAATGGCGTGGTGCATGTTTTAGATGCATCACGAAGTGTTACTGTTGTTTCCAATCTTTTAAATAAAAAACAGAAGCCTGAGTTATTAAACCAGGTACAAAAAGAATATCAGGTGCTGCGTGATCAATTCCTGAATAAGCAAGGGCAAAAAAATTTAATCGCTTATAAAGATGCAGTTGCTGTAAAAGAAGTTTTTGATTGGGGAAAATATATTCCAACAAGACCTGCAATTAATGATATAAAAGTCTTTGATGATTTTGATTTGATAACTATTGCTGAATACATTGATTGGGGACCATTCTTTATTGGTTGGGAAATGCCGGGAAAATTTCCTTCAGTATTATCAGACAAAACCTTTGGCAAAGAAGCAACCAAACTCTACAACGATGCGCAATCATTGTTAAAGAAAATAATTGATGAACATTGGTTCACTGCAAAAGGAGCGATTGGTTTCTGGCCTGCACAAAGCAACAACAGAGATACAGTTACATTGCAAACAAAAAATACTGAAGTTAATCTTGAGTTCTTAAGACAACAATCAAAGAAAGCGCAAGGGCAATTTAATTTTTCATTGGCTGATTTTGTGTCGTCAAACCAAAATGACTTTCTTGGTGCTTTTGCAGTTGTTGTAGATGGCGCTAAACAACACATTGAGAAATTTGCAAAAGAGAATGATGATTACAACAAGATAATGGTACAGATTTTAGCTGATAGAATGGTAGAAGCTTTTGCTGAATGTTTGCATCAAAAAGTTAGAAAAGAATACTGGGGTTATGATAAAAATGAAACACTTTCAGCAGATGAATTGATCCATGAAAAATATAATGGTATTCGCCCTGCACCGGGTTATCCTGCTTGTCCTGATCATACAGAAAAAATTAAACTATTTGATCTTTTAAACGCAACTGAAAACATCGGTATTGAATTAACAGAAAGCCTTGCTATGAACCCGCCCGCTTCTGTTTGCGGCTGGTATTTTGCACATCCGCAAAGCCATTATTTTGGTTTGGGAAAAATTGCAAAAGATCAACTGGAAGATTATGCAAAGCGAAAAAATATGAGCATTGAAGAAGCAGAAAAATGGCTTCGCCCTAACTTAGATTTTTGATGGAGGACTCTTTACTTATTGCATTACAAAAAGCAAAACATTACTGCGCTTACCAGGAAAGATGCCACAGCGAAGTGCGTGAAAAATTATATTCATTCAAGTTACACAGAAATGAAGTTGAACAATTACTCACTCAACTTATTGAAGAAAATTTTTTGAATGAAGAACGTTTTGCCATCGTTTATGCAGGTGGAAAATTCAGAATAAAATATTGGGGAAAAGAAAAAATAAAATATTCTTTAAAACAAAAGCGGGTAAGTGATTATTGTATTCGCAAAGCATTGTCTGAAATATCAACAACAGATTACAATAAAACTTTCAATTCCATTGCCGATAAAAAACGTGCAACATTAAAAAGCGAGAAAAATATCTTCATCAAAAAAAGAAAGCTTAAAGATTACCTGCAACAAAGAGGCTTTGAAATAAAATTGATCAGTGATTATCTGAAAACAGTATAAAGGATTGTTTTGAAATGAGTGAAGTAAGTGCTGCAAAATCAATATTGGCAACAGCTTTATTAATCAGATCTTTTCCACCTTCCATTTTTATAAGCACACTATAAACAGTAAGCTTATTACCATTCGCCGGATAAATTGGTGAAATATTTTTACTATCAAAATTTCCTAAATAAATATTCAAACGGTTTGGCGCCCAATCACCATCCGCATCTTTTGACATTGATGAAAATGTTTCGAAAGCAGCTTCATGAATATTATGCTGAATGGTTATTTTGTTCTTATTCAATTGTGTATTAACAGGCGGATTAATGATCACGGTTAAATAAAGATTATGATTCACTTCTTCTTTTTTTATATCCATCCCGGTGCCTGAATTTTTTTGTTTGTCGGCATAATCTTTCAAGGCCTGTAAATATTGCTGTGTTGTGATCTGTTTGTTTTTTAATTGTTCATCTAATGCTGTAAGTTCAGAAGGCTTACTTAATATATTTTGATCTGGCATTTTTATAAAACGCAAACCATATGAATCTTCATCAGTAAATATTTTTTTATGTGCACTAATACTGGTTAAAGCATTATGCCAATAATCTGAAGAGCAGTAAGGCCGTTCTTTAACAGGCACATCAATATTTCTATGACCAGCTATCATAGTTATAGAAATATCCCCAGCCTGCATTGTAACGGATCCTTTGTAAGCAACGTTTGTGAACAACAGAGCCATTGCTTTTTGAACAACATCAAATACTTTATTATTCAAAGCCATTTCACAAGCTGAAGTTGTTCGCAGGTCTTCTTCTGCATCAAAAACTTTTGCATAAATAGTGGGGTCGCAATCACAGTCAGGCATCACATCTGACTTGTCATATTTTGCTTCGCGATAAAAATGTGCAGTAGCTGAAATGGTTCCCAATCCTAACTTTCCGCCATTGCCTTTATTGCTTTCCAACATAGCAGCACCACTAATAGTAAAGGAAATTTCCGACGCAGATATTGAGTTGATATGAATGTGCATCGGTTTGTTACTACCTTTTAATTTCGGGTCATATTCAGGTGCAGAAATTATAAGATCATTCTTTTGCAACGATACTGAACTTGAATCATGCGTGAGTGAATAAAAATCAAAATCATCTTCTTTATTTCTGATAGTGATGAATGCAATACCATTAGCTACTGTAGCAGCATTATCGCCATAACCCGCATCCGGCTGAATATTAAAATACCTATCCTGGTTGTGTGGATTTTCAAACCAATATCCATGTGGATTATCAAATTTAAAAACAGGTTTGGTAAATGAAATGCTTAATGTTTTACCTGAACCATCTGCAGGTGTGAATGTTGCATTAAAAGTACCTGTTTGTGAAAAACATTTAAGCGAGATCAACAACAAAAAGAAAAAAAGAGCAATCGTATTGCGCTTCATAAGTAGTAGTTTTTCTTCTGAAAAGGTCTTCATTAATTATTCCGGAAAATAGGCAAAGCAACAATTTAAAAAAATAGAATGAACATCTGAATTTTACAAAAAAAACTCCGCTGATTTAAAACATCAACGGAGCCTTATAAAATTTATAAAAAATAATTTAATTCAACGGCCTTACCCAAATATTTCTAAAACTGATCGGCTTACTTGGATCACCATGTGATTGCAACTTAATTGAAGATGCCCCGTGTGCTTTATAATAAGGAATGCCAATATATCTTGTTACTCCTCTTAAATGAAAATTATTCTGTACCAACACACCATTGTGAAAAACAGTTACGCGCGCTGAGTCAGTTAAATTACCCGAAGCATCAAAACGTGGTGCAGTCCAAATGATATCATACGTTTGCCATTCACCTGGTTTTTTGCAGGCATTCGCCAAAGGAATTCCTTGTTTGTACACTGCTGCGGTTTGTCCATTTACATACGTTGTATTATTGTAACAATCCAACACCTGAATTTCATAGCCGGCATCACCGGGACCAGTTGATGCAAGAAACACACCGCTGTTACCACGCGCCTGTCCTTTGCCTTCAATATCTATCGGCTCTTTCCATTCAACATGCAATTGATAATCTGTGAATTTTTGTTTTGTCTGAATACTGCCGCCACCTTTTTTATTTACTGTAAGCTCACCATTATCAATAATCCAATCGGCAGCCTTTGTTGTATCGTTTGCAGATTCCCATTTATTTAAAGTGGTTCCATCAAATAATATAACAGCATCAGATGGTGCATCACCAAAACTTTTACCCGGCGTTACAATCGGCGGAACAGGTTTGTAAAATTCTGTCGCTTCAGGTTTTGTTGTATCGCCGCGATAATACAAACCCGGATACATGGTTGCAGTGTCGGCTTCCGTTTGTGCTTTTGCAATTGCTAAACTAAAAATGCAAGCAGCGGATAAAATAATTTTTCTGATCATGTTGGCAATATTGATTTTAATTTTTTGAGAGCAATGCAACATACAACTAAGTAATAAAAAATAAAAGTGGAATTTTTATCTGGGGCTGTCAGCAAATGAATACTATCATCAATTGTTCGGGCTGCTGCGGGCTACGCTCCGCTCCGGTGCTTCACTTTGTTATGCACTAAACCCTTCGCATCCCGCAGCTATTCAGCTATTGAAACATTATTCAACAAAAGCATCATTAACTAAAACCCATCACAGGATGCGGTACATATAATTCTTCCAGTTGTTTTATTTCATCATTGGCCAACTTCACTTCCAGTGCAGCAACAGCATCTTCCAAATGCCCCGGTTTGCTCGCACCAATAATCGGTGCAGTGATTGCAGGTTTGGTTAACATCCATGCCAATGCAACCTGCGCATTGGGTATGCTTCTTTTTTCTGCTATCGCAGTTACACGGTTTACAATTTCAAAATCCACATCCATTCCGTATAACGATTTACCAAACTGGTCTGTCTTTGCTCTTTCTGTATCGTTGCGTTCTTTGTTGGCTTTTCTTGTAAGCATGCCGCGCGCCAACGGTGACCATGGAATAACTGCAATCTTTTGATCAACACAAAACGGCAGCATCTCTCTTTCTTCTTCGCGATAAATTAAATTGTAATGCGGTTGCATAGAAACAAATCTTGTCCAGCCATTTATATCTGCGAGGTATTGCGCCTGTGCAAACTGCCAGCTATACATTGATGATGCACCAATATATCTTGCCTTGCCTGCTTTTACTACATCATGCAAAGCTTCCATTGTTTCTTCAATGGGTGTTTCATAATCCCAGCGATGAGTTTGATATAAGTCAACATAATCTGTTCCTAATCTTTGCAGGCTTGCATCAATTGCACTCATGATGTGCTTGCGTGAAAGGCCTTTATCATTTGGCCCAGTCCCCATTGGATTAAACACTTTTGTTGCGAGCACAACTTCATCGCGCTTTGCAAAATCCTTTAAAGCTTTACCGACAACTTCTTCGCTCGCGCCATACGAATAAATATCAGCCGTATCAAAAAAATTAAACCCAAGTTCCAAAGCCTTCTTAATAAATGGCCTGCTTTGTTCTTCATTCAATGCCCATGGCCAGCGATCGTTTGGTTTACCATACGTCATTGTACCAAGGCACAAGCGCGAAACTTTCATTCCGGTGTTTCCAAATCTTACATATTCCATAAACTAAGTTTTATGTTGAGATTATTGTTGCTTGCAGCGTAGAATTATATTTCAACACTTATGAAAACCACATTTTTTATACCACATTTATTATATGCTTTGCGATTTTGTTCAACGCAAGCTTTTATCTCCTGGATTTTCTTTTCGCTTAATTCACTTGTTGATTTAATCACATAAATTTCAGGTAAGCTATCTTTCCAATAAGATGTGTCTTTCAGAATAACATGAGATTGTGTTGGCAATGAAAATTTGTATTCGTATTTATATTTTGTTTGCGAAAAACAATACGAATTAATAAAGAACAAACAACTAAAAATTAAAATTCTTATGCTCATGCTTATTCTACAGTAGAAGTGTGCGACGCAAGGAACGATGCCACGAAATGCCGCAGCCGATAACAAAATAATTTTTTGCGGCATTCATTGAGGCAATTAAAAAAAAATAATGAACGAAATAAGTACAAAAGCTGGTTACATAATACTACACTTTCGGCAACTCATAACCATTATGATATTTCGCAGCGAGCAGTGCGTTGGCATCATCATCGGTGAACTTATTCTTTGTATCATCCCAATAAATTTTTCTGCCGGTTCTGAATGCAATATTGCCCATATCACAAACCGTTGCCACATGCGCAGCAGCCTGCACCGGGCATTTCAGGTCTTCCATCTTTCTTGACTTTACTACTTCCAAAAAATTCCCGGTGTGCAATAAAATACCATCATCAACTTTTGGTTGTCGCGCCACTGCATCCATTTTTGGTTTGCCATTAATCACTTCAGGAATTACTTCCCAACCGCCGCGGTCAACTACCAACGTTCCGTTGTTGCCAATAAATGCAACACCATGGTCGCGCTGATAAGGGCCATCATTTATTCCTGTTGCATGTTCCCATAACATATTAAAACTTCCGAAATCATAAACGGTAACCAATGTATCAGGCGTTTGTTCTGCATCATCGGGGTAAGCAAATTTTCCACCGCTCGCCATTATACTTTTGGGAACGGTTGCATTTGAGCCCTGCAAAGCATAATCGATCATGTGCACACCCCAATCTGTCATCAGGCCGCCGGCATAATCCCAATACCAGCGAAAATTAAAATGAAAGCGATTTGGATTGAACGGGCGCTTTTCTGCGGGGCCAAGCCACATATCATAATCAACGCCGGCAGGTGGCGCGCTATCAGGCTGAACAGGTACAGGTTTCATCCATCCCTG
>JABDFS010000069.1:0-248 GCA_013286425.1 Bacteroidota bacterium
GCCATAAATAGCTGCAGATGCAGCGCTTTTTAATACAGTTAAGGAAGCAACGTCATCCGGAGGTATAGAAGAAAGATAAGCCAAAGGAGTCGGAGCTCCATCAACAACCAACATAGGCTGGTTGTTACCGGTTAGAGAGCGGATGCCACGTATATTGATCTTTGCATTTTCAAACACCCCGCTGTTAACAGTGGATACATTCACACCGGAAATTTTACCATTTAAAGACTGTGCAATATTAACAGACT
>JABDFS010000069.1:258-21409 GCA_013286425.1 Bacteroidota bacterium
TGGTAATGCAAACAGCAAGCAATGTGCCCCTGTTACAATATAAAGACCTTAACAGCAAATTCGGCAATTTTTCTAACTACTATAACGAATACGCAGTAAATCCTTACTGGTTGATTGCAAATATCAGGAGCCAGGGAACAACTAATAACCTGATCGGTAATGTGCAGGCAGACTATAAATTTGCGCCCTGGATAAAAGGTACAGTGCGGTTGGCTTCTAACTTATCATTCGGAAGCGGAAAAAATACAAATGCCCCGGTTGTTGTATCTGACTGGGCTGCGGCAAACAGGAATGCTACGCAGTATTCTAACAGGCCGGGAGCTGAAGTTGATGATCAAAATTCTTCTTCAACCATCAATTTTGATTACTATTTAAGCGGTGATCATGATCTTTCAAAAGATTTTTCTTTTAAATATATCGCAGGCGGAAGCGTAAGAGATAGCCGGTATAAAGATGTACAGGCAGGTGGTAATAACCTGCTCGTAAATAATTTATATAATATTGGTGTACGCAGTGGCGATGCTATAGTAGGTACAAATGGTATTTCAAATTATAGATTAGTAGGAGCTTATGTAGACCTTGGCTTTAGTTATAAAGGCTGGGCAAGTGTTGAATTTACAGGCAGGAACGACTGGGATAGCCGTTTGTCTGAAGCAAACAGGTCTTTTTTCTATCCAACTGTAAATGCTGCTGTGGTATTATCTGATGCCATCCCGTCTTTGAAAGATAATAACTTCTTATCTTATTTAAAGCTCTTTGGTAATATCTCGAAATCAGGTAATGTGAACTTAAATCCATACCAGTTACAGGTTACTTATTCTCAACCCGGTGGTTTCCCTTATGGAAACATTGGAGGTTTTACAACGAATAACACTTATCCAAACCCGGACCTGAAGCCTGAATTTGTTAATGGCAAAGAGTTAGGAGTAGAGGCATTATTTTTCAGTAACAGGTTAGGTGTTAATGCTACCTACTTTACGCAAAAGAATACAAACCAGGTTCTGCAGATATCTCAGTCATGGGCAACAGGTTTCCCTGTTGGCTTAGCTAACGCTGCAGACTTTAAAAACTATGGTGTTGAAGGCGATATTACCTTGTCACCGTTGGTTAATGTAGGTAAGGGGCGCATTGATTTTAAGATGAATGCAACTTATAATAACAATAAGGTGCTTTCAACGTTGAATAATGCACCTGTTATCATTGGTGGCAGCAGCGGGTTTATACAGAACTCAGTGGGATCTCCAACTATTAACAATATAGCTGTTGTTGGCTTACCTGCTTTTTCTTTCCAGATGAGCGATTACCAGAGAGACCCCGAAGGCCGTGTTGTTGTTGATGGTACAACAGGTATGCCTGCCCTGTCATCTTCATTGATTACAAAAGGGCGTACGTTACCAACATGGATCCTTGGATTTACTCCATCTTACAGTGTTGGCAATTTTTCTGTTAGCATGACATGGGAATATAAAGCCGGTAATGACTTTTATTCCGGTCTTGGCTCTGATGAAGATTTTGCTGGTATTTCTGCCCGTAGCGCTGAATATGGCCGTCAAAGATTCGTATTCCCGAATTCATCTATTTATGTAGGGCCGAAAAATGCGGCAGGCATTCCAACAGATGAAGGTTTAGCTGATATTAAAAATTATGTAGCTAATACAAATATCCAGGTTCAGGATGGCAATTCCGGATTCTGGACAGGTGGTACTTCCAATACAGAAATTGCTACCAACTATTTTGGCAGTGCTGCAGCGTGGAGATTAAGGGAACTGAATATCTCTTACAGCCTTCCTTTTAAATGGATAGGTGCAACAAAAGCTATCAAAAGGTTAACTGTTAGCGCCATCGGCAAAAACCTGCTGTTGTTTGTTCCCAAATCCAATCAATGGGGCGATCCTGAATTTAACTATAGCACAACAGGTAATACATTCGGATTGGGCAGTTCATTCCAATCTCCTGCTTCAAGATTATTCGGAGGTTCTATCACTGTTCAATTTTAATTAAACACTCAAACAAATTATAAAGATGAAATACATATTTTTTAATAAAAAGTTTCTGTTTGTGATCGGCCTGGGTTTGATGTTGGGTAGCTGTTCAAAAAGCTATCTTGATATCAATTCAAACCCTAACCAGTCAACAGATGAGAATATAACTCCGGAATTAATCTTTCCGCAGGCAGCAGAGGCAGTTGGATCTATCCAGGGTGTTGGGCCCTGGGGGTTTCTTGATGGTTGGTTAGGTTACTTTGCTTCAAACGGAGATTTCGCGAGAGACCAGCAAACAACAAGCTATAATATTGACTTTAGTTTTAGCAATGGCGCCTGGTCAACTTATTACGATGCTTTGTTTGATTTACACCAGGTAAAAACAAAGGCTTTGGTGAAAGGGGATACAGCCCTGGCCGGGGCTTCCATGATATTATCGGCCAAATTATGGCAGGAATTAGTAGATGCTTTCGGAAATGTTCCTTACAGCGATGCTTTTTCGGTTGATAAGAATCCCCGCCCTACATATGATGATGCTAAAACTATCTATAATTCATTGCAATTATCGTTAGACACAGCCATACAATATATGAAAACTATTCCTCCTGCAGGGTTTTATTTTCCTACAGCCGATATTGTAAATCATGGAGATCAGAGTAAGTGGATGAGGTTTGCAAATATTCTCAAATTAAGAATGTTATTAAGACAGTCTGAAGTTTCAGGATTTGATCCCTCGAGTGAACTTACAAAAATTAATAATACTACGAATGGGGGGTTGCCTGGTGTAGGAGATAGTTTTAGTGAGAATCCAGGTTACCAGAATGATGTAAATAAACAAAACCCCACTTTTGCTACACTTGGTTATAACAGTGCAGCAAGCCCTGCAAAACAAAACACATCAACTGGACTTAATAATTACATACTTGGAGTTTTGTATAGTGGTACCAGCACTGTATCCTCTCCTGATTTTATTGATCCACGTACTTATCGTTTCTGGCAAACGGTAAGTGGGGGCTTTTATGGAAACAATTATGGAGATGATGCAGGCAATAGTTACTCTGGGGCTTCTACCTCATATTTTGGACCGGGTTTAATTGGCGATCCTAATAATAGTGGGATATATACAGCCGGAGCTTCCCAGGATCAATGGATATTGCCTGATTATGAAAGTTTATTTATGGAGTCTGAGGCTGCAGAACGCGGTTGGATTGAGGGAGACGCACAATCATTATTTGAAAGCGCTATAACCCAATCTTTCATATTTCTTAAAGTGCCTGATGCAAACAATGCGGCTTTAAGTTATATTGAGAATACATTTTTTGCGAACTGGCAACAATGGCAGGAATATAAGGGCTCTACAGTGGAAGACATGGCGGATTTGATCGCAATTCAAAAATATATTTCCAATTGCGGTATTGATCCTTTCGAATCATGGTCTGATGAAAGAAGATTACATATGCTTGAATTACTTGCAGATCCAAATACTCCAATAGGTATTCCAATTAATGAATATTCTGATTATATCTCTGCAAATCCAAGTAAAATATCAAGCACTATACCTATACGATTGTTATATCCTCAAACTGAATATACAACAAATAGTACCAATGTAAAAGCCCAGGGCACTATTGACCAGTTCAGTTCGAAAATATTTTGGATGCCATAAACATCTGTAATTAAATGAAAAAAGATAATTATGAAAATGAATAAATTGTTAGGCAAGTTCGGTGTATTTGTAGCTGTTTCAGCGGCTTTAAGCGGTTGTTTAAAGGACAGCGATTATGACAACGGCATAATACAATCTGTCCGAACTACAGATAACCTGATTAAGCCAGTTGAGCTGAAAATATCAGCAACGAATAATACTAATTTCGCCACAGTTTCAGTTAACAGTTCTCCAAATGATACTACGAGCGATTTTCTGCCGGTTGTATTGGCAACGGCTGACCCGGCTCCGGAGGATCTGCATGTTACGGTTGAAATGGTTGACAGTCTGGTTTATAACTACAATGATGCAAATGGTTTGGATACTGCAAGCGGTACCGGTTATAAGGTTCCCCCGGATTCTATGTACACTATTTCATCAATGGAGGTTGTAATTCCAAAAGGATCCAATACAGGATATTTGCAGGTTAAATATCATATACCGGATTTTATCGGAGCAAACTGGGCCTTCGGGTTTAGAATTGTTTCAGTAAAAGAATCTGGCTATACCATTAGCGGAAACTTTAATGAAGGCGTTGTTTCCCTAGCTGTAAAAAATCAGTATGATGGTATTTATAAAGGTACAGGAACCATGGTGCATCCTGTTTATTCAGGAACTTACTCCAATAAAGATGAGATCATGACTACTTCGGGCGCGAGTTCAGTTACGCTTTACCCACTGAATACTACAGTTGGATTTGGTGTTCATCTGACCATAACAGTTGACCCAAGCACTAATCTGTGTGCACTGTCAACTTCGGATGTATCTTTGACTGCATATGATCCTGCAAAGAACTATTACGATCCGGCCACCAAAACATTTTACCTTGATTTTGGTTATAGCGGAGATACCAGGCATGTTGTAATGACTGCCGTTTATAACAGGCCGCGATGATTTCACGATGATTTAATAAATATAGTTTTTAATAAAAAAGCCGCTTTATGCGGCTTTTTTATTATATATGCAGCATTTTAAATTTTGTGTTGTCTTACCATTCGTACCAATTAACAAGGTTTTAAAGTTTTTTTAACTGTTTATTCATAATCCCTATATTTACACGCAAATTTAAAATTGTCTAAAATGAGAAAAATTGTAAGTCTACTTACGTTAATGCTATTTATTAGCGTTGTGGCTTGGTCACAAGGTAAAATAAGTGGTGTTGTACGGGACCAGAATGGAGATCCCGTTCCTTTCGCAACAGTTAATGTTAAAGGCTCAAAAGTTAGCGTGGCAGCAGATGCCAATGCTAATTTTTCGCTTAATGCCAAAAGCGGAGATGTGCTACATATTACAGCAGTTGGCTACGATGCCAAAGATGTAACTGTTGGTGATTCTCCTGCGCTTACAGTTGCATTAACACGTAATTCAGGTACAATAAGCGATGTAGTAGTAACTACAGCATTAGGTGTACAGAGGCAGGCAAAATCACTCGGCTATTCAACAACAAAAGTTACAGGAGCAAATCTTACTGAAGCCAAGGTAACAAACATTGCTACAGGTCTTGCTGCAAAGGTTGCCGGTCTTCAGATTAACCTGGTAAACAACGGAGTTAATCCTGATGTACGTGTTACTTTACGCGGAGCGCGTTCTTTCCTGGGTAATAACCAGGCGCTGCTTGTAGTAGACGGTAATGTGTTACCTATTAGATTTTTAAATTCACTCAATCCTAATGATGTTGATAATATTACTGTATTAAAAGGCGCTTCTGCTTCCGTTCTTTACGGAACTGATGCAAGTAACGGAGTTATAATTGTTACCACAAAAAAGGGTAAAGGAAGGCCAACTGTAACATTTGCATCAACCGTTTCAATGGAAACTGTTGCCTATATGCCAAAGCTGCAGGAAAGGTTTGGGCAAAATGGTGGTGAATACAATACAACATATTACCCTTCTTCTGTTTATTTCCCTGGTGATCCTTTCCGTCCTTATGTGCCTTATGAAAACCAGCAGTATGGACCGGAATATAATGGTGCAACCGTAGATATCGGTCAACCGGTTCGCATTTATAACGCGGACGGTACTTATTTTGATTCAACCGCAAAAAATATTTATTCAAATAAGAAGAATTCCAAAAGAGATTTTTTTGATAAAGGAATAACTGTACAAAACGATGTATCATTCCAGGCAGGAGATGAGAACAGTAATTTTTTCCTTTCTTTTCAGGATATGGATGCAAAAGGTGTAGTGCCAAAAGATGTTAACCATCGCGATGTTTTCAGAGTAAATGGCACAAGAATATATGGTAAATTCAGGGCAGATTACAGCCTGTCATATTCTGCAACCCATACAAATACAACACCAGGAACATATGTGCCTTTCCGTTGGGGAACGAGCGATTATGTTGGTAATTATACAGCAGGAAGCAGTGGTGCACAGGCAACAGGCGGTTCTTATTTCCAGGGACGCCCTGTTTATTGGACAGTTATAAATACACCTTCAAATGTTAATCTACGCGATTACAGGAATTGGCAAACTGATCCATTCGCTTCTCCTGATGGCTTTTTTGATGCTTATTACGGAAACCCATGGTGGCAGATAGACCAAACAAGGTTAGACGAAAAGAATAATGACTTTATTGGGTCAGCTTCTTTAAACTACCAGGCATTTTCCTGGATGAGTATAAGCTATCGTTTTGCTTATGCACGCAATGATTATAGTAATAAATATACCAAAGCAGGTTATGTTTTTGCTCCATGGGCAATAGAACTTGGACAAACAGGTGAAGGTGGTAACATTGCTTCATCTGTTCAGAACCTGGTTCCAACTGCCGGTACAGGTTCAAGCAGTAATCAAAGAATAACAAGTGATCTGCTTGTAACTTTAAAGCAAAGCTTTTTACATCATGATCTGGATGCAACACTTTTGTTAGGTAACCAGGTTCTTGATAAGAATTTCAAGGATATGAACATAGCTACAAATGCATTGATCCTTCCTGATTTTTATAACGTAGCTACAAACTTATCCGGTGTGCCTTCAATTGGTGAGTTCTATGCGCACTCCAGGAGTTATGGAGTTTTTGCAGACCTTAGTCTTAATTATAAAAACTTCCTCTTCCTTGAAGCAACTGCAAGAAATGACTGGTCATCACTTCTTTCACCAGAAAACAGGAGTTTTTTCTATCCTGGTGTTAATGGCGCCTTTGCATTTACTGAACTGTTAAAGCAAGGTGGTGTACTACCATGGTTAAGTTATGGAAAGGTACGTGCAGCATACAGCCAGACAGGCCAGGTAAGTGTTGATCCTTACAGCCTGAAAAACATTTTCACATTAGGCCCTGGATTTCCATATGGCGGCACAGGAGGTTTTACTGTAGGCGATGCTTTTGCTAACCCTAACATTAAACCTGAAAGAACAACTGAAGTTGAACTTGGTTTGGACCTTGGCTTTTTCCAGGACAGGGTTAAATTAAGTGCTGCATTCTATCAACAAAAAACAATTGATCAAACTATACCGATATCTATATCTATTGCAACTGGTTTTACCCAGGCTTTTGTTAACAGCGGCCAGATGGAGAACAAAGGTGTTGAGTTGGAAGGAAGTGTAAATGTGATCAAATCTCAAAATTTCCGTTGGGATGTTGGGGGCAATTTTTCTTATAATAAAAGCACTGTGCTAAGCATCGGTTATGGCTTGAATGATGTATACCTTGGCGGTGGTAATACTTATGCCGTTGTAGGAAAGCCTTATGGTGTTTTAAAAGTCTCAGATTGGCAACGTGACCCTGCAGGAAGAATTGTAGTTGACAAAACAACCGGTTTTCCTGAAATAGGTTCAGCATTACAATATTTCGGAACAACTACTCCTCCCAGCAAAATTGGTCTGAACACAACTTTAAGATATAAAGGTTTTACTTTTAATATAGTTGCTGACGGCAGATTTGGGGGCCTTATATACAATGACTTTGGACAAGATCTTGATTTCACAGGTAGTTCCTGGTATTCTGCACAGGCAGGAAGGCAGGCTTTTGTTATTCCTAATTCAGTTTATTCTGATGGTAAAGGCGGTTATGTTCCTAATACAAATGTTTCAGTAAGGGAAGGAAACAATGTCTTTTGGGCAAGTACGTGGAGCACCCAGCAAAGCCCTTATGTAAACAGTGCAGATTTCTGGAAATTAAGAGAAGTATCATTAAACTATCAGTTTCCCCAAAGCCTGATGGCAAAAATTAAATTCATAAGCGCACTTAATGTTGGCCTGGTTGGAAGAAATCTAATGATGTTTAAGGCTAAAGATAACCCATGGAGTGATCCTGAATATAGTAACACTTCAGGCAATGGTATCGGTACAACTGATGTTAACCAAACACCTCCAACAAGATTTTATGGAGCAACAATACAGGTTACTTTCTAAATTTTCAATTGCTTTAAAAAGAACAACATGAAAAAAATAGTAATAGCGATAGGTCTTCTTTATATAATTTCCTCGGGATGTAAAAAGGATTATTTAGATATTAATGATAACCCGAATAATCCTGATAACGCTTCTCCCGAACTGGTTTTGCCAAATGCTTTAAATGTTACAGCTGGCCGCCAGATAAATACCTATACGTTTATAAGCGGATGGATGGGACAATGGGCTATTAGTGGAAGTTATGCGCCAAGTAACAGCAATTTTACAACATACAGGCAAACTACTGATTTTGGAAACGCAATATGGACAAATATTTATAACAATCTTGAAGATTATGAATACACGCGCAGTACTGCCCATGATCAGAGTAAACCTTTTTTTGAAGGCGCTGCTATGATCATGAAATCATATGAATATCAGCAGCTGATAGATATGTTTGGCAACATTCCTTATACACAGTCTTTGCAAAACGTAGATGCCATATTACCTACGTATGATGATGCATCCTCTGTATATGAAGATCTCGTGAAAAAAATTGATACCGGAATTAGCCTGATAAAAGTTTCCGGTGGCCAGGGGGCAAGTGCTTCAAGTGATATTATGTTTTCAGGTGATGTAACCAGTTGGGTACAATTTGCTAATACGCTCAAGCTAAGGATATTAATGAGACAATCAGAAGTAAAAGCTGATTATGTGAAAAGTGCTATAGCTGTGATTATGCAGGAAGGTTCTGGTTTTTTAAATGTTGATGCCAATGTAAATCCCGGCTACCAAAATGCAACCGGAAAACAAAACCCTTTCTGGAGTTTAAACTATAACACAAGCAATACATATATCAACGATTTCTGGCGGGCTAGTCAATTTGGAATTGATTTTTACAATACCAACGACGAAAATTCAACTACTTATGATCCGAGGGGAAGAGAAGTTTATGGTGCTACGCCGGGTGATGATACGCTATGGCAAGGAAATGATCTTGGAGCACAGGGATTTGTTGGAGGCGCTTCTTCGATATTTGGCCCAGGCGTTTTACAAAGTGTAAGTCAGCCTGCAACGATATTAACCGCAGCAGAAAGTTATTTTTTGCAAGCCGAGGCAGTTGCAAGAGGGTGGTTATCCGGTGATGGAACTGCGCAGGATCTATACCATCAGGGTATTACAGAATCATTCAGGTATTATAATGTTGATAATTATGAAAGTGCAGCAGCAGATTATTATAATAACACTGCCAATTCAAAAGTTTATTGGGGCTCTGGCTTATCACTGACTTCTGAATTGAATTTAATCGTAGCACAAAAGTGGGCTGCAGAAAATACAGCAACACCTTTTGAAGAATGGTGCGATTACAGAAGATTGCCGACCCTGCCATTTAATAAGAGCATACCATTAAGCAAATCTACAAATGTTGATGAATTGGCGGTACCTCTCAGGATACTGTATCCTACAAGCGAATATGCAAGCAATTCAACAAATGTAAAAGCGCAAAATCAGGGTAGTGATGCTCATCATACTGATAAAATATTCTGGATGCCTTAAATAATTTTAAATGAAAATAATTATGAATAAAATATCATCGTTTTTTAAAATATTAATACCCGGGTTATTGTTTAGCGCATGTATAAAGAATGCAGACAACTTTACAGACTTTTCTACTACCAAACCAGTTTTAGAGATGAAGACGGCTGTTATAGTTGCAAACGGCTCAGCTGATTATGTAAATATTGCCGGGTTACCTAATTTTGGTAATGCAGGATTATCTGCAATTCCAAATTACTTTCCAAATGATAGCATTTCTTTTTTAGTAAATCTGGCTTCTAATGAGCCTTTGTCTAAAGATTTAACATTAAAAGTTGGGGTCAACCCGGATTTGATAGCTACTTATAACGTTTCAAGTACACTTCAGTTTGAGTTAATGCCGGATTCTTTGTATAGCTGGACTGGTGACCAAACTGTAACTATACCTGCGGGGGAAAGAACCGTTATGGTAAATGGTTTGAGTTTTAACTATGATAAATTTGATCCCACTAAAAATTATATGCTTCCGATAGGCGTTTTGGATGGTGACGGTATTACTGTAAGTGCAAACATGGGGGCTATATATTTTCATACGATTGGTAATCCAATGGCAGGAAATTATGACCACAGCTGGTATAGATGGAATGATGCTCCGGATACAACCGGACCTCCGAATTCAACAGTATCTGAACATGTAACAGTAGCAGTACCACCAATTGACGCAACTACTCTTGATTTGCCTGAAGGTTATCTCACTGCCAATAGTTTGCCTGGTGTTTCAATGGCATTTACTAATACAGCCGGCGTGATTAGTGACCCCTATACGTTTATAGGTAAGTCGTTGCAAAGCGCCTTAGACGGTGGTGGTTTTACAGTTGCTACAGCACCTGTATTGGTTGGTTATACAATTGTAGGAGATGCAAGTACACACTATAAGGGTAGTACTTTTAGAATGTACTTTGAAGTAATAAATAGCACGGGAGGTAATCGTAAAACGATTAATGTTTTTACCAAGTTATAGAAGGCTTAAATAGCATATTTGAAAACCGCCTTAATAAACTGAGGCGGTTTTAGTTTATATGCATGAGTGCTTTTATGGTTGGGTATCTAATAGAATGGCTTCCATAAATCTTTCTTTAAGGAAAATTCCTTGCAACGCTAAAGACAATTAATATTACTTATAAATCGAAATATTTGTAAATAGTCAATATTTTTTACTTATACTATTTTCTTGCAAAAAATCCACCTCTGCTATGTGATCAGCACATTATATTTAATAAAAAGACATAAGCAATACCGTAATGTATCAAATCACTTAATCAGATAATTAATTTAAACCGGTAATAAGATTAATTAAAAACGCTTCATTTATTTCACTTTCCTCATGAAGATTTAAATAATCGTTTAATTTTGTATTGTTTGGAATTGCTTTGCGGAGACTATTCTCATTAAGTTTAATTTTTTGCAACTTATGATTATAATAAATATAATATACTTCATGATCTACAAAAGCATCAGAATGATCGCCTGATCTTGCTCTTTCCAAATCATTTGGATCTGCTTTCTCGTATGTTGTAATTATTGATTTTAATAAAGTGTAATTGCCTGCAACCAGCACCTGGAGGAAGTTGGAAGATGCTGAAGAGTCATATATAGAGGCTTTTGCAAATAAATAATTTTTATCACCTTTAAAGGTAAAGTAAGAAACCTGCTGTTTGTCTGTTACTACAACCAGATTGGAGTCCTTGACCTTTATGTATAAATTTTGATTTACTTTATCATACAAAAACAGGTAATTACTACTGATTGTTATGTTGTTAGAGGTGGTAACTGATCCTTCACTCCAGGTGTCAGGTAAAAATTGACTTCCATTTACAGCTTTTGAAGAGTAGGTTTGAAAGCTTTCGAAACCAGATTGGGCTTTTCCAAGATTAGAAATCATGCCAAAATCTTTTTGTATTGAAGATCCTGTTGTGGCCTGCGAAATAGCAAAATTGTATGAAGTCAATATGCAGGCGGCTAAAAATACTTTTTTCATAAATAAATACTTACTATAAAAGTATCAATATCTGCTTAATTTAAATAGTTCAATACGAATTTTCTATTTTTAAAATAGATGCCGATAGTTTTGTTCCTGAAATATTAAGTTTTTTAAAAGGATTTGAGTAATCCAGATAATATAGATTTGCCAAAACTTTTCTGGATGCGGTTATTTAAGCTTTTTATTTGCCTTTATATTTTTGCAGCTTTTTTCTCCTGCAAAAAAGATCCAACCTATGATACCACCCCTAGTTTCTATTTTTTCTACGGAGGTACATCAAATTTTGGCAATGGACTTATCTTGTTTCCCTCGCAAGATACTGTAACGTATAACCTTGTTATTTCTTCTACTTTCCTTCAGTCGAAAGCAACAACTGTTACAGTTGAAGCAGATGATAGTTATCGCCAGGCATACAACTCAACAAATGGTACTAATTACGAAGTAATGCCTGTACAGGGCTATACTTTTCAAAATACCTTTACCACCAATATCAGTTATATTTACGATACAATTCCTATCACTTTTAATAAGCAGTTTCTATCAGGAGGCAATTATTTGTTGCCATTAAGAATTACCAGTGTAAATAATGGTTATAAAATAGACACAGGTTCATCAGTTATATATCTTCATACGCAAGATGTAGTGTTGTCGGGAGAATATACTTCAACCGGAAGCAGAGTTTTATATGTAGGAGATTCTGCTAACGGTGATATTCAATCTGTTCAGGCGTTTACTGTAAACAAAAATCTTGTGCCGGGAACAGACGGCAGTTCAATTTTAGATTATGCAGATTTGGGACCTAACGGATGGCAGTATATACTGAGTTTATCAACAGACGATAACTCTTTAGTTGTGCAGGCCAATACTGTTATGCTGAACTCAATACAGGCTGGATCATTCCAGGTGCTTTCCTCAAGATTTGATCCTTCAACAAAGGATATTTATATAAGAACCCGATATAAAAACTCAAGCGGCGATGACCGTATTGTAGAAGAATCGCTAACATTGCAGTAATAAATTTTTTTATATGGCAGATCAGCCTCAACAACAGAATCAGCTAAACATAGAAATAAGTGAAGAAGTATCTGAAGGCACTTATGCTAATCTTGCCATCATAACTCATAGCCACGCAGAGTTTGTGATTGATTTTGTAAACATAATGCCGGGTACGCCTAAAAGCAAAGTAAAATCCAGAATAATATTTACACCCATGCATGCAAAACGTTTTATGCGCGCCATGCAGGAAAATATAGAACGCTATGAAAGTGTTCATGGAAAAATACAAGACCTTGAACAGGTAGAAATCCCGTTAAACTTTGGCGGCCCCACGGCGCAGGCATAAACATTACTCCTTTACTTTTTCTACTTGTCTTAGCTTGATGTAACTCTTCATACATCACATTGTTATCTTTTTATTTCATTATTTTTTCTGTAGCTTACATCTATGATTGGAAATCGTTTTGTAAAATTTGATCCTGCGGCAGATGGAAAAAGCAAATTCGAGCAATTGCTCGATCTATTCCTTCAATTATTAACCTATACAAACGGCGATTTTAATGAGGCTTTACAATGGATGAATGAGCTTGATAAAAAATACCAACTTACCGACGATGAATATGGTATGGGTGATTTTATTGAAGACCTCAAACGCAACGGCTATATAAAAGATAATAACGAAACCGGCGCTATAGAAATTACAGCAAAAAGTGAACAAAGCATACGTAAGAAAAGCCTGGAAGAAATTTTTGGTAAACTTAAAAAAAGCAAACAAGGCGATCATGCAACAAATAAGCCCGGACAGGGAGATGAAATCAGTCCCGATCACCGGCCTTTCCAGTTTGGAGATATGCTGGAACAAATTGATTTTACAGAAAGCATTCGCAATGCTCAGATAAATCATGGCGTAGAAAGTTTCCAGATGTTTGAGGATGATCTCCAGATTCACGAAACAGATTTTAAAGCACAAACATCAACGGTGCTGATGATTGATATTTCGCACAGCATGATCTTGTATGGCGAGGATAGAATAACGCCTGCAAAAAAAGTGGCGATGGCGTTAAGCGAACTCATCACCACAAAATACCCAAAAGACACTTTAGATATTGTTGTGTTCGGCAACGACGCATGGCCAGTTGAAATAAAAGACCTTCCTTATCTGCAGGTTGGTCCTTATCATACAAACACAGTTGCAGGTATGGAATTGGCGATGGATATTTTGCGCAGAAGAAGAAATCCCAACAAGCAGATTTTTATGATCACCGATGGTAAGCCAACCTGTTTAAAAATAGGAAGGCGGTATTATAAAAACGCGTTCGGACTTGACAGAAAAATCACAAGCCGTTGCTTAAACCTGGCTGCACAGTGTAAGAAATTAAAAATACCTATCACAACATTTATGATAGCAAGCGACCCTTATTTGCAACGCTTTATAACAGAGTTTACAGAAACAAATAATGGCAAAGCATTCTTCGCTTCACTGGATAAATTGGGTGCATTTATCTTCCGCGATTTTGAAAGCGGTAAAAGAAAAACAGTGTATTAATTTTTTGTAATCAGCTGCAGTATTTCAATTAAGCACGGTTGTGTCACTGCCTTGTGCACCTGTGTAATAATGAACAATAGAAAGTCAGGTTTCATCACTAAAAAACAATAATTGTTTTGGCTTTTTAATTTTTACTTTTGAATTGATTGCTTCATGTGAACTGAATATTTGATGAATAAAAAAATTAAGTGATAATGAATATAGAGAAGATTAAGACTTTGGGTGAATTGAAAAGAAGCGGTTATAAACCTGTTTCAATTAAAGATGAAATAAGAAAAAACCTTATTGAAAAAATACGCAATAAGGAAACTACATTTAACGGAATTATTGGCTATGAAGATTCTGTAATTCCTGATACAGAAAGAGCTTTGTTAAGCCGTCATAATATTTTGTTTTTAGGTTTACGCGGCCAGGCAAAAACAAGAATGGCCAGGCAAATGACAGACTTGCTGGATGAATATATTCCTGTAATTGCCGGCAGTGAAGTAAATGATGACCCGCTTAACCCTTTAAGCAAATATGCAAAAGACCTGATTGCAGAACATGCAAATGAAACGCCCATTACATGGTTGCATCGCAGCGAACGTTATGGCGAAAAATTAGCAACACCTGATGTAAGTGTGGCTGATCTTATCGGTGATATTGATCCTATTAAAGCAGCTAATCTTCGTTTAAGCTTTGCAGATGAAAGAGTAATTCATTACGGTATTATTCCACGTAGTAACCGCAGCATTTTTGTTATTAATGAAATACCCGATCTGCAGGCGCGCATACAGGTTGCATTGTTTAATATTCTTGAAGAAGGCGATATACAGATACGTGGTTTTAAATTAAGAATGCCGCTTGATATTTTATTTGTGTTCACTGCAAACCCTGAAGATTATACCAATCGCGGCAGCATTGTAACGCCTTTAAAAGACAGGATTCAAAGCCAGATACTCACACATTACCCAAAGAATATTGAAACATCGCTCGAGATCACAGAACAGGAAGCAAGTATATTGGAAGAACAAAAATTAAAAGTTACTGTAAGCGACCTTGTAAAACGTTTGATTGAGCAGGTTGCATTTGAAGCGCGCGGTAATGAATACGTTGATAAGAAAAGTGGTGTTAGTGCAAGGCTTCCTATTTCTGCTCTTGAAAATGCATATAGTAGTGCAGAACGTCGCGCAATCATAAACAATGAAAAGCAAACACAGGTTTGGATAAGCGATTTGGTTGGCATCGTTCCATCTATTACCGGCAAGATAGAATTGGTGTATGAAGGTGAACAGGAAGGCCCTTACCAGGTTGCTGTAAATTTGATGGATAAAGCAATACGCTCACAATTCATAACATATTTTCCAAATCCTGAAACATTAAAGAAAAGAAGAACCACAGGAAAAGCATCGCAACAGGAAAAAGAAAGTGATAATCCTTATAAAGCTATTACAAGATGGTTTGATGCAGGTAATCATCTTGACTTATTGGTTGATACAAAAGATACAGAGAAGATAACTTCTTTATATAAAGTGGACGGGCTTTATGGCTTTGTAAAAAAATATTTCCCTCATGCTAACGAAAAAGAAAGCGCTTTGCTGATGGAATTTGTTTTGCATGGATTAGCAGCGCATTCACTCATAAGTAAAAAAGTAATTGAAGGAAAGATAGAGTTTAAAGATCTTATCGGAAGCATGATGAATCTTGGTCAAATGAATTACAATGATGATGAAGACGATCTGAATGATGATAGTTTCAGGTAATGATTTGCGTAATTAATTTTAGTGAGTATTTTTACGAACACCATAAGTTAATTTGTTTATGAAATCAAGGTTAATTGCCATCATTTCTTTAGTGATATTGTTTTCATGCCACGCAAAAAATCCAGGCCCTGTAAACATGGAGGATACTTTAAAAAAAACCATGCAGGCGTTTTTGTATAAAGCAGTGAATAATGACTCTACGCATGTAAAATATCGTATTGATAAAGTTATTTTTTATGATGATAAGACCAGATATATATGCAACTTCACGGTTCATGTAAGTGCAAAAAATTTTGATACAACAGGTATTATGAAAGCTAATATTTCCAAAGATTCTTTAAAGGTTGATCGCTTTCAATAATACTTAACTTGCATAAAATAATAAAGCCTTAGTGTACACTAAGGCTTTATTATTTTATAAGTGGTGATAACTTACTCAATAATTAATGTTGCGATTGAATGCGGAAGGCTGGTTGTTTGTGCTGCATCACCGTTGATCCACAAACGATAATCTATTTTATCATCAGAAGTATTCAGCACAACAACAGCAAGTTTACCATTGCTGTTTATGAATGCAGTAGTTTGTAATTTATCCCTGTTTGAAGATGTAATTACGCGTTGTGCACCCGGACGAATGAACTTTGAAAACTGACCGATGTAATAATAGCTGTTCATGTAAGTAAGCTTACCGGTTTTTGTATCTGCATGAATGGGTGCATAACAAAAATTACCAACATGATTAGGGCCACCATTTTCATCAAGCAACACATTCCAGTCTGTCCATGCAACAGTGCCATTATTAAAATCATTCAACATTGATGTGCCATATCTTTCACCCCATTGCCAGTCATTAATACGCGCAGCATCATACCTTTCTGCACAGCCTTCTGTAAACACTAAATTCTTTGAAGGAAAAGCTTCATGTACGCGTGCAACATTATAAAATTGCATTGCGCTGCCCGTCCATGTTTCATACCAGTGATAACCGATTCCCCAAATATATTTTGCTGCTTCCGGATCTTCCATAATTGTGCTTACACGCTGATAAATCAAATCGCGGTTATGATCCCAACACATTAGTTTTTTATTGCTTAATCCACTTTTTACAAGTGTTGGCCCGAGATAATTTTTAATAAAATCCCTTTCATCTTCTGCAGTGTACATGCAAGATTCCCATGTTTGTTTTGCCATCGGTTCATTCTGAACAGTCAAACCCCAGATTGGAATTCCCTTCGCTTCATATGTTTTAATAAACTTCACGTAATAGTTTGCCCAGCTTTGTTTGTAATCATCCTTTAGCTTTCCACCATGCAGCATATCATTGTTGTCTTTCATCCATGCCGGTGGACTCCACGGAGACACAAATAAAGTAAGCTTGCCGTTGGTTGCTTTTTGAACTTCTTTTATAAATGGTATTTTATATTTCTCGTCATGTGCAACATTAAAGCTGGTTAATGCTTTATCATTATCGTTAACATACGTGTAGGAATCACTGCTGAAATCGCAACTGTTTATGTTTGTTCTGCCGAAAGTATAACCAATGCCATTTATCGTATCATAATATGCTTTCAAAACTTCCTGCCTGCTTGCTTCAGGAATTTTATAAAACGTTTCAGCAGAGGCATCCGTTAATGCACCGCCGATGCCAATTAGCTTTTGAAACTTTTGCGATGGATCAACAAACACGCAAACCTGCGTTTCAACAGGCTGGCCCATGTGCGAGAAATGCAAAGTATCTGTAAGTGTTATACGATCATCTGTTTTATCAGCAGTTGTATACACCAGCACTTTTTTATGAATAGCCGAATATTTTTTTTGTGCATCACAATAAACAAAAACAATGAAGGCAAGGAATGTTAGAAAAACTTTCATATAGTTTTTTCTCAAATGTAAAAAGCAATCTTATAATGATGGTAAGAAAAATATAGACTTTGCCTGATTAATTTTTTGTATGACAAACAATCGAACAGATGGCATCGTTCCTTGCGTCGCACTGCCGTCATCTGCATATCGTTGAGCAGCTCCGGTTCTTTGTTCATGTAACATTTTTTAATTCAAACGTTGCTTGATTTACAAAAGATCATCTGCACTAAAATTCAATGGCAGCAATGCAGGTACATCATCAATTATTATCACCTTTCCCTGCATGCCTGCAAGAATTAAACGGATGGGTTGCTTAACCCTGCTTTCATATTCAATCAGGCTTTGCCTGCAAATACCACATGGAGAAACAGGCCGGTCGCTGTTGCCATCTTGTTTGTTATAACTTATGGCGATAGTATCAATCGCAATTGCGCCATATAAAGATGTTATGGTTGATAGCAATGTTCTTTCTGCACAAATGCCTGCAGGGAAACTTGCATTTTCCTGGTTAGTTGCCGTAATAATTTCTTTGTTTGCAAGCAATGCAGCAGCGCCTACAAAAAAATTGGAATAAGGTGCATAGGCTTTTTCTGTTGCTGTTCTTGCCTTTGATAATAACAAAAAATCTTCTTTGTTTAACAGGCTGTCGTTCTCTAATTCACGATAAGAAAATTTATACTCTTTCAATTCACTCACTGTTTACACTTTAATTATTGCTAAGATAATATGAGCAAATGACAGAAAGCCTGTATCACTTGTTATAATCACGATGATAAAAATTTATTCTGCTGCTTTATGAATTAAGGCTGCATACATTTTGCCTCTATAGTGCGAAGGTATTTCACTTAATTTTTCAGCAACGTAATTATAAGATGCAAAGAAATTTTTAAGGGCATTAAAATTTATTGGATAAGGAACCCATGGATTAGATTTATTATTATCATACTCAACTATTATAAAGTATGTATCATCATTCGAAAGTGTAAAGCATTTCTCAATAAAAGCATTTTTATCTTTTACATAATGAAATGAGTTCGCCATAAGAATTCCTGAAACACTTTTAAAAGGAAATTCATCATGCACAAAATCTGCAACAATCTTTTCAAGTTGCATACCGGCTTTAACCGAAACATTTTTTAATGCATTTTTATTTTTATCAACTGCATATAGCAAACTTTTTTCAGGCAATAATTGTGATAAAGCGTTTGTGAATAAACCATCACCACAACCAAGATCAGCCCAAACATTTCTTTCTACAGGAATTGAATGTTGAATTAATTGTACTGCTTCTTCTAACTGCATATTGTGAATGTACGCAGCTTAATTATACGGTAATGTTGTTTTAAATAAACTAAGATACTTTTGAAGCCATAACCTGTAAAAATGTCCAATGAAAAAGTATTTCCTTGTAACCACTATATGTTTTGCTGCCCTTGCTGCATCGTCTCAAAATCAATCACCAAAACAAACTGTTGCGCTTAATTCAATTGAGGAATTAAAATTGCTCAGCACACTGTGGCAGCAAGATGCTGCTGAATACAGGGCACTATGTTACCAGGCTTTTAATACTGCAACAATGCACATAGATGCAATGCCAAAAAAAATGCGAAAGAAACAACACCTTGCAATTATTACTGACCTTGATGAAACAATTTTAGATAATAGCCCAAATGAAGCGCAATTAATAAAGGATGGCAAATCATGGAATTATCCATCATGGAAACAATGGACTGATCTTTCCGCAGCAACTGCAGTGCCTGGTGCTGTTGAATTTTTGCAATATGCAAAGCGCAAAGACATCAATATATTTTACATCAGCAACAGGAGCGTGAATGAAGTTGCCTCAACACTTATCAATCTGCAAAAATTAAATTTACCAGATGCAGATACAAGTCACATGCTATTTATGAGCAATGATGCATCCAAAGAAAGCAGGAGACAAGCAGTGATGAAAACCTACACTGTTATTATGTTGATGGGAGATAACCTTAATGATTTTGCCAATGTGTTCGAAGGAAAAAATATAGCCGATCGATTTACCGAAACAGATAATGCAAAAGATGACTGGGGTAAAAAATTTATTGTATTGCCAAATACAACTTATGGTGAATGGGAAAACGCCTTGTATAATTATAAGTTTAATCTTACACCGGAACAAAAAATAAATTTGCTGAGAAGTTCATTGCAGGGCATTCCACAATAGGTTATGAAATGTTGTTTAACTGTATTAGTTCTTTACAAATTCTTTTAACTGAATTTTTTATGGGCGTGTATTTGAATGATGGCAAAGCTTTGAGCAATTTGCTGTTATCAAAATAAACTTTTGCAAGTGCGGTTCTTGCTGTTTCTTTTGTAATGAACGGCGCTTTACCTGTTATTAAACTTTTGATTACTGCCATACGCCAAACCATTGCAGCCATGAAAGGAGTTATCTTTTTGTGCGCCGGTTTTTTATTAAACGCTTCAGCGATCATATCAAACAATTCTTTATAAGAAATATTTTCGTTGCTGATGATAAAACGTTCGCCCGTAATATTACTGTTCATTAATGCGATCATTGCATTTGCTGTATCCAACACGTCAACAAAACCAGTAACACCTTCCGAGAAATAAGGAAATTCTTTATAAACATTTTTAAATATCGCAGATGAACCACTATTCCAATCACCAGCACCAAGAATAATAACAGGGTTAACAATAACGGTATTCAAACCTTCCGCTACACCGCGCCACACTTCCATCTCGCCAAGATATTTGCTTTCACCATAGACACTGTTACTTGTTTCAGCGCTCCACTGCATGCTTTCATTAATAATACTGTTTTCTCTTATTCTTCCCAATGCAGAAACAGAACTTACATGCAATAATTTTTTTACGTTATTTATCAAACATGCATTTACAATATTTGCAGTGCCTTCAACATTGGTTTTAAAAAGCTCTCTTCTATCTTTTGAATTGAACGATACTTTGCCTGCGCAATGATATACTTCATCAACGCCATTCAATATTTCTTCAAGTAAAATAATATCGAACACATCGCCTTGTATCCATTCAATTTTTTCGTGTGTGAAAGAAATTTGATTTCTATACAAAGCTTTGATGTGTATATCAAGCTTTGCCAATTCTTTTATAAGACACGAACCTAACAGGCCTGTTGCACCTGTGATGAAAATCGTTTTATTATTTGTTGGTGAGTTTTTTTCCTGTATCATGCAGCATATATAAACCCTTATCGGGCTGGGCTAATACTTATAAAATCCTTTCCCTGTTTTTCTCCCAAGTTCATTTGATTCAACTTTATTTTTTTGTATGTCTGATGGCTTAAGTCTTTCGGGTTTGCCTAATGCTTCCCACACAATATTGCTTACCGAATAATTTACATCCATTCCAATAAGATCCATCAACTTAAAC
>JABDFS010000070.1 GCA_013286425.1 Bacteroidota bacterium
AATGAACGTCGCTTCTTTTCTTCTTTTGGTTTATCTTTTTTAAAAGCATTGCCAAAAGCAATTTGTTTAATGCGCATGAGGCGCTCATACACTTTGCTTTTTTTGTCGAAGTGATCTTTGGTTTCTTCAGGCTCGTAATGATCTGCCGGATCGTACAGCATGGCTGTGCAAAAACAATTCTTGCGATCCTTGCTCATTAATGTTTCGTAATTCACACAGCTTTTACAACCTGCCCAAAATGTTTCGTCCTGTGTAAGCTCGCTGTAAGTTACCGGTTCATAACCGAGGTCACTGTTAATTTTCATTACAGCCAAACCGGTTGTTAAGCCAAAGATTTTTGCGGTAGGATATTTCTGCCTTGACAGTTCAAATATTTTTTTCTTGATCTGTTTTGCAACACCGGTTTTTCTGAAAGCAGGCGAAACAATCAAGCCGCTGTTGGCAACAAATTCGCCGTGACTCCATTCTTCTATATAACAAAAGCCCACCCAAACATTATCGGTTGTTAAAGCAATAACAGCTTTGTCTTCTATCATTTTTTCAATGATATAAGAAATGCTGCGTTTGGCAATACCTGTTCCTCTTGCTTTTGCCGATTCTTCCATTTCATTGGTAATGATCTCTGCAAAATCTGCATCGCCACTGTTGGCAATACGCACTATTATATTTTGATTTTGTTCCACTTTGTTTACTTAAATAATAAGAGATGATTGTGTGCACGCAGGCTTACGCGTGGGGCATTTGGAAAATGCATGCCTGAAGATTAAATCCTCGGTCGTCGAACCGGCCGGAAACAAAATGGGTTTGGCAATACAACAACACTCATCGTTAGATGATAAGGAGGAGATCCGTTGCTATGTAGTGAGTTTCTTTTCAATTTCAGTTCAAGATAAATTGTGAACCAATAATTTTTTTGAGGGCGTAAAATTAATGATGTTTGAAATATTATCGCGTTAAAATTTTTTTATTTGCCACGAACAGATGTTCGTTAAAACAAGTATAACTTTTTGCAAACAAAGTAAACAGCAAACAATACACAAAAGAGCTACCTCGAAGCAGTTTTTTTTATCTGAATTTATAAAGCTTTAATGTTGCTTCGATGCGATTTCTTACTCCGAGTTTCCGATAAACATTTTTTAAATGCTTCTTTACTGTTTCTTCTGAAATGAAAAATGTAGACGCAATTTCTTTGTTTATTTTTCTCTTGATTAGCAGGTCGAGTATTTCTTTTTCACGAATTGAAAGTTTCATTAGCAAGTGCCTGGATTTTATTTTTTTGCAAAAATGAAATCACCGCCGGTATCGCCAAGGTCTGCAATAGTGCCTCTTTGTGGGGTTGTTGTATCATCATTTTTTACTAAAAAATTATATAAGTCGAGCGAGCTGAAAAAAGGATTTTTATTTTCAGTAAGATATTCTTTAAGGTTTTTAATGAACTGGCCATTATCCGGAACTTCTTCTACATTGCCGCTGCTGATCATTTGCCGGCTTGTTTGCTTGTATAAATTCTGAATGCTTTTGGGCGCCTCATCCATGGTGCCTCTGAATAAAGTGCCGGCAAAACAGGCATCAACAATAAACAGGATATGTTTTGCTTCGGATGTTTCAATCGTTTCTTTTAGATCATCAGATTTTATGTAAGTGGCGTAGCTGTCCTTCTTTGCATCAGAAGGAATAACATAACCACCAATAACCTTCGTTCCCAATCTTTTTACAGCACCATGCCCGGCATAGAAAATAAGAAGGTTATCATCCTGCGTCAGGCCTGATGCAATGCTGGTTAATGTATCAAGAATATTTGTTCGGGATGAATTAATAAGCGTTGTTATATGTGCGGGGTCGAATTGATAATAAGTTGAAAGGATTTTTTTAAGATCGAGCGCATCGCTTGCAGGACTTTGCAAATCCTGGAAGCCTGCATCGGTATAATCTTTTTCGCCGATCAATACAGCATAATAGTTTGCATAAGTAAACAACTCAGGAATTGCAGCAACATCTTCCTGCTGCGAAGAATCTGTTGGCTCAACCAGATTAATTTTTATTGTTTTGGTTGATTTGTTTTCAAACTTATCCGTTGCATTGATGGTAACATTGTTGATGCCGGGTTCAAGATCAAGAGAAGCAATAAAAGTTCCGTCTTCTTCTATTTTGGAGATGGTTTTATCATTCACCGTTAATGATGCCACGCCCGATGAATCCTGCACTTTACCATAGAGGTCAATAGTGCCTGTTGCAACTTCAATCATTTTTTTTTTAAGCGGATCAGGAACAGGATTCACTAATGTTATTGATGGAGGTATAACGTCAATTCCCAACTTAACTTTAAGCACATCAATTTTTGATTTGATATCTTCCTGTCTGCTGTTTGAATTAAAAGCTTTCGTATAAAAAGCATATGCCAAACTATCATTGCCTGCCATTTGATTGATGCACGCTTTTGCATAATGCATATCGCTGATCAGAGATTTGTAACAGCTTTTTTGGAAACCCTCATATTGATTGATTGCATCGTCAATATAACTGCATGCAATTACTGCATCATGATTTGAGCTTAACACATACAAAGCAGTAACATAATTTTTCAATGATGAATCTGTTATCAGTGATGAGCCATTTGCCTGTGGTTTTAAAAGCCGCGTTGTAAAATCTTTTATATCATCCAGCATGTTATTATGCAACATGGGTGAGAGGATTTCTATAGATGCTGAGGCGCTTCCATTATCTGATGCAACAGTCAGATCAGATATTGCATCGCTATATTGTCCTAACTGCAAATAAGTACGGCCGCGTGCTTCATACAACAAAAAATCATAAGCTGCCATGTTAGGGTCTTCCAGCAATGATAGCCGTATGGCTTCTGTAAGGTCCTGCACTGCCTGGCCATAATCCTCAATACAAAAATTGCTCATGCCGCGATCTTCATACACCACTGCACTTCTGTCACCCTGTAATGCTTCTGTATAGTCTTTTACTGCATCAGCATAATCACCGCTTGCGCGGTAACATTTAGCGCGCAACTCAAACACTGCCGCATTATGCCTGCGGTCTAAAATAGCAGAACAATAATCTATTGCCTGCATATACTTGCCATCAGCATACAAATGATCTTTTGCATATGCAAATCTTTGTTCGTCATCCGGAGACAGTGATTCCTGGCAGTAAATGTTGCGAAGCGGGAGTATTAATCCAAGTATAAAGACATATAATTGTAAACGCAATTTCATAGCTCAGCTTTTAATCGGTATAGTGAACGATATTTTTTAGATTACATAAGTCAGGCCTTCCATAAAAAACATAGAGCTCAGTGTAAAATCTTGAAAAGATTTCTTTAGCCGATTTGTCTTTCATCAATTGCTGAAGGCTTAAATAATATTGGTTGATGAATGCAGTTGTAGTGCAGCAGATTTGAAATGAGCCCAGTTTTTCATAACCTTTTCCCTGCTGAGAACTTTTAATGGCGCCGAGCGTAATATCGCCGTAAGAATTATTGTAGTTTATGCTGTCGCAAACCAGATCGCAGGGTTTTATGCAAATATGCCCGTTGTTGCACGCAACTATTTTATTAATGATCTTTCCATTACATTTCCATTGAAGAAAAAAAGTGCTTGTCGTTTGTGTATTATTATTACTGTTTATAGGTTGCGGAAACAAAAGGCTGTCTATCATCAATAAATTTGCATTGATCGATGTATCAATTTTCAGGCAATCATCAAAAGTGCCTCCGTCACAATCACCTCTTGAACTCAAACTTATTCTTGATGATTTTGCTTTGAACAAATCGCACAATTCAGTTAATAAGCTTTCACTGTGGCTTGTATTTTTTGAATGCAGTTGCATACTGCCTGAATCTGCATTAAATAAATTAATCACAGCATTATCATATACAGTTATTTTATTTACATCCATTACTGTATCACCAATGGCCAATGCATGTTTATCTGAACGTGTTACATTACCTATAACAGAAGTAACATAATACACTGCTTTTGTTTGGGCATTTAATGTTGTTGCCGTTAATACTATTGAAAAGAATAAAATGATTCTCATACAAAAAAGTTTTTGATGAAATGGAAAATGTTTTTGCCATGTTCAAGAAATAAAAAATAAAGAGTGAGCAGCAGGATAGTTGAACGGATTCCAAAACATAAATCGCCGGTAATACTTACCAGCATCAAGACAAAGAACAGCCTGTCTTTCTTAAAACAGTATTGAATGATACGATGATTGTTTACACTTGTAAAGCGTGCCTGTAAAAGCTTGTGATGAAATACATAATAACTTATTAATGTAAAACATACAAACAGGAATAATAAATACCAAATACTGAACACATCATATTTATGTTTTAATGTGAGATAGCTGTTCAACAGTAAAAGTGTGCCTGGTAAATATCCAATTGCTGTTGGCTGGATATCATCATTAAAATTCCCTATTGCAATAATGCTTCCTTTAAAAATTGAATTGTATAGCTGATCGCTTGCTTCTTTGCCTTTGATCTGACCTATCATATTAAGAACATTATTTAAACTGACCT
Organism: Bacteroidota bacterium; assembly: GCA_013286425.1. Lineage (GTDB taxonomy): Bacteria > Bacteroidota > Bacteroidia > Chitinophagales > Chitinophagaceae > Parafilimonas. The sequence continues at coordinate 4,535 of JABDFS010000070.1, forward strand.
GGTGTTTATGTAAATCTTCACCGGTATAATAAAATCGCGGAAAGATCGAATTGGGTATAGAATGCAGTCCGCTTACCAATCCAAACCAACTGTAATGAAATGTATAAGGCTTTTTATTCGTCTCAGGAATATCCTGGAACATTCGCAGCGGAATGCTTGCGCCATGATCTTTTTCGTATAACATCATCTTTGAAAAATTACTGCCGTAAGTAACATAGTCTGCTAAAGCAAGCCTTTGCGTATCTCTTATAACAGATATCAAAGGCCTCTTTGTTGCAGTATCAATATGTTTTGGTAAAACATATTTTGTTAACCGGCTTAATGAACTGTTTAAAATACTGTCAGATGCAGATGAATCTGTAAAACGAACATCGCATAAAACATATTGATGCTGGTTGTTGTGATCAGCGAGGTAAGAAAAAAATGCTGCAAGTTTTTGCCTGTCTGTTATTGAAATTGTACCGCTGTTTTCTGAATCATTATAGTTGGTTATTGCTGCTGAATATGCAGTGTTAATGAAAATTATTTTATCAGCCGGTTTTGAAGGATGAAAGAAATAAGTTTCAATTTTCGTGAGCAGCTCTACAATATCTTCTTCAACCGGTGCAACCCAATTTGAATTGAGATAAAGCATTTGAAGCAATATCAGACACACTGCATTCAATGATGCAAAAAGCCATTTACGCATACGTGCAATTTTGTTGGCAGTTTATAAACCAATTCTTATTCCGAGGTAACTAAATTTATAGCTGCAGGCTGCATCGCTTATTTTATTGTCTTGCGTGTCATAAATCCCTGATTTCAGTTTCAGGTTGGCGAAGTGATAGAATGGATTGATGTTGAAAAACCCGATCCTGAATTTAGCACCAATTTCAGAGCTCATATTAAAATTGCCAATTACCGGTTTTATAGTTCCTGATTCATCAGATGATTTAGGATCATTAAATTCGATTGGACCCACCGCAAATTGTACACCCGGCCTGAAACTGTAATACACAGCAACACTCATATTTTTCCTGATAAGGAAAGATAAGGAAGGGCCAATGCGCGTGCCTGCTTTAATAACACGTAATGTGGTGGGAGAAACAATTGAATCTTTCGACCAGTCGAACTGCGAATATTCTGCATCAATAAAATTCCAGTCGATTGAAAACCTAAAAGCAGGCGAAGTGTATGCGGGAATAATAATATCGCCGATAGAAAAACCTGCCGCAAATTTTGCTCCCATTGCAGCATCACCGGAACCGTTAAAGAAGTTCTTCACAGACTGAGCATCTTTAAAAGATGTATGTTCCTGCGCGAATGTTCCGTTAGGCATAGCATAGCTGAAATAAATGCCGGTACTTTTCCCGGCCTTTTTAAGATAATGCCTGTTGATGCTATCCTGAACCTGTCTTTTGCTGTATGCAATGCTTGTATTAATATCATCATTCGCCAGTTTTAAAGATTGCGTTAATGAAGTTTGATAATATGTATTCGGATTTTCTTTTAAATAGAATGCAATTCTTGCAGCAAGTGCCTGGCTTGTTTGCAGATCTTTAAAAGCAGTATTGGAAGAAACAGAATCAGCAAAGGTTTTATCTTTTATTTTGAATTGCTGCAATAAAGCATTTACTCTTGCAACATCAGCATATTTATCTTCAGGAAAAGAAAATTTATCTGCTGTTTTAAAAAACCCGCTGATAGAAGACTCAAGTGATTTTGAATAATCATTGTTTATTGTATAGAGATTTGAAAGCACCTGTATCTTCCGGTATAAAATATCAGCATCCGGCTGCGGTATTGTTTTTAAAGCACTGTCTAATGTATTTAGTGCGCCGGCATAATTTTTATCAACATACATTTTTTGCGCAGCGTCAATGTATTTATGTGTGGCATCATTTTGTTGTGCATTGCATATAGTGCATACCACCAGGCATGCAAAAGCGAGATGAAACATTTTCATAGAGGTACAGTTTAATTACTTTAGAAATTTTTAAAAGTGCGTTTTAGGTTTAACCAGTTTAGCAGTTTTTTTAAAGAAGGGATCAATACTACTTTAGTGTACTTTTAAAGTGTAAGGCTTTCTTTAAATAACCATGTTATTTTTTTGAAGTATCAAAACTAAGAGCCGTGCAGAGTGATTAAAATGGGAAATTGTGCATTTACATATGGGAAAATCCCCAGGTAATCAATCGCTTGAAATTAAACGGCAGTAAGGATTTCAGCGCATAACGAAAATGTTATTTATGACAGCTACTATTGTTACAACGGATGATGAACTTGAACAGATCGCTCAGCTTTCACATAAAAATCTGCGTGCAAAAATTTCTGAAGTACAACAAAAACAGCAAGGGTTTATTACATGGGAATATTCTTTTCAATTGCTTAAACAAATGAATGATCTGTGCGCACACGTTATTGTAAAAGATAAAAATATTGTTGTTGGTTATGCACTCGTTGCTTTAAAAGAAGCAAGTGTTTTTCATAAAGATCTTGATACAATGATGCATCATCTTGCAACATTGCAATACAAAAGCAAATCATTACAGCAATATAAGTTTTATGTGATGGGACAAATTTGTGTTGATGAAAATTATCGTGGAAAAAGTGTATTTCAGCTATTGTATCAACATCATAAAAAATTATTTGAAAACAGTTTTGATTTTATTGTTACAGAAATATCAACCGGCAACATGTGTTCAATCCATGCGCATGAAAAGATCGGCTTCAAAATAATACATACTTATAGAGATACATTGGATGAATGGAATGTTGTGTTATGGGATTGGAAATAAAAGATATAATCAATCATTTAAAATTCATCGCACCAACCTCTATGAATGAAGGATGTGCATCATCATGCAAAATGGTTATTGTTTCTTTTTTATAATCTTCATCTTTTGCTGTTGGAATATTGATGAACTGCTGCGGGTTCCTGTCAACAAGAGGAAACCAGGTGCTTTGAATTTGTATCATTACACGATGGCCTTTTAAAAAAGTATGCGCAACATCATTCAGTTCAAACTTAATATTGGTTGGCTGATTGGGAACAAAAGGCTCAGGCTTTTCAAAACTGTTACGGAATTTTCCGCGCAAAACTTCCGCACGTACCAATTGCTCTGTTTTATTACTGTCAGGCAAAACATCAATCACCTTTACAATAAAATCTGCGTCAGTGTTGCTCAGGCTTACAGATAAATCAGCTTTTATCGGTCCAAGCAAAGTCATATCATTTTGCAACACATCGCTTGTGTAATACAATACATCGCTGCGTTTTGATGCAAAGGTTTGGTCTGCGCCCAGGTATTCATTTATTCTGTCATCACTGCGTTTATCAATGTAAGGAACCGGGTTTGCCGGATCAGAAACATAATCATCTTTTCCTTCTGTTGTTGCTTTTTGTAACAAGAGTTGATGGTCTTTATTCAGCCACCACGTTTGCTGTTGCAAATCTTTCGGCGGCCATGCGTTAAATGACTTCCATTCATTGCTGCCCGTAACAAAAATGGTTGCTTCGCCTGCATTAAACTTCCCTTCATCCTTTAAATAATAATTAAAGAAATCAAATTCCATCTGCTGAAATTTTGCATTCAGATCTTGTCCGAATTGATAACCTGCAAAATGATTCCAGTTGTTTCTTTCCCATGCGCCATGCGTCCATGGAGCCATCACCAAACGATTATCATTTGTTGGATTTTGTTGCTCGATTGCTTTGTAAGTATTCAATGCGCCAAACATATCTTCCGCATCAAACCATCCACCCACAAGAAGCGTTGCAGGCTTTACATTTGTTAAATGCGGACGAATATTTCTCGCCTGCCAGTATGCATCTTTTGTTGAATGTTCCAGGTACTCATTCCATATTTTGGCTGTGCTGTGATAATACATATCGTTATAATTATGCAACGCGCCCATCTTTAAATAAAAATCATATACATCATCAATGCGAAGCGTTGAATCTACAGGCGGATTTTCTTCACGCGGACCGGTTCTTGGCGCATCAAAAAAATTCTCAAAGCTGAAGTTATCCATCAAAAAAAATGCGCCGCGATGATTCACATCATCGCCATCAAATTCGTCTGTAACGGGCGCCTGCGGTGATACTGCTTTTATTGCCGGATGCGCATTGGGCAGAGAAGCGGTTGCATAAAAACCGGGATAAGAAATTCCATAAATGCCAACCTTGCCATTATTGTTGTGAATGTTTTTTAAGAGCCAGTCAACAGTATCATAAGTGTCACTGCTTTCATCCACTTCGGTGTTATCTTTTTTGTTATCTATAGCAGGTGTCATTTCATGAAATTGCCCTTCGCTCATGTGCCTGCCACGTACATCCTGGTAAACAAAAATGTATTTCTCTTTTATGAAAAGCGGGTTTGGCCCAAGCCTTCTTTTGTAATTATTTTCTCCATATGGTGCAACAGAATAGGGTGTGCGTTCCATTAAGATCGGATATTGATTCGATGTGTCTTTCGGAATATACACACTTGTAAAAAGCTTCACACCATCACGCATAGTTATGCGAAATTCTTTCTTAATATAATTGTCTTTTACGTAAGTATCGCTGTTGTTGATTTGCTGTGCACACGATTGCAGTGTAAATGCAATGCCGAGAATGAATAAAAAGTATTTCATGCTGCAATATAAAACTGAAGCTTATAGTTTGTCATCAAAACTGTCTGCATTTCAAATTTTTGCAAGACGGGTATCGCCACCTGGCTGTAGAACCTGCAAGTGTAGGTGTATCACCGGCCGGGAAAATTTTGCACCGGAGAAAAATTTGAAATGAACTTTCGGTATATTGCCATACCCGCTGATCACCTGGTTGCCTGAATCTTTTCCCATTAAAACACGCTAGCCTTATAGTAATCATATAGAGACCTTACAGAGACCTTACAGAGACCATATAGAGACCTTATAGAGACCATGCTCCCTGCCAAAGCCATGTCTGCCTGCACTGTACCGGCAGGCAAACCGCAGCCGGAACCACCTGTATTTCATATTCGCCACGCAGCTTTAGTTTCCTGTTCATATAATATTTTAGCCAATTCCGGCAATGCTGCATACAATCCGTATCGCTGTGTCTTTAACGTTGCTTCGCAGATGGCTGGCGATGCCTCACCGAACGGTAGGATCATAAACTGGCGAAAATTTGAAATGCACCTTCAAAACTTATATGATAATCCCATCACCACACCAAAGTCTGTTTTACTTGGCGAAGTAGACGGAGGTTGATTATCGAAGTTGTTATAGAAATTAAGTGTGAATGAAAAATTGTGTACAAGCTCCCAGCTGAAATCTGTACTTCCGTTGAAACGTATACGCCCTTTTTTGTGTAAGCCCAAAATAAAGTGTTTGCGAAGTTGATATCTGTATATTCGGATGCTGGAAATTAAAAAAATTAAACCTTACCATCACCGGCACTTCAAGCAGCACACCGCTTTTAACGCCTGTGGTACTTTTTTCCTGGTTGAACGATAAGCCGCTTATCGCAACCAACTCAAGGTTATTTCTTACCAAAAGTTTATTGCCGGCCCCGATCAATTCCTGGAACCTGCGCGATAATGATAGTTCAAGGTTTCTTTGATAGGCCAGCAGGCCTGATGCAAGCCATGATGAACTAAAGTTATAAGTGCTGAAGAGCTCTACGTTTTCATTATCTCTTGAATACTTTGAAGAATCTATTGAGCCAATAGTTGACGCCGTAAACTGGTTCTCAAAATCTTTGGTTACGTAACTTATGGTTGAATTTAAATTTACCTGGCCAACGCCGCTTGATTTGGTAAAGCTGAAACCCGCGCCGATATTGCCATCCAGCCTTTTAAAAAATTGTTTTTCAATAAAAACCATTGTACTGATGCTGGTTATTTTTAGCGCCGTTATTTCGCCGCTGTCAGATACAACTTTTGTCCATCCGCTGCGCGTGCCCTGGTTTAATATTCCAACATAGATCTCTTTATTATCTGTAGTTATTTTAAAACGGTGACTTGATTTAATGGTTTTTACTTTATATAGTTTCACCGATAGTATATTCAGGTCAACATCATCAATCGTAATCTTTCCGTATTTCACATTCTTTATATCACCGATCAATATTTGTCCGTTCCTCAGAAATACAGAATCTTTTTTCTGGCCCCATACAATAACAGGCAATAAGCATAGAATGGTGAATAATAATTTCCGGAGTTTTTTCCTCAACATGATTGTGCGTTAACAGACAGTATTAGCTATAAGCGAAAATACGTTTAATGTACATTGAAGAATAAACAGGATTATACTTGTTACTGCCGCAATACGTGTAATGATGCATTTATATACTTTACCTTTATTGCACCATGCAAAGAAGAAAATTTTTAAGGAATTCATCTGCTGCGGGATTAGCTGTTTCATCTATTTTCAACGTCATTCCTGCAACAAAAGCAAACGCAAATTCATTTAATAATGATAATAGTTTCCCGCTTGATGAAACAACAATCGATGCACTGCGACAGGCAATGCAATCGGGAAAATATTCATCGCGCAGCATAACAGATATGTACCTGAAACAAATTGCGGCGATAGATAAAAACGGGCCTGTACTGAATGCTCTTATCGAACTTAACCCGGATGCTTTATCAATCGCAGAACAGATGGATGCAGAACGCAAGGCGGGTAAAGTGCGCGGGCCAATGCATGGCATTCCTGTGCTTGTAAAAGATAATATTAATACCGGCGATAAAATGATGACCACCGCCGGCACTTCAGCATTGGAAGGAAACCATGCTGCAAAAGATGCTTTTATTATACAACAGTTAAGAGCATCCGGCGCGGTGCTGTTGGGTAAAACCAATTTAAGCGAATGGGCAAATTTTCGTTCAACGCGTTCATGCAGCGGGTGGAGTAGTCGCGGCAGGCAAACAAAATGCCCTTATATTTTAAACAGGAACCCTTCGGGCTCAAGTGCAGGTTCGGGCGCAGCTGTTGCGGCCAATCTTTGCGTGGTAGCCATCGGCACAGAAACAGATGGTTCTGTTGTTTCACCATCGGCAGTTAATGGCATTGTTGGTATAAAACCAACAGTAGGTTTATTAAGCAGAAGTGGTATCATTCCAATATCAGCAACACAGGATACAGCTGGCCCGATGGCACGTACTGTAAAAGATGCAGCTATATTATTGAGTGCTTTGACGGGGGTTGATGAGGAAGATACCGTAACAAAAAACAGTATGGGTAAAGTGCAAAAAGATTACACTGTTTTTTTAGATGTAAATGCTTTAAAAAATAAACGGGTCGGAATTGAAAAATCTTTTTTAGACGGCAACACAGATATTGTTGCATTGTATAAAGAAGCTATTAATGTATTAAAAAATCAAGGCGCAACCATTGTAGAAATAGAATTGAAAAAAGCAGTGAGTAATCTCAGTGATGCTGAGTTTACCGTGTTGCAATACGAGTTTAAAGACGGCGTGAATAAATATCTTTCAACCTCAAATGCTAAAGTAAAATCGCTGCAGGAAGTAATTGACTTCAACAAAAAAAATGAAAACACAGCCATGCCTTTTTTTAAGCAGGAGATATTAGAAATGTGCCAGGCAAAAGGCGATCTCAACAGCAGTGAATACAAAGAAGCTTTGAATAAAACATTGTCCTCGCGTTTAATTATTGATGACCTTATCGCCGATAATAAACTCGACGCTATATGTGGTGTTACCAACGGACTTGCCTGCTGCATCGATCTTATAAATGGTGATTACGACACCGGCTTTTCTTTTTCAACGCCTGCAGCTATTGCCGGGTATCCGCATATAACCGTTCCGATGGGAATGGTGCACAACCTGCCGCTTGGATTTTCTTTTATGGGCACTCCTTACAGCGAAGCGCAGTTGATATCATTTGCCTACAGTTACGAACAGGCAAGCAAAAAAAGACAAGCGCCTTTATTTCTGCCCGATAATCTAATGTGATACTTTACAAAAATTTCACTATCACAATAATTGTAAGATTAGATTTAACCGATAAATTTTCTTTATTAATCTCAAATGCGTTTTATGTATGTGTGAGTATTGAGATTTGCAAAATGATTTGCCTGCCTGTGAACAGTTAATTGAATAAATAACCAATAAACTTTAACACCATGAAATCAAAAACATTTTTAAGAAGCATCATTGTTCTGATGATACTTCTTTATTCAAACATTGCTTATAATCAACATTTAACTTCCGATAGTACCTGGAAGAACTCATATAAAAATATTGTACGCTACAATCTTTCAGGCGGCTTGTTATTTGGGTTTAGTAAATATGTAATATTTGGTTACGAAAGAGTGGTAAATCCTCATCAAAGCTTCTCTGTGAATTTTGGTACAGTGGCTTTACCCAAATTAGTGTCTATCAATACAGATAGTTTTTCTCTCAAAAAAGATCTTAAAAACAACGGTTTTAATGTTTCAGCAGATTACCGCTTTTACCTGGCAAAAGAAAATAAGTATTTCGCGCCTCATGGTATTTATATTGGCCCTTATATTTCTTACAATCATTTTGACAGAAACAATGACTGGGAATTTCAGCAAAGTGGTTCAGCGCAAAAACTTATTTCAACAGAAACACAATTCAACATTTTTACAGCTGGCGCTGAGTTAGGTTACCAGTTTGTTTTCTGGAAAAGAATAACTCTCGATATGGTGCTTATTGGACCAGGTGTTTCTGGTTATAATCTTAAAACTAAAATAGAGGGTGATCTTACTGACGAGGAAAGACAAAATTTACAAGACGCGGTTAAACAATTGCTTTCACAAAAATTCCCGGGAATGAACTATGTATTTGCTGATAAAGAGTTTAATGCTCACGGAGTATTAAATACAACCAGTGTTGGATTCCGTTATTTGGTGCATATTGGCTTTGCATTTTAGTACAAGTTCTTAGTTAAGAAAAAGAGGCTTTGTCAAAGCGGGAGCAGCCCATAGATATAACAAGAGTTATTAGTTATCCTTATCAGGTTCTTCTGTTGTTTCTTCAATTTTATCGCTGTCTTTATTACGGCGCAAATGAACCTGCGGATTTGCCTGTGTACCTGTAACTGTAAACGGAATACCTAAAATACCAAATGGTGGCAAACCAAGTCGACCTGTAAGATCAAGTTTGCCATCCAAACTTACCTGGCCTTCAAAACGCGGCCTGAAACCTGCCACGCGCATTTTTGTACGCTCAATCGTAATGATATTATTGTTAATCGTTGTTTTGATGTCAACCTTAGAAAGCTCAGGGTCTTTTACATCTGATTTATCGGTAGCTGTGCTAACTGCATTCATCAGCTTAAAGCCTTTCATCTTTACATTTTTTACAGACAATACGCCGCCACCTTTTAATGAAGGATAAACAGGTTGCATGTCTGCATTCAGCTTGCCGCTTAATGTATAATCAAGTGAAATAATTCCCTGCGCGTTTGCAGCCGAAGGAGCGAGGTCATGAAAGGTTTTTATTTCTTTGTATGCTTTGTTTACATCAAAATCTTTTGCACTTATATGATAAGTGAAATATGCTTTTAAAGGAGACAAGCTTTGATAACTTGCATCCATTACAACAGGCGCATCAATAATGGTAAATCCTGTTTGATTAAGTTTGAGTTTACTGCTGTCTGTCATCACCTGGCCTTTAAAATCTTTTATATTAAGGCCATTATAACTTACCTGTGCTGCATTTGCATTCAATGTCAGCGAAAGATCTGAAGGCACCATTACAACCCCAGCTGAAGATGTAGTTGTTGTTGCGCTGGAAGTAGAATTGCTGCCTGCATAAGCCATAAATTCATCAGCATAAAAAATTGGTGTAGTAAAATCAAAATTTCCCTGCAGTGCACCTTTATTCAGTGCATAATTGAAAACATTAGTTAGATATCCTTTCATTGAAATATCTGTTTTGCCATAACGCGCTTTAAATGCATCAAACCACATTTTCTCCTGCTCAAAACGAAATAATCCTGTGCTTATATAAAATGATTGAGGATACAGATCGGTTGTCAATACAACGTTCTCTACTTTCAAAGTTCCTGAATTGAATAGTTTATTAAAACGCCCTGCAGTGGCATCGCTTTGCGTGCCTTTTAAAGAAAGGTCTGCTTTAATTAATCCATCTACATTATATCCTTTTATGGCAAACACCTTATAAATTTTACCGATATCTATTACGCCTTTAGAGCTTACAACATAATTCAGATTGTCAAAATTTTTCAGATCGGCCTTTATTAAAAAAGGTTGCCCTTCAAATTCAAACGATACCGGTTGCATTGCAAGCCGCACATCTTTTAATGAAGTGGAAGTACCGGTTACAACAACATTTGCCTGTATTTTTTCAACAGGCCTTGGATAATATTTTGTTTGAATACTTCCATCATTTAAAACAAAGCTTGCACTGGTTACAGGAAATAATTTTTTATCAGGATTGTATTTGCCTTTGCACTGAACATCAATATTAAGATTGCCGTTTAAAGCAATGCTGTCTTTATCTATCGGGTAAAATTGTTTTATCTCATTTAAGCGTAATGAAGTTTTAAGATCAGCATCAACGGGCAGATCTTTTTCACCGCTCAAATGTATATATCCTTTTATGTAATTAGTTAATGCAGTGGCGCTGATATTATCAATGGCAAATTTTGTATGATGATAATTGCTATCCGGACACAGAGCATTTACATTAAAGCTGATGTTAGTTACAGCTTGTGGTAAAGAAGCATATTTAAAATAGCCATTGGTGAGCGATGCAGTAAGATTAAATTTTGGGATGGAAGAAATAACCGTATCCACTTTTCTAATACCGCTGTGTACAACAGCAGTATTGTAATCTCCGTCTGCAGTACAATGAATGGCACATTTTCCTTTCAGGTCAACAGCAGCAATTCCCATGGCTTTGTTCCATTTTTCAAGATCAATATCTGAATTAAGTTTTGCATGCACATGCGGCTTATTCAGATCTTTTAGCTGTATGATTGAACTGAAATAATCTTTATCCATATTAAAAAAAATGGAGTCAATGTTTACATATAAACTATCTGTATTAAGCGAAGGAAGTTTTGTGTCAAAATTTAAAAATAAATTGCTGATGGGCGTTGGTGCATTTTGATAAGCAACATAACCGTTGCGTACCTGCATCGTGAAACCAAGATCGGGCATGATGTTTTGCGATTCGATGTATTTGCCCGTTAAATAAGCATCCATATTAGTGTTGCCTTTAACGTCGGTTTTTTCCAGCCACGAAAGATATTGAGGCGGCAACGCAGTAAAAGCATCGTGCAGGTTTGTGTTATGAGAAATGATCCGGAAATCCATGCTGTAGCCATTTTGCAGAAACTCAAATTTTCCCTTGAACTGTACCGGCAGTTGATTAATGTGCAGGTCATTTTTTTCAAAAGAAAATGCAAGCGAGTTGGTATTGATCTTTGTAATAAGATCGGCCTTCACTTGTTTTGATCCTATGAAATGTGTACTGTCGTAATCAAGATCGAATGAGTTTACGCTTACGTTTGAATACAGGTCAAAAATGGCTTTGCTCAAATCTCCCTTTCCTGTATAGTTTAATTCTTTTGCAGTTATCAGCATTGGCAGCGACTGGTCGCTATACACAAGGTTTGAATGTTCGATCCCGATGCGTTCAATTTTTAATTGTGCAGTACTGCTGTCTGCTGTTGTTTTTACGGTAGTATCTGTGCGGTAAATATTATAATTAGGTGCACCATTCTTATCCACTTCAATATTGATATTTCCTTTGGTGAGATAGAGCTCATCTATCTTTATCCTGCTTGAAAAAACAGTGGAAAGATCAATGCCTAAAGCAATTTCATTGGCGCTGAGCAAAGTGTCTTTTTCAAACGGTTTTGAGCCCTTTAAACTTACATCATACAATGTAAGAGTGAGTGAAGGAAAATGATTGAAGAAAGATAATCTTGCTTTGGAGAAATTTAATTCAGAAGTAATGGCATCATTAGCCCAGGTTTTAATTTTTGAAGCCACAAAATCAGGAAAGAGCATAGGAAGCAGGAACATCAACAATAAAATACTACCGAGTATGATACCGGTAATTTTTAAAGTTTTGAGAACAAATTTTTTGGCTGTCAGTTTCATGGTGCATTAAATAAAGTAGGAAGATGCATTCACTTTGTGTTAATAGTCAGCATCGCAAAAATTGCACAATGAAATTAAAAATTTTTTATCCTTAACCTGTGCAAGTATTAATTTTTTATCACAATTTAGGTAATCATAAAAATGCATAACATTATTTTTAAAGTTTATAATGTTGATCAGTGATATTGCCGGTAAATCATTGCACAGCTATTTGCTACATTTGATAACTACTTTTTTTAAGACCACTAACGCAGGATTTAAACAAAATAAATATGGAGCTTGAAAAACATTACGTCAATCGAACCGGATGGCTAAGGGCAGCTGTTTTAGGGGCGAATGATGGAATATTGTCTACTACAAGTTTGGCAATTGGTGTGGCAGCGGCAAGCACCACAAGAAACCCGGTAATACTGGCAGCGCTTGCAGGATTGGTTGCCGGCGCTTTGTCAATGGCTGCAGGCGAATATGTTTCTGTTAGTTCTCAGTCAGATGTTGAAACTGCAGACCTGGAAAGAGAAAAAAGAGAGCTGCAAATAATGCCTGAAGTAGAGTTGAGCGAACTTGCCAAAATATATGAGCAGAGAGGATTAACAAAAGAACTGGCATTGGAAGTGGCAACACAATTTACCTATCATGATGCGCTGGGCACCCATGCAAGAGACGAACTTGGTATTACCGAAATCAGCCAACCCAAACCTTTACAGGCAGCGTTTGCTTCTGCCTGTTCATTTATAACAGGTGGTTTATTGCCGTTATTGGTTGCGCTGTTTGCACCATTAAATCAAATGATATATTTTCAATACGGGTTCGCAATAATCTTCCTGGCTTTTTCGGGCGCTGTTGCGGCAAAGGCAGGCGGCTCTGCCATCGGAAAATCAATAATCAGAATTTGTTTCTGGGGAACATTTGCAATGTGTATGTCTGCATTGGTTGGCTTTTTATTCGGTGTAAAAGTGGGATAAAGAATGAATCGCCCTAAATTAATATCTTGAATTTTCCATCTTGGTATTATTCAGGTTTACCCACAAAACTTCAAGCTTGTACATTTCAGTTTCAACATTGCGCGAATCAGTTTTTATATACTGAAGCTGGCACATATCTACCTTTACTTTTTTATCCTGCGTTTTATTAAAAATATATCCCATTCCCGATGTGCCACCGGTAATGGTTATTTGCTTTTCATACTTCCACGACTTTAATATTTCTGTATGCAGGAAATTGAAGTTCGACATCATATCAGTAAACTCATTTTTCCCATAAGAACTTTCAATGTAAGCTTTATACAATTTGCCATCTGCAAATTCAAATTTTATCAGGTTGTTTCTTCCATGAAGGCATTGGCTTGAATCAACCCGATAACTTACCAGCTGATGCAGAATAGAATCACCGCCATTTGCATAGGGCTTTATTTTTTCTTCAGTTTGTGACAACAACGTAATTCTGGAATATTGGTTCAACAATGCTATCGTTGCAGGCATATTCATCCCGGGTTTTAAAGAGAAAAGCTTTTCAAATTCGCAGGCTTGTGTTTTAGTTGATTTTGCTTGCGCATTAAGTAAGGCAGGCAATAATATTAAAAGCAGTAGTGCATAATTTCTTTTCATAAGTGCAATATTGATAATTCATGTAAATATAATCAGACCTTTTACATTAATTGAAATACTCATATAAATCATAATTGTAAATGCCGGTTATGAGATTTACCCTCAATCCAAAACCTTTCCTTCGGTTTCCCATAGCGTTCTGCAATTATACTAAACCCGCTTTGCAATTACCGGGCATCAACAAAGCTATTGTTTAAAACCTATTAAAAAGAGACAAAAGAGGGACAAAAGAGGGACCAAAGAGAGACCAAAGAGAGGATTTGTTTATGTTTAGTCTTTATTTTATACCTCTTTTGTATCTATTTGAATTGATATTGATAATAGTTATTCAATACCCAGGGAATATCCGTTGAGGAATTTGCCTTTGGCTTTTTTGCCCATTAAAATCCTTATCATTATAATTGTGGCTCCGCGTATTTGTAACCGGTTAATTTGTTGCATTTAAAGTTTCAGGATAAGCTTTTATTGTTGCCTATATTTGAAATAAACCTTTTGGCATCACCGCTGTATAAAGAAGTTTTTGGCGTATAACAGGAATGTACTTACCTGTTGTTGTAGTAATGCCATAAATTGAAAAATCATAGATAAGATATAGCCAAACATCTTTTCTGTTTTATCTGGTATAAAGAACTCTGTCAATGGCTTAATTGTTAATTATTTTTTCAACCTTTCCATCAATAACATGCTAATTCAATTTAATTGAAGATATTTGGCGTGAACACCCACCAGCAATTGTCATTATTAAGAATTACAGGAATGGGAGAACGCAGGCTAACATAATGAGTACTAACTTGATTTATTGGTTTGCTAAGGCTCATAAACACATTCCTGTTTACCGGAATGAAAATTTTTTTTATGCGATATGTAAGATTATTAGGGCTGCTTAACGTATTAGTGCTGGCTGGTGCATGCAATCAAAATACTACCTCTGAGGAAGTTAATGCGAAGGCTATTGCTTCTGTTGCGGAGGCAAAAATAGACGGAGCGGTTTCCTGTAGTGTTTTGGGTTTTAGTAAAGCAGATAGTGTAACCTACATGGCCCAGGGTGGTAAAGAATTTAACCCAACACTTGAAAATAAGTATAAGCCTTCTTATAACGTTGATGGCATGGTTTGGATACCGGGCGGTCAGTTCAGTATGGGCAATGTAAATCCAGCAACAATGGAAGATGGCGGCAAAGAAACCATGAATGATGCGAGACCAGTACACCGCGTATATGTGAACGGATTCTTTATGGATGCTACGGAGGTAACCAATGCTGAGTATGCGGCTTTTGTTAAGGCGACCGGTTATGTAACTGTTGCGGAAAGAACACCTACTGCTGAAGAATTTCCAGGCGCACCACCTGAAAACCTTGTTGCAGGCTCTGTGGTTTTCACACCAACTGCAACTTCCGATCTTTCTAATCATTATGATTGGTGGAGATATGTGAAAGGTGCTAACTGGAAGCATCCTTTTGGACCCGGCAGTAATATAAATGGAAAAGATAATTACCCTGTTGTGCATATATCATGGGAAGATGCCGAAGCTTATGCTAAATGGGCAGGCAAAAGATTACCAACCGAAGCAGAATGGGAGTTTGCTGCGAGAGGCGGAAAAGCAGGTGAGATGTATACCTGGGGCAACCAGCTAAAGCCCAACGGAAAATGGATGGCCAATATTTATGAAGGTGTATTTCCTTCAAAAGATGAAGGTTCGGATGGATATGCAGGCATTGCACCTGTTGCACAATTTCCATCTAACGCTTATGGATTGTACGATATGGCTGGTAATGTATGGGAATGGTGCAACGATTGGTATAAGCCTGATTATTATCAAACACTTGCCAGCGAAAATGCAGTATCAAAGAATCCGCAAGGCCCGTCAGGTTCATATGATCCTGCTGAACCGGATCAAAAAAAGAGAGTACAGAGAGGCGGTTCATTTTTGTGCACCGATCAATATTGCACCCGTTATATGGTTGGCACCAGGGGGAAAGGCGAAATCAGTTCGGCTTCCAATCATGTAGGGTTTCGTTGTGTAAAAGACGTACCTGCAAACAATATAACGGCTCTTAAATAAGGCATATAAACTTTTAAACATACCACCTTTGAAACAAAAAGGGCTGCTTGTCTCTATATTACTGCTGCTTACTTTATGTGTACATGCGCAGGAACAACAATTTGTAATCAATCCGGCAGATACTTCCAAACAGCTTGATTCTTCCAAAGAAAAAGACCTGATGGATGTAATAAAAAGCATGTTTAAATCCAAGCCCAAGAGTGATTCAACTAAAAAAAATTCTACGGTAACTGTATTGCCCGCAATAGGATATAATCCAAGTATTGGGTTCCTGTTAGGAATTAACTTTTTGCGGTCTTTTTATAAAGGCAATCCTGCTACTACCAATCTTTCTGTTGCGCAACTTGATTTTTCTGTTACTACAAAAAAACTTCTTATCGCAAGGTTCAGAACAAACATTTTCACTGCAGATAACAAATGGAATTTCCAGGGCAACTGGCAATACATGCGCAATTATGTAAATGATTATGGCCTTGGGGATGATGCCCAGCGAAACCCTCCTGTAAATTATCCTATACGGTTTAATTATTTCCGGTTTACTGAAAAAGCTTTCCGAAGCCTGGGTAATAACTTTTATGCCGGAGGTGGTATAAGCCTTGATATGCGCAATGATATCTCGGACGAAAAACTTGACAGCACCCATTCAACCCCTCATTACCGTTATAGCGTTGCTAACGGGTTTAATCCGAATACATACCTGGTGAATGGTTTAATAGCAAACGTTCAGTATAATACGAAAGAGCATCCAAACAGGCCTTATAAAGGCATGTATATCGAAGCTAATATCCGTTATAACACTAAGTTGCTTGGAAGCACCCAGGAAGCAGGGCAGTTATACACGGAATTCAGAAAATACTGGAGCCTTTCGCAGCGAAACCCTGAACATGTGCTGGCTTTCTGGTATTGGGGCAGTTACGTTTTATGGGGTAAACTGCCTTATCTTGAAATGCCGGGGACAGCCTACGATACCTATAACCGTAGCGGAAGAGGTTATACTTTGGGCCGTTTCAGAGGACCTGACTTTGTGTATTGGGAAACAGAATACAGGTTCCCTATAAGCCAGGTGTCAAAACTCTTCAGCGGCGTGGTATTTACC
>JABDFS010000071.1 GCA_013286425.1 Bacteroidota bacterium
GAAACAATCTCATACTTATTCTTTGTATTACAAAGTAATGAAAATGTCATGGTTCGTGTATTGCCGCTGACCGGGGCGATGGCTTTGCCTTATAACTATAAACGGTTTAATTAAATTTCGCAGCAATATATTCAGTAAGATTTTCGTCGCTCATTTTATTCGAAGTACTTTCTTTAGTGGTGGTATTTTTAAACTGTGGTGTTGCTGCCATATAATGCATAAACTGTTCCTGCGAAGTGCCGGTACCGGTCAGATGTACTTCTTCAGCGTTTTGCATGTAGGTAAGTATTTCTTTAAAAAATTTATGCTGTAATGTTTTCTCATCATTATGTGCATTTTTTTCACTCGTGTTAAAATCAGCGCCCGCATTTTCTGCATGGCCAAGTACACTAAAATTTTCTGCATCCGCATCCGGTTTTCCAACCACAGTTGCATGATGTGAATCCATCCAAACGCCAAATTGTTTTTTGCTTTTTTGAGACATATTTTTCTATTTACTGTTAAGCAGCTAAAATCATACCCTTAATATAAGAAATGTTTAGTGCATCGTTTGTTAAGGCAGGAGAGTGAGGAAATACGACTTTGCCGGAATTCATATTTAAACAAATTTTGCGGACGATGTTGCCGGGGAATTTCTCAGTACGACATCACAACAATGATTACATTTATTTTAAACTTCAAATTATGCCAGCGAAAAAAAAGATTGCAAAGAAATCAGTTCAGAAGAAAACATTACTTGAAAAAGTCAGCTCTACAGCATCTCATATAAAAGACGATATTGTTGCAGGCAAAGATCATGTAGTTGAATTTGCAGGCGAAGCTTTTGAATCCATTAAAGAAGGCGTAAAACACCTTATTGAAAAAAAGAAACCCGTAAAAGCAGCAAAGAAAAAACCGCTGAAGAAAGCAAGCGTGAAAAAGACCGCAAAGAAACCGGCAACAAAAAAATCTGCGCCAACGAAGACAATTAAAAAAGCAGCAAAGAAAAGCGTGCGTAAAAAATAGCTGCAAATAGTTATCTTAGTCTGCTCAAATGGAGTGGCTGATGAAGCAACAATGCCAGGTGCTGTCTTAAGATTGAGGCGTATGCTTGGTGTACACGCACCTTAAGCTTTACTGCGTCTCAATCCAGCGCTGGTATTCTTGCTTTTATATGGCATTCTTAAAACAACCGGGAAGGCCAAACTGCAACAGGTTATACCACGCACATTGGCTTTGCACGAAGACTGCGTTACAGTACAAACCTGTATTCAAAAGAAGTAAGATCACATTCCAGTGCAGGTCTGTCCCATTCACCGGTATTTGCCGCCGCCTCATATGTGGTTTGCAGGAATTGTAATAAGGTTGCTGCAGGATCGGCACTTGTTCTTACCACATCATACAACAAAAAGTATTCGCCCATTTCTTTATTGTAAAAAGCTTCTTTTGGCTTAATCTCCTGTTCACTGAAGCCTGCCGGCGCGGGATAACAATAAGAATAAAAAGCAGCCTGCGGAAACGCATCATTGCCCGGCCAGAAACCACAACTGCTTACTTCATGCGAATAAGCTTCCTGCATTACACGCAACGGCATGTGCGGCGCACCACCCGGATGCGGCGGTGCAGGCCTGCCGGAAAACCGCGTTACAACAAGATCAAATGCACCCCAGAATAAATGCACAGGGCTGCCTTTGCCGCGGAAACCTGTCCGAAACCTTGTAAATACTTTATATACCTGTACAAGTGCCTGCCAATATGTATGTACCTGCTCTTTATTATACGTTTTATGTATATCATCCTGCTTAAACGGTATAGCGGTTTCCAGTTCGTTGGGCACAGGATAGATTGATACTGCTATACCTGCTTCATCCAGTATATTAAAAAGCGTTGTATAGAAATGAGCAACACTGATTGAGTGCAATGGCATCTTTTCCAGGAAGCCTGTACTGGTGGTAACAAGCAATACATGCTGTACAAAATCAAACTCAATTTCAAAAATACCATCAGCATACTGCATGGCACCAGTGGTTAAACCCCGTGGTGAAACATACAATGTTACATGCCATGAATGGTTGAGCCAGGGCAGTGACCGTAACCGTATCTTTCCAACAATTTGTGTAAATAATGCCAGGGTATCTAAACTATCCTTCCACTCTTTATAATCAAGTTGCGGCCATTGTGTTTTGCTCATAATGGTAGCTTATTTTCACGCAAGGTCCTGAAAAATTACGTTTTCGTCCTTAATAGCTGCATGCTTGCAGATAGGGACTTCTTTTCAGGTATTGTTTTTTACAGGTATCGCTTTATTTAAATACTTTCTGCATTGAAACTGCAAGCCCCCCGGCTTACACACAATGGCTTTGTAAGGAGGCTGCGCAGAGAAGAAAAATAATTGTAGTTTAGTCTCTTTCTAAAGTAATCCGGCTATTCATCTGCGGAATGCCGGGTAAAATAAAGCAGGATGACTATTGATATAGAAATAAAATCACCTGGAGCCTTTACTGATATTTATGAGCTGCGCAACCTGGTACAGGAAGCTGAACTGGACGGTTTGCAAATTCCTTTCCCGAAATGTCTCTTTGCATAGGTTTGTGTGCAGGAAGGACATTGCGGTTTTCCTTCTTCGAATGTCTCCTAAATTGCTTTAGTGTGTTAGCCAGGGACATTGCGTTTTAAAAAAACTTTACTGGCTGCCGTATAGAAGCGAATACCCCCGACGAAGCATTTGTGCGTTGGTTCGTGGTACAGAAGACCTGCATAGTATTGCAGATTGGCTGATACAATCTAAAGTAACGTGAGTTCGGGTTAAGAAATATGTGCCGGGCCTACGGCTCTTAATTTTACATTGCAGGATTTCAACAGACTGAAGTCTGTTGTTACAATATGAATTAAGGCTACGCTTTTCACAGCTTCAATTTCCGGAAATTTCCCAGTTGCATAAATGATTCAGGTAAAAGAAAATGATCTTGTAATGCTCCTTTACAATGACGATCTCTGATTAATCTTAAGCCGGTCACACGTTATTTTTAGCATATGTTGCCAATCATCCTACGGCGAATTGCAGATTGAACCAGCATCATATCAAAGAGCTACCTGCTCCATATCAAGTCCGTTATTTAACGGACTTGATATGGAGCAGGTAGCTGGAAGGTATCTTTCCTTCTTCGAATGTCTCCTAAATTGCTTTAGTGTGTTAGCCAGGGACATTGCGTTTTAAAACCACAATATCCTTTCGTTGCATAAGCCCAGGCTAAGAAACATTGTGGCAAAGAAGAGCTAAAGAATTTACACGTTTAACCTGCGATCCCATAACCCAACACTTAATTCTCTTTCTTCTTAAACTGCTGCAAATACTCCTTTATCGCATAATGGTAAACACTTTTTCCTTTCTTAATTTTTTGCTGGTATTCTTTTTTCAATATTGGGTTACGGTTAATAGCCTGTGCATAAGCAACTGCTTCTTTAAACCAGTTACGTTTCAGTTTTTGTAATACGCTTGGTTTCACATTTCGCATATCCGGGTAAGCGCCTACAACTGTTTTATCTCCGTACTGTTTAATTACTATTTATTTGCCTATGTGCCCGGTCAGGTTGCTTAAAAGGCTGTTCTTAGTTAGTCTTGCCATATATTGGGTTTAGTTCCTAAAGATAGCGCATAAAAACACACGCAAGTATATAGTAGCTGCAAACTATAAATGGTTGAAGTAACAGGCAAAGAGTTGCCATAAATAAAAGTTGTTTTTAAAACAAGCCAGCAATAATAAACCAGCTACACAGAGGGAGGCGCGGCAAGGACGGATGCGCGGAGCGATCATGCCGTCCTTGATTTTTCCCTGCCTGCCGGCAGGCAGGTTTGGTTACTTTATCTCGTGCATTTTTTATTTTTTTATTTGTCTCGATGAATGCTTCGCATTTATTTGCATCAAGGCAAAGAAGTGACAATAACAATGAATAAGGAAATAGTTACTTAAAAAAGTACAGGACAAGACACAGTCATTTAACCACAGGCAAGCTGCAGGCTACAGCATGCAACTCCCTGCCAAAGGCATAGATACGATATAATAGCAGCTACCCGGCCACGATCAGGTTACGTTCAAGGTACGTTCATCCTTCGTCTTTGCTGCGTCTTTTAGTATAAATGATAGGGAAATAACAAGGAGAAAAACAGGGGATGGTTTATCACGATGCAAATACAAAATATGCAAAAAAGTTATTATCAGCGCAAATAAACATGTCAGTATTTGTGATATTATTAAATCAAAACAATCCATGCCAATTGAAGCGAAAAGCCCACAACTCAGGTTATAAGTTTTAAGTTATAGGTTGTAAGTGAAGAATGACTCATATCCATAATTGTGAGATTATCTCGTGTATAATTATTTTTCAATTGTCTCAATGAATGCTTCGCATTTCCCGATCGGGGTTCGGGAATGACCATCCTATTTTGTGTTTTGTTTTCATAATCAGGCGAGGAATAACGATCACTTTTATAATACGTTTTCATAATAACGACGTTCTTTACTCCCCTTTAGGGGTCGGGGGCTTACTAATTCTTCGTAATCACTTCATCTAAATTCAACAGGGCATTGGCAACAACAATTAACGCCGCAGTAGAGGCATTGGTTTGTGTATTCATTCCGCCAACTATTTCGCAGGTTGAAGCCGCATCATTTTTATATTGGTCGTAAGCAGTGTTGTATAAATTTTGCAGCGCAGCAAGTTTGGCAGGCTCAATAGGTTTATACACCATGCTTGTATAGCCCATGCTGATGAGTTGCGCAACATTCGCATTCGGTTGCTGCTGTTGCAGGTGCCATGCAAAATGCCTTGCGGCATCGAGGTACACAGAATCGTTAAGCGTTACCAGTGCCTGCAAAGGTGTGTTGGTGCGTATGCGGCGTGCCGTACAAACTTCGCGGTCTGCGCCATCAAACATCAGCGTGCTGGGGTAGGCGGCGGTGCGTTTCCAGTAAGTATACACTGTGCGGCGATACTGGTCATCACCATTGCTGGTAACCCAGGTTTGGTCATTCCAGGGCGATTGCCAGATGCCTGCAGGTTCCCACGGCATCACGCTCGGCCCATACATTTTTGTACACATCAACCCACTGATGCATAAAGCCTGGTCGCGTATCTCTTCTGCAGATAAACGTATGCGCGGTGCTCTTTCAAGGAACTTATCCTGCGGATCCTTTTGCAATGCTTCCTGCGTAATTTTTGAGTCTTCGCGATAGGTAGCGCTCATCACCATTTCTTTGAGCAACGATTTCAAGCCCCAGTTATACTCATTCATCAATTGATATGAAAGATAATCCAGCAGGTCCTTATTGGTGGGCTCGATGCCTTGTGTGCCGAGGTCTTCCAGTGTTTCCGCAATGCCGGTTCCATACAATTGTTCCCATAAACGGTTAACAATGGTTCTTGCTGTAAGCGGGTTTTGTTTGCTGGTTAACCACTCAGCCAAACCCAAACGGTTGCGCGGTGCATTTGCCGGGAAAGGATTGAGTGAATGCGGCACATCGGGTTGTACAGCTTCACCTTTTACCAGCCAGTTTCCTTTTTCAAAGACATTGCTTACACGATGCATGTACGTTGGATTGTCCATCATCACCGGTGTTGTTGCAACAGAATCGTTGCAAAGCAAACTCCAATAGGTTTTGTTGATGTCTGCATAACCGGGTTTATCTTTTCCATCCAGTTCATGCGTGAAATAAAACCAGTCGAACATAACACCACTTTCATCAGGCTTTGTGAAATTGGGATTTTCATATGTGAAGAACAGGTCATGGTAACCTGTTATAGGTGTCAGAGACTTTGAAAGTGCCTGGCACCTGATTGCCCAACCTTTTGATGGGTCAACACCAATGTTTGCAATAATTTTTCCATCAGCAGCGTCCAAATGAATTGACCATGTGCCACCTTTCACCATCCCGATATAACGATAAACAAGTTCTGATTTATTGGTAAGGTCAACATGTTTTAAACGCGCCACTGCATGGTTGCGGAAGATGAGCCACTTGGTATCGCTGAGTTCGCTGTTGGTAAAACTATCTGAACGGATGGAGTTGTATGCTGGCTGCCAGGTTTTTAAAAATGTGTACACACGTTTGGCTTCATCATCAGACGCATTTTGACGCAGCCAGTTTGTAACCTGTAAAACTTTTAAACTGTCACCGGTTTTGTATTCGCGCAGCAAAGGATAATCTGCATATGTATCTTCATCGCGACTATCATTAAAGAACGCCATGAACTTATAATAATCTTCATGCCTGAACGGATCATACGGATGCGCATGGCATTGTACACAGGCGAATGTTGTTCCCATCAATGCCTGCCATGTTGTGTTCACACGATCTAAAACAGCAGCCGTTCTGAATTCTTCATTATCCGTTCCGCCTTCATCATTTGTCATCGTGTTGCGGTGAAAAGCTGTGGCAATAAAATCATCATCAGTTGCATTCGGTAACAAGTCTCCCGCAAGCTGATCGGTTAAGAATTTATCATACGGCATATCATTGTTGAAGGCATTGATCAGCCAGTCACGATATTTCCAGATACTGCGGCTGTCATCACGTTCATAACCTTTCGTATCTGCGTAACGGGCAAGATCAAGCCACATGGCTGTCCACTTTTCACCGTAATGTTTTGAAGCAAGCAATGAATCAACTAAATTTTCATATGCCTTGTCGCTATTATCATGCAGATATTGTTGTGCGATATCATCAGGAGCAGGCATGCCGGTGAGATCAAGCGAAACACGTCTTAATAATGTTGCTTTATCTGCTTCCGGTGATGGAGATAATTTATTTTGTTGAAGTTTATCGTAAATGAAATAATCAATATCATTTTTTGCCCAATCAATTTTTTTTGCAGGGATCAAACCAAAAAAAGATGGTTTTGGTTTTGGCACTTCAGTTTTTTGCACAGGAACATAAGCCCAGTGTGTGCCCCATTTTGCACCTTGCTTTATCCAGTTGTATAAAATGTCTTTTTCTTCTTTTGATAAAGGGTCATGATGATAAGGCATGCGGTCTTCAGGATCATCCAGGTTGATGCGGCGGATCAGTTCGCTGCTTTTTGGATCGCCGGGAATGATAGCATATTTTCCATCTTTACATTTCTTCAATGCCCAATCGCGAAACAACACACTAAAGTTGCCTTGTTGCCGCACACCACCATGACAGGTGATACATTTTTTATTGAGAATGGGTTTTACCTGCGTGTTGTAATCTATTTGCTGCTGCGACGTGCTTAATATAAACACAGTAGCACCTATGATTAAAGCAGCAGCAATTAAAATGATTTTTTTGTTTCGAAGCACACGCATCAGCAAACGTTGAAGTGGATAAAGTTAGGGAGAATAAAATATTTTTTAAACACATAGACGCACAGGTACATAGGTTCATATAAGTTTTAACCACAGAGTCTACAGAGTCGATGCACAGAGTTGCATAGAACTCAGCGAAACTCTGTGCAGCACTTTGTGTTCTCTGTGGTTTAGTTGCCTTTCTTTACATCCTATGTTTGACTATGAATCTATGTGCCTATATGGTTCAACTTTTGTTATTAATCAAACTATGAAACGAAAATTTAAAGTAGGCGATCATGTAACATGGAATTCTGAAGCCGGACATGTATCAGGAACGATCATTAAAATTCACACCGCCGGTTTTGATCATAAAGGTTACACGCATCATGCAGCAAAAGATGATCCGCAGTATGAAATAAAAAGCGATAAGTCAGATCATGTTGCAGCGCATAAAGATTCAGCACTTACTAAAATAAAAAGGTAATGAATCAAACACTCTGTGTAACTCTGTGAAATGCCTCAACGTACTCTGTGGTTAATTTTTTCACCACGGAGGTATAGGAGTTGATGCACAGAGTTACACAGATCGATCTAATAATACAACATAACTATACTCTTACTCAATTAAAATTTATCTCTACATTTAAGCGGTATAATAAAACGTACCATGCTATCTGCAACAAGCGAAGAATCACGATCACATAGTCCCATTTCAGAGAAAGAAAATTTACGAAGAGAGATCGGCGTGCGTGCACTCACGCTGGCGATTTTGAATATCATTGTCGGCACAGGGATTTTTGTATTGCCTGCATTGATCGCTGAAACACTTGGCTCAGCATCTATCATTGCATACATACTTTGCGGTGTTTTAATTTCTCTAATCGCTTTATGTTTTGCAGAAGCAGGAAGTAAGGTTACGGTAACCGGCGGTGCCTATGCTTATATTGAAGCGGCGTTCGGTCCGTTTGCGGGCTTTTTAGCGAATTATATGTTTTGGTTTAGTTGTGTGTTTGCTGACGCTGCTGTGGCAAATGGTTTGTTCGATACATTAAAACTGATATTACCCCCGTTTGCTGACGGTGAGTTTTTTCGTATTGTTTTCTTTGCCCTGTTATTTGGTGTAATGACGACCATCAACATTACAAGCGTAAAAAATGGTATCCGGTTCATTGAGTTA
Organism: Bacteroidota bacterium; assembly: GCA_013286425.1. GTDB lineage: Bacteria > Bacteroidota > Bacteroidia > Chitinophagales > Chitinophagaceae > Parafilimonas. The sequence continues at coordinate 8,466 of JABDFS010000071.1, forward strand.
GCTGCTTTTGGAAAACTAATACCCTTAATATTATTTGTGTTGATAGGATTCAGTGCTGTTTCAATAAAAAATCTGGCCTGGACTTCAATGCCTTCATTAACTGGTATTGGTTCTGCGTCACTGCTTTTGTTCTTTGCATTTATAGGTATGGAAACACCCGTAACCAATGGCGGTGAAATAAAAAACCCTCAAAGAACAATTCCCCGCGCCATCTTCTTTGGTATTTTATTGGTGTTGATTTTATATATCGCTATACAGTTAATAACACAAGGTGTTCTGGGCAACTCTATTCTTCAAAATAAAACAGCACCATTGGCAGCAGCAGCCGGGATCATATTTGGTAAAGCAGGTGCAACTATAATTCTCGCTGCAACTATCATATCAATGCTTGGGTACATTGGTGGTGAAATATTATCCATACCACGCATACTCTATGCCGGTGCAAGGAACAGGCAGTTGCCTAAAATCTTTTCAACGGTGCATCCAAAATTTCAAACACCGGTGTATGCAATTCTTATTTATGCTTTTTTAAGTTTTGTTATTTCTGTATCAGGGCAACTGCAACAATTAATAATCATTTCAAGCGCATCAATGCTGCTGATATATCTGGGAGTTGTTTTATCAACTATAAAACTGAGGAAAAAGACTTCAATAAATACAGGGAAAACATTTCGCATTCCGGGTGGTATTACAATTCCATTGCTTGCTATTGCAGTAATTGTATGGCTGCTTGCACATTTAAGTGAAAAAGAATTTTTGTATGAAGGAGTTTTTCTTTCTGTGTTTTGTTTGATATATATGGTGATGAAGTGGGTTAAGAAAAGTTGAGATGGCTGTAATCAATAATATGTTTTAGCTATTCATTTAGTTTGTTAATGAGGTTTAATTGAGTTGATCTGCTAAGGCTTATGTTTTTAAACCTTAGTAGAAAAAGTCGTATTTATTTTATTAAACCTTATTATCTTATTTGGTTAGAAGTTTTTCAAACGGTTGCAATGTCCTTTGGTAAAATTTTATAAATGTTTCATATTCTTCCATAAAGCTAACCTTGCGGTGGTGTTCAGGCTGATTAAGTATGTATTTACAAACTTTATCAACATCAGATTTCGATACAGAAAAAACTGAAGCAGATGCCTGCCATACAAATTCACCTACACACAATTTATTTTCATTGATGAATTTTTGTGAACTTTCTGCAATGATGGTTGCGATGCGTTCTTCTGAAGCTTTTGGGGATTTGGAAATAAGAAAATGAATATGCTCAGAGTTGGCATAGATAGCATATAAATGTGATTCATTATTGTTCACAATACCTGTAATATATTTTTCAATTCTTTCTCTGTATTTATCTAAAATAATGGGTTTACGATGCAGTGTTGTGAAAATGAAATGAACGTAAATGTTATTATATTCGATTTTCATTTTATAGGTAATAAGGTTATTGTATATATTAATATCTTTCTACTAAGGTTTATAGACTGCTTTCTAAATTAAAACTTTTACGGAGAATTAAAACCAATTTATCATTCCTTTTCTATCAAACTTTCATCAATTGAATAAGCACTTACGTCAGTTAATAAAGGTGTTGCTTTAGCTTCATTAACTTTTATAACAATTGAATCGGCTTTTGTTGAAGGAAAAGTGAGAATACGTTTTTTACCAATTGTATTTCCATGTAATTCATTCACAACTTTGTTGCCTGATACTAACTGAACAGTAAACGATTTTATTTTTTGCCCTGTTGCAATATTTTCTTTCAATACAACGCAATTTATTTTTTGTGATTGATTCAGATCAATTGTATAAGTTGATGAAGCTTCAGTAAATTTCTTATCTGCAATCGGTTTATAAAAACTCTCATCTCTCAACTTCTTAAATCCAACCAATGCTGCAGAATCATGCGCATCAATTAAACCTTCTCTATCCGGCGGAACATTCAATAATAAATTTGCACCACGGCCAACAGATTTCAAATACAATTGAAATAATTCTTCAGGTGTTTTTACTTTATCGTCTTCCTCTTTATGATAAAACCAACCGGGCCGTATGCTTACATCACATTCTGCAGGAATCCAGTTTTTACCATTTAAATTTCCATGATTCAATGTATCTGTTGAAGGCGCACCTGCACCGCGCGTAAAGCCTGCTGTGTCTAACAAATTCCAATTCGGATCGCCCGCAATGCCTTTTTCATTTCCCACCCAACGCACATCAGGGCCAATATCACTGAACACAATCGTATTTGGTGCAATTGTTCTTATTGTTTGTTCAAAGCGATGCCAGTCGTACACCTGTTTCTTTCCATTCGGCCCTTCACCATTCGCACCATCCCACCAGAACTCAAAGAAAGGCCCGTAATTACTCACCACTTCTTTCATCATGTTTATAAAAACATCGTTGTATTCGGGTGTGCCATACTTTGGATGATTGCGATCCCATGGCGATAAATACACGCCCACTTTCAAACCATATTTTTTACAGCTGTCACTTAACTCGCGCAACACATCGCCTTTGCCATTTCTCCATTTGCTTTGCGCAACCGTATGCGTTGAATATTTACTCGGCCACAAACAAAAACCGTCATGATGTTTTGCAGTGATGATAATGCCTTTTGCCCCGGCTGCTATTGCAATGCGGCACCATTGCCCACAATCCAGGTTGGTTGGATTAAAAACATCTTCGGGCTCTGTTCCTTTTCCCCATTCAAGATCTGTGAATGTGTTTGGGCCGAAATGCACGAACATATAAAAATCCATTTGCTGCCATTGCAATTGTGCAGGCGAAGGCACAGGCGCGTTTACTGTTGGTTTTTGCGCGTGCAATTCAGTATACATAAACAGTGTGATCAGCAAAGCAATTTTTTTCATCAGCTATTTATATTAGTAGTTGCAGATTTGATAAAAGGATTAAACCATTTAATGAGTTGCCATATTAATTCGGCGCTTACCAATGCAAGCAGCGCGAATAAAACTGCATCAGAATTTCCTGCAGCGAAACTTCCGGATAAAGCAATAATGTAAACAGCGAATGGTATCACCGTCATCACACATAAACCTGCTATGTTTAATTTTATTTTGAAAGGACGGTTTGCATTTGCCATTTTCTTTCTTAAAGCGATCAATGATAAAAATTCGAGGAACAATCCTGCGCCATATAAAGTTATGTCAATGATCAAAAGATCAGCAAACGTCCATAAGATCATAATGCTTACAATGGCTGCGCAAACAATAATGGATATATAAGGTGTTTTGAATTTTGGGTGTTCTGTATTTAGTTTTTGCGGCAGTAATTTATCATCGCTCATCACTTTTGGAACCCGCGATACAGATAATAATACTGCAGAGAATAAACCAAGCGTACTTGCCATGCCGCCGGCTGCAATTAAAGAGCCGAGCCAGTTACCACCAATAAACGAACCAACAGCAGGAAAGCCTTCATCATTCAGCACATTATAATTAATACCGCTTGCCTGCGATACCAGGATAGTTAAGATATATAAAATGAAAATAAGTATCGCTGCAATAATGGTTGAACGTATATACGTTCGCACAGGTTTATGCACTTCGCCGGCATATGTCATTGAATTATCCCATCCGCAAAAATTCCACATCACCGTAAATAATGCCAGCCCTAATGATGAAAAATGCAAACCGCTTAATGAAACATGCGGCATAGTAAATAATACGTTATGCGATGCAAATGCTGTAATAAATAAAACAACAAAAGGAAGTATTACGGTTGCCCCTAATATTAATGAAGTATCACCAACGCGAACAATACCTAAAATATTTAAGCCTGCTCCAGCCCAGATAATAATTAAGCAGATCGGAATTTTATAAGCTTCGATGTTTGGAAAAAAATAAGAAGCATATTCTACAAACAATACAGGATAAATTGCAAGATCAACAAAAGTGTACAGCCACGTCCACCATCCTTCATAAAATGCAAAGCGCAAACCTAATGCTCGTTTCACCCATTGATAATAACCGCCTTCAACGGGCATCATGCTGTTCAATTCAAGCACCGTAAAAATGGTTGGAATATCCCAGAGAATCGGTGTTATGATCAACAATAATAGAGCACCGTTATTGCCTGCATATGTAAGTAAAGGTTCAAGTCCGTACGGGCCGCCGGATACCGTTAAAAAAATTACAGCGATCAGTTGAAAAACGCGCAGCCGTTTTTTGGCAGGTAGAGTGGACGTCATGCGTAGTAAAAATAAAGTTTATAAAATTTTAAGAAATCTTTTTTTAGAGTATAAACCTCAGTATTTCAATTGAGCACAGGAGTATAGTTGCGAACCTGGTCCATGACCACTCACTGCAGTTGAAAGAATTCTGCTTAATAATTTTCAGTGAAAGATTAAATCGTATAAATTTGCGCACCAAAATTGCCCGATAGTATAACGGTAGTACCTCAGATTCTGGTTCTGATTGTCTTGGTTCGAATCCAGGTCGGGTAACAAAAAACTCTGGTATAAATTTTCCCTCCCGCAAAAAATCTCTTTATACCAGAGTTTTCTGCTTACGATATTTTCATTTATAAAGATTATGATATAGTTTTAGCATCACACCAATAACAAAACCAAAAAATATCATGGCAAATAAAAATCCTCAATTATCAAGACCGCTCGTTAATCTTACAGCAAATCCCGCAGGCTCTACAGATACAACGAAAAAACAAATTAAAACAGATACTAAACCAGCAGATAAAAAAACACCGCCACCTGTTTCAGGACAGAAATAGTTTTATTTTTTTAAGCTATAAAGAAGTTTGTGTTGCATGATAACGATATTCCACACCATTGTTATCAGACTAATATCTTTGCCCTGCAGAGCTTATTAAATTATCATTGCTTTTTTGTATGGCGCAAAAAAAATTAGTTCGTTTTGAAGAGTTGAGAACGTTTCCAAATGTGTTGGAATATCCTGAAAACATGCAGGGTAAATGGCATGCATTCTTCAACAATCAACATCCAATTATTTTAGAACTTGCATGCGGCAAAGGAGAGTATGCTGTTGGCCTGGGAAGATTATATCCTGAAAAAAATTTCATTGGCATTGATGTAAAAGGCAACCGCATCTGGAAAGGCGCTAAAACTGCATTGAATGAAGGCTTGAATAATGTTGCTTTTCTTCGAACACAGATTGATCAACTCACTGATTATTTTTCTGCTGATGAAGTAAGCGAAATATGGATAACTTTCCCTGATCCGCAACTGCGTTTTTCAAAAATGAAGAAACGTTTAACGCATCCTAAATTTTTGCGGCTCTATAAAAATATTTTGCAGAAAGATGGCATCATTCATTTAAAAACTGATAGTCCTGATCTGTATAATTTCACTAAAGCAGTTATTGATCTGTATCAGCTAATAATTGTGCAGGATAAAGATGATTTGTACAAAGAAGCTGACATCAGCGAAGCGCTGAAAATAAAAACACACTACGAAAATTTAGACATTGCACAAAGCAACAAAGTGCATTACCTTTCCTTTCAATTGAACAGCGATTTTCCAAAAGAAAAAGATGAACAACTAAAAGCATTATTTCGTGAACAAGCGGCTGACTGAAGACGATGATTATTATTTCAACAATGATGGTCTTGTTGTATTTACAAAAGAATATTTGCTGGAACGCGGTTATTGTTGCGGTAATGGTTGTGTAAATTGTCCTTACGATTATAAAATGGTTCCCGAACCAAAGCGAAGTTTGTTGCTGGAGAAAAGAAAAATGAATAACGAAAAGTGAACAACGAATAATGAAACGTTGAAACTTCTGAAACGCTGAAACATTAAAACTTCACCATGGCAAAAGCAAAACCTCAGCCAAAACAACATTTAAAAGATATCACCAGCAACCATTCATTCTTTGAAAATGTTTGGGATGTTGCGCGACAAATACCCAAAGGGCGTGTTACAAGTTATGGTGCAATTGCAAATTATCTCGGTACAAAAATGAGTGCGAGAATGGTAGGTTGGGCGATGGGCGCTTCTGTATATGCAAAACCAAAAGTACCTGCTCATCGTGTAGTAAATCGCGTTGGTTTGTTGAGTGGGAAAATACATTTTGGTGCTGCAGATGAAATGCAAAAGCGATTAGAGAAAGAAAAAATAAAAGTAGAGAATGATAAAGTGGTTAATTTTGAAAAACTGTTTTGGGATCCCGCAAATGAGTTGATATTATAGCCTTGCATCAAATACATTCTAATAATTTATCACCGGTATTGTTCCTTTCCATCCTGAAAGATGATAGATATAAAAATTATGTGCTGGCGTACCTGAACGATACGTATGAATTGTAGTTACACTATCCGAATAATTATAATAGTCTGTGTAATATTTTTTGTAATAATAAAACTCATCTGAAGGTACCACGCAAAAAGCCTGGCTCATATCTACAGAATTTTTACGTTCATTATTCAGCCACATATATTCATGTAGATCCATTATATTCCCAAGTCCGATCATTTTTATATTTAACGGCCTGCAGAAATAATATTCCACATGCGAACCGCCCCACTCTTCGCAAACAATCGGCGTTTGTTTTGTTATCTTTCCACTATTGAGATAACTGGAATAAACGCTGTCGAATTTTTCTCCTGCTTCCTTCCATTCAAACATATCCAAAGATGGATCTGTCATACCCAAATATCTTCCCGAAGGCACTCCAAAATTTATCGGTGAATAATTTACAATGTATGCACAAACAAGCAATACAATTACATGAAGGCCTAAACTTAAGCCTGCAAACTTTACCGGCTTTCTTTGTATTCTTTCATCAATATATACTGCGGCTAATGGCAGCAACGAAACATAACCCGGTCCACTCCAATGCGCCAATGTTGGCTTATACAATGAAATAATAATTAAAATACATGCAAGCGGAATGCCTGTAAAATTGAAAATGGTTAATGCAGGAAAGCGTGCTATTTTTTGTTTTATCAACGCAATTAACCCAAGCACAATACATACAAAATTTACAGGGTTGGTATAAAATATCTGAGCGAGGATTTCATTGCGGAAATAGATCCAGTTGTGTTTGGTGTCTGCAATATCAATACGCGGCCCGTTGAATTTGAACGTTGCAAAATTGTATTTGATGTTCCAGGATAAAATAGGTAAACAAATAACAACAGCTATTATCAACGCCGCGTATAACCTTGCATTACTAAACCATCTGCGTTTATAAAATAATGTATAACCTCCAATACCGATCCATAGAAAAATTCCATGTATTTTACTCATGATGCAAAGACCGCTTACAACGCCAAACAATAACCAGTACTTCCAGTTGTTTTCATTTTGTGTGATCAAAACAACGAGGTATAAACCTGCTGTAAGAAATATCATTTGCGGCGAATCGGGCATTGCATAAATACCTGCAGTAATACCTGCATAAAAAGACGCATTGTATAAACAGGCTGCAATAAAACCCGCACGTTCAGTACGCAATGTTGCAACGCATTTATACATGAACCATGTTGCAACACAACAACTGATCACACTGCTTAATCTTATAAATCCGGGATAATCCTGCAGCTTTAAATTGAGTGTACAGATGCGTATCCAGTAAGCGATCATCGGCGGATGATCGAAGTAATTTAATTTGAGATGCTGGCTGTATAGCCAGTAATAAGATTCATCATTCCCAAGATCAATATTGAACGCAACAATCAATCTTAAAATTCCGATTGCAGCAATAAGAATTAGAACCTGCTTCTTATAAGATGAAATAGTCGCCTGCATAATAATGCATTGTTGAATGCGCAACTAAGCTAAACACTTGTAACAATCATTTCAAACAAATTGTTTTAAAAATAAATCATGAATAATTGGAGGTTACTATTAGACCTTTTATAAGATTTTGTTTGTTCCGCCAGGAACATTTGGTTGGTAGATATATTTATTATTTGAAAACGAAGCGTTCCGAAGGAACGCCTGGTGCCTGTGTTGATTTAATTACCAACGAATCGTTTCTACGAAACGAACAAAAAGGAAATATTGCCAAAGAATAAAGCAATAATAAGAAGTGTTATTCACATATGACGATTCACCTTTCACCTTGTCACATCTTCATTTGCGATGGATATATTCTTAAATACACTTCAAATGCTGATGGATTTTTTCCGTACAGGCTATACAATGTTGAAGGTTCATTATTGAAAGTGAAATGTGTGCCTAATGCAATTTTTGTTTTATGTATTTGCAACAGATCATAGTTAGCGCCGATAGTGTAAGCATTCACATTAAACAAATCGTCACCATAAATATTTTCATCAAGATTCAATTCTTCAGTCGACTTCTGCACAAACTCATACTTGCCATACAAAGCCAGTTTTTTATAACGATAAGATGCTTCGATCAAAGCTGCGTTTTCTCCATTATTATTTTTCATCTTGTTCATTCCCCAGGCAAATGTTGCATTGAATGAATTATCATTTCGTAAAGGCAAGCTATATGCTGCTGATGCAGTGGTGCGGTTTACATTTTCACCAGGATGCAATGCTTCAGGGCTTTTTATAAACGCCTGTGAAACCTGCAGCGCCCAGTTCTTTGAAGGATTAAATGAAAGCCTCCCGCTCCATGAATCAAAGCTTGCTTTATCAAAATCATAGCGGTTTTCATCTGGCTCTCTACCGGTGAATGAAGAACCTTCTAATTTGAAATCGCCTAAACGCACACCAACTGTAGCAACACCAAAAGTTATATGTGTTGCATCCAACCAATGATGCGAGATCGGTGCATCCGGGTTATCCATAGCAGATGCACGGTGCATAAAGGCAACCGGGCCCAGGGCAGGCTCACCGGGATAACCAAGATACGCGAATACATCAGCTTTCTTTGAAAGCGCATACGAATACGCAACAGATAACCCGGAGAAAAGATCATGTGGATGCTGGCGGTCAACCAACGGCACACCATGTGCAGATTCACCGCTTTGAAATAGCAAGGGATAACCTTCCTGGCCGGTTATAATTGCATCTGCGGAAAGCATTGCAGAGAAACTGAATAAACCTTTTTCACCGAGCTGTCTTTGTCCCATAAACATTAACCAGTTGGGTGCATCCCACATTGCATCTCCGCGTGAACCTTTATTGGTTAAGTCCTGTTTGTTGTAACGGATGAAGAGATTATAATGCAGCATGTACATCCATTTTTTTGAATGATACATCTGCCCGTACATCGGCGCTGCATCAGGGCTCCAGCCTGTACCGGAACCATTACGGCTCATAGGAAGATTGCGTGAAAACGAATGAGACATATTATCCATCGGCATGTTCATACCGCTCATATTCATCGGCATTGAATCATTCATATGCATGTTACTCATGTCATGATGCATGTGCATAGATGAATCCTTTTGCGCATTTAACTGGTTAGCGATAAAAACGGTAAAGAGCAGTGAACTAAAAAATATTTTCATGTTATTGTGTTTCGTGATTGAATAAATAGCAGGCATTGTTAATGGTTGCTGTTTATCAGATGCGAAAAACACAATTAAGTACAAACGTTGAAACAGGTTGTATTAAAGGCGGGCTGTGTGATGATGCTATATCATCGTTAATTAAAATCGCTGACGCATTTACAGGCGTAAAATATTGTGGAGTTATATTAATAAAATAATTACCGGGAACATCATTAGCTGTTGAAGCAAGCTGGTCCTTTTTTAATTCAAATGTTGCATGTTTATCATTACAGCACCCATGCTTCTTTTCTTTACTCATGCCACAGTTATCACAACCAGCATTTGAAGGCAACGCTATATCCCAGCCTGTAAATTTTCCCATACAGTAATGAAAATTTACAGTAGCACCGCTTGATGCAACAACATAGATAAAGCATAATATGGTAGCTAAAAATTTCTTCATTGTACAATCCGGTGCAAAAATACTGGTGAACATGCAGGCAATAAAATCATTAACAAATATGATGCGGATGCCTGATATTTTACCGGCTGGTATATAAACTGCTCTTTGCCAATTCAAGTGCTCCAAGCGGAACCACATCTTGTTGTAATAAAGCTGTTTTTATTTGCGGTATTGGAAGAAAAGCGTGCATAATGTAAGCAGGTAATGCAAGCTGTATTTCGTTGATTAAATATTCGCCTGTTAAAGACAGGCCTCCACCGATTATGATAATTTCCGGGTGAAAAAGATGAACAACATGTGAAAGTGCAAATGCGATATTATCTGCAGTTTCGTGTAAAATCTGTTTGGCCGTTATATCATTTTTATTAAGGGCGTGTTTAAGAAATGTCGCTTCCGATTTATTTTCTGTGCTAACTAATTTTGCAAGTTCACTATGAGGGTATTGAGTAATTGCTTCCCTGATTTTTTTATCAACAGCCCAGCCTGAACAAAGAGATTCAAGTGTATTATTATGCTTATCAAGCCTGGTGTGCCCTATCTCAACTTCGCCCGGAAAGGCTCCGTGGTAAATTTTTTTGTTGATCACTAATCCGCCACCAATACCACTGCCGATAGTCATATAGAAAACAATATTATAATCCATGCCTGCACCCTGTGTTGCTTCACCCAATGCTGCAACGTTTGCATCGTTATCAATAAATACCGGTACGTTTAATAATGATTGAAGCCATTGCTTCAGATCAAAATCTTTCCATCCGCTGATTTGATGTGATGTGGCTATTTTGCCCGTTTTATAATTTACGGGTCCGCCAAAGCCAACGCCGATTGCGGCAACAGGCTTATCTTCTTTGATTTTTACAAATGCATCTTTTATTTGCTGCAAAATACCTTCCGAATTATTCAGCCTGTTTACGTTTACCAGGATTTGCTTCTCTGCAACAAGAGCATCATTTGAACGTATCAACTGGACTTTCGTACCGCCTATTTCAATGCCGATAAAATGTTGGCCAGGCATTTTTATTCTTTAAAATTATTTTGAAAGTAGAACTGCAATTATTTATTGCTCCACTGAAATTTTTTTATACCAATAGCTGATAAAACAAGCGCATAGCCAATTGTTACCAATAATGCTTCTGTAGTGGTGCTTGTCCATTTTGAAGGGTCCATGCTTGCAGCAAGTAAATTTTGTACGGTGCCGTAAGGCGACCACTTAATACATTTTTCCACAACATCTGCAAACTGGCCAAACTGCCCCAGCATACCGGTCATTATAAAAACAAAATATACCAGCCTTGTAGTAGCATTAACTATTTCAGGGTTTTTTATGAGCCCCACTATCACTTGCCCGATAGCAAGATAAACAGCAGCGCCAATAATAGCAGCAACAAATGCCAGTATATAACCTTCCGCAGGTATGGAAATATTATCGACAGAATAACCGGCTATCAACACAAAAATGGTTACCAATAAAATCATCAGTAATTGTACAAGCAAACGGCTTATCATTATCGTCCACGCAGGCAAAGGCGCAACGCGGAGTCGCAAAAAAATACCTTTATCCCTATCTCTTGCTACCGAATTTGAATAGCCCATTAAGCCGATTGCCATCAATCCAACTGTAGTGCATGAAGCCAATGCAGAAGCGCCGGTGATCATATGGTTTGTCACCAACGGTTTCCATGTATACAAAATAACTACCGGTACAATTAAACTGAGCACTACCGCACGACGGTTGCGCCATTGCGTTTTAAGATCGGCGCGCAATAAAGATTTTAATACGATTGATGTGGTTGGAACTGTTGTTTGCATATATACATTTTAAACGCGTACTTCACGCCCGGTTAAACCAATGAATACATCTTCTAAAGTTATTTTTCCTTTTCTTGATACAGCGATCACTTCAGGATCATTGCGGTGTTCATCTATCAGTGTTTGCGGCACATCAATGGCAATTATTTTTCCGTGATCAATAATAGCGATACGGTCACAAACCGCTTCTGCTTCTTCCATTGAATGCGTGGTTAATAAAATGCCGTGGCCTCTTTCACGCATCGCTTCCATTCTTTCCCATAACTGCCTGCGCGATTGCGGATCAAGGCCTGTGGTGGGTTCATCCAACAGCAGCAATATCGGATCATGCAGCACGCATAAACTTAATGATACCCGTTGTTGCTGTCCACCCGAAAGCTGGCCGAATTTTTTGTCTTTAAACTCCTGCAGGTTATTATTGGTTAAAATGCTTTGCAGTTTATCGTTATTCAGTTCCACACCATAAATACCTGCAAACAATTGAATGATCTCGGTAACCGTTAGCTCAGGTTGAAAATTGGTCGACTGCAACTGTACACCCATTGAAGCCTTTGCGTGCAATGGCTGTTGTTTGATATCATACCCTGAAACTACAATATTGCCTGAATGTGGTTTGATGAGCCCTTCAATAGCGCTGAGCGTACTTGTTTTGCCTGCGCCGTTAGGGCCAAGCATACCGAAAATTTCTCCCGGCTTCACATGAAAGGAAACGTTATCTACTGCCTGGAAATTGCCGTAATAAATATTGAGATTATCAACATCTAAAATGTAGTTATTCTGGTCAGCCATTAAATTTATTTCGCGCAAATGTAATGGCGCG
>JABDFS010000072.1 GCA_013286425.1 Bacteroidota bacterium
CAAAAGCAGGGCCACCGATATAAACATCAAGCGAATTATTTGTGAGCCACTTGCTTTTTGTATCGGGCGAAAATCTTATTAATAATTCTCCAAAAGATAAAACCATTGTAGATAGCTTTGCATTTTTAATTTTAAAAATATTCTTAATAGTTAGCTATGCTAAAGCTGTTTAGTCTTGCAAATAAAGTAATTATTATCACTGGTGCAACAGGTGTTTTGGGTGAAGCATTTGTTAATGCTGTTGCAGCAATGGATGCAAAAGTTGTTTTGATTGGAAGAAATGAAGATGTTGGGAATGAAAGGGTGGGCAATTTGGCTCAGCAAGGCAAACAAGCAATGTTTATAAAAGCAGATGTTTTGTATAAAGAAGACCTATTGAAAGCAAAAGAAATTATTTTAAATAAATGGCAGCGCATAGATGGTTTGGTTAACGCTGCAGGCGGTAATGTTCCAGAAGGTATTATAATGCCCGGCGCAGATATTTTTGATATTAATATGGATGGTATGCGCAAAGCTTTTGATCTGAATTTATTTGGAAGCATGTTGCCTGTTTCTGTTTTTGGCGATGCATTAAAAGACTCAGAGAATGCAAGTATTGTAAACATTTCTTCCATGGCATCACAAACAACACTCACGCGCGTATTGGGTTATTCAATGGCAAAAGCCGCGATAGATAATTACACAAGATGGATGAGCGTTGAAGCAGCTAACCGCTACGGCGATACAATTCGTGTGAATGCAATAGCTCCAGGGTTTTTTCTTACACATCAAAATAAAAACCTCCTCACAAAAGAAGATGGCAGCTATACCGAACGTGGTGAAAATGTTATCAGGAATACTCCATTCAAAAGATTTGGCAAGCCTGAAGAATTATGCGGCACATTGATATGGTTATTGAGTGATGCTTCAAAATTTGTAACAGGCGAAGTTGTTTGCATTGATGGTGGCTTTCATATAAATTCAGGTGTGTAGTAACTCTCAAAACAAAAATAATTTTTCATGCAGTTAGAACAAACATGGCGTTGGTTTGGTCCTGATGACCCGGTAACGCTCAATGATATTTTACAAACAGGCGCAACAGGCATTGTAACAGCATTGCATCATATTCCGCATGGCGATGTATGGAGCGTTGAAGAAATTAAAAAACGAAAAAACATTATTGAAGCATCAGGATTGAAATGGAGCGTTGTAGAAAGCATAACCGTGCATGAATCAATAAAAACGCAAACGGGCGATTATAAAAAACATATTGAACAATATCAGCAAACGTTGCGCAATCTTTCTGTAAATAATATAAACATCGTTACGTATAATTTTATGCCGATCACTGATTGGACACGTACCAATCTTGATTATATTATGCCAGATGGCTCGCGTGCTTTGTACTTTAACTGGTTTGATCTTGCTGTGTTTGATATATTTATTCTGAAGAGAAAAAATGCTGAAGCAACGTATTCAAAAGAGATCATAAGCGAAGCAGAAAAACGTTTCAAAAAATATTCACCACAGCAATTAGATGAACTTGCATTTATGATATTATTTGGCCTTCCGGGTGAAAAAAAAGTTACAGTTAATGATTTACAAACAGCCCTTGACACATACGCAAATATTGATCATGCAACATTGCGGGAACATTTAAAATATTTTCTTGAGCAAATTACGCCTGTTGCTGAAGAAGAAAATATAAAGATGGCTATTCATCCCGACGATCCGCCGTTTGATGTTTTGGGTTTGCCGCGCGTTGTAAATAATATAAATGATGTTGAATATATTTTATCGTCTGTAAATAATGAGGCAAATGGTTTTTGTTTTTGTACTGGCTCTTTTGGTGCGGGTGCAAAAAACAATCTTGTTGAAATAGTACAACGCATGAACAAGCGCATTCATTTTGTGCATTTGCGAAATACAAAACGTGATGCATTGGGAAATTTTTATGAAGCAGACCATTTAAACGGTGATACAGATATGTATAACGTTGTAAAAGAAATTCTTGAAATACAACAGCAGGTCCAAACATCAATTCCTTTTCGTCCCGATCATGGACATGTTATGCTGGATGATATGAATAAAAAAACAAACCCCGGTTATTCATGCATCGGAAGAATGCGCGGTCTTGCAGAACTGCGTGGATTAATGTTGGGAATTAGTCGGAGTAACGGATGGAATTAATAAGTAATGTTTAAGATGCTTTTCTTTTTACATGTGAAAGACTTGCCTTCAATTCAGACATAAGGTCTTTGCTTTTTGAATGAACCACATGCATTTTAGGTGCAGCAAATTTTTTTCCTTTTGCTTTGGCGTTAATAAATTTCAAGAGTGTTGCAGTGTAAGTGTCTTTATATTTTGAAATATCAAATTTACCTGTCAATTGATCAATAAGTTTCGTAGCCATTTGTATTTCTGCCGCACTTACTTTTGATTCAGTAACTTTTATATCTTCTGTGCTTCTTACTTCTTCCGCAAAACGTATTTTATGCAACACCAGGATTTTTTCTGATGGTGATATAAGACAAAGATTTTCCTTATTGCGCAAAACAAAAGTTCCAAGCGCAGCCTTCTTTGATTTATTTAATGAATCTCTTAGTAACACATATGCTTTGCCACCATTTTTTTCAGGCTCTATATAATAAGATGAATCGTAATAAATAGGATCAATTTCTTCCAATTCAACAAACTCATTAATATCAATTGTTTTTGTTTGTTCAGGGCTTGCCTTTTTAAAATCTTCATCACCCAATATCACATATTGATTATTTATCTTATAACCTTTTACAATATTATCCCATGAAACTTCTTTACCTGTTTTTTCATTTACTCTTTTAAATTGAATATTTGAATGATCTTTTTTATCAAGCATGTCAAGATCAAGGCTGCTTGATTGAACACCACTGTATAATTTGATGGGAATATTTACAAGCCCGAAACTTATTGAACCTGTCCACAACGATCTCATAAACTTTTGATATTAAATAAAAGAAGTATACTATTAATCATAATTAATTAAATAGTGTAGAAACTGTTTCCCCAAAAAAATCAATTAGGTGTAGTTTGTACATCATTAAAAAGTTTTACCTGCGTAAGAATCCACATAAACGACTGCAAATGATTTTGTATAAGATTTTTTAGCGATGTACTCAGTTGTTTATCTTTTAATAACTTCTTGTAAGAACTCAGATAGATATCTTCAAAATATTTGCAAATAACATTTGTGTCTTCAGAGTTTTTTATCGGCAAATTATTTTTTGCTTCCAGGTATTCACTTTCATGATTACCACAGTTAAGAGAATCTATGTGCGCACGAATTTCATTCTCGCACTGCAACGATTCTGATATTAACATATACATACATTTTGCAAACGGTTTATCAAAACTTGCATTTGCAATTGCTTCAATTGATTTTCGTGCGGTGTACATTTTTTGAGCAATACATTTTAACTGGCTGCACAGGTGAGAATATTGGGCTGCCTGTTTCGGTGAAATAGTTACAAATACCATGGCAATCGTTTTTATTGATTAAATAATACCGCAAATTATATGCCCTTGCTAATGGTATGATTTTAGTAAAAAAGAAAACATCTGATTATTTACTGCGGAGATTTTAAAGGTACATTAAAAACAGTTTGATCAGGGTTATAAGTTATGCGTAAAACAATTTTTCAATTCTTTCATTGGTATACACCTAAAAGTATTTTATGGAAACAAGTGGCAGAACAGGCATCGCATTTACAGTGGCTTGGTATTTCAGATGTTTGGCTTCCCCCGCCATATAAATCTTCTGCCGGCTCAGATGGTGTTGGTTATGATGTATATGATCTTTTTGATCTGGGGGAATTTGATCAGAAAGGTTCTGTCAAAACAAAATATGGAACAAAAAATCAATTTATAAATGCAGTAAAAGCTTTACACAAAAACAATATGAGTGTAATGGGAGATATTGTTCTCAATCATAAAAACGGCGCTGATGAAACAGAAAAGGTATTGGTAAAAAAAGTTGATTATGAAGACAGGAATAAAGTGATATCAGAACCTTTTGAAAAAGATGTAAACACTAAATTTTATTTCCCGGGACGTAATAAAAAATACTCAGAATTTGTATGGGATTATCATGCATTCTCCGGTGTTGATGAATGCACTGATGAAAATGGCAGGTGTATATTTAAAATTTTAAATGAGCATGGAGATTTATGGGATGAAGTTATTGGCGATGAGTTTGGAAATTATGACTACCTGCTTGGTGCCGATATAGAATTCAGAAACCCGAATGTTGTTGAAGAATTAAAGTATTGGGGGAAATGGTTCATTGAAACTTTTGGTATTGACAGCCTTCGTTTGGATGCAGTAAAACATATTTCACCCAGGTTTTATAAAGAATGGCTGGACTACCTGAATGAAAATTTTCAAAAGAAATTTTTTACGATTGCTGAATACTGGAGCAGCGATATTAAATTTCTTATTGAATATTTAGACGTAATGGAAGATCGTGCACAGCTTTTTGATGTGGCTTTGCACCATAATCTTTTTGATGCATCTCAACGTGGAAAAGATTACAACCTTTCCGATATATTTAATAATACACTTGTGCAGGCACGTTCACAAAGCGCCATAACATTTGTTGACAATCATGATACACAACCAACGCAGGCGCTTGAATCTTTTGTTGATTACTGGTTTAAACCGCATGCAAATGCATTAACGCTGCTGCGGCAGGAAGGTATTCCCTGTGTGTTTTACCCCAGTTATTATGGCGCTTCATACAATGTAAATGGCAATGATATAGAACTTTCTCCTGTGCCGAACCTTTATAAAATGCTGATGATAAGAAAGAATTTATTTGAAGGTGAACAGTGTGATTATTTCGATCATCCAAACGTTATAAGCTGGTTTGTTTCAGGCACAGAAGATAACAGGAATGCAGGTTTTGTAGTGGTGCTATCAAACGGCGACGATGGGTTTAAAGAAATGAATTTGGGTGGCCTTAATGCTAATAGAAAATTTGTTGATGTTACCGAAAGTTTTGCTGATGCTGTTGTTACCAATAATGATGGTATTGCCATATTTCCTGTTAAATCACGCAACATCAGTTTGTGGATTAAAGGTGAAGCATTGGATGCAGTGAAGTAATCTTTCTTAAATTATTTATCATGCTGTGGGGAATAATTGGTCCTGGAAATATTGCAAAAGAATTTGCGCAGGATATGAAATATGTGCAAAGCAAAGAATGCAAAGTAGGGCCTGTACTTGGTAATGAAATTGAACATACAAATGAGTTTGTAAAAAATTACGGTGGTTATATAATAAATGATATTTCAGAGTTAACAAAACACAAACCGGGTTGTGTGTATATAGCAACACCGCATCCGTCGCATTTTGAGCAGGCTTTGTTTTGTCTTGAAAATAAAATTCCTGTCTTGTGTGAAAAGCCGCTTGCGATAAATGCGAAACAGGTAGCTGCGCTTATTGAAGCTTCAAAAAAAAACAATACTTTTTTATTGGAAGGTTTATGGACAAGGTTTCTTCCGAGTTTCAATTATCTTTTTGACACAGTTAATTTGGGAACAATAGGAGAGATTCTGAACATTCATGCAGATATGAGTTTCATCGCAGAGAAAGATAAAAGCAATCGTTTTTTCAATCCTGAATTAGGTGGTGGCTCTTTGCTTGATGTTGGTGTGTATGCAGTGTATCTCGGATATTTATCATTGGGTTTTCCAAAAGAAATATTTGCCTGCGGAAAAGTGAATGAAAATAATATTGATGAAACATGCGGCATTATGTTAAAATATGATAAAGGCAAATACGCAATGCTTGAATCATCCATCATTACACAAACACAAAATGGTGCATGGATATACGGCGATAAAGGAACGGTACGTATTAAAAGGCCATGGACAGAGCATCCTGAAAAAATTGATGTTTGGATAAATGATGAGGCTTCGTTTGATCATATTCCAAAATGGCAGGGCAGGGGCTTTCAGTATGAAATAGAGGAAGTAATAAAATGCCTTGATGAAAATAAAATTGAAAGCTCAATCATACCACATAAAGCCAGCCTTGAAGTTGTAAAGATCATGGATGCAGTGCGTGAACAACTGAATATTCTCTACCCGCATGAATGATGTAATAAAAAAAGACACAGTTGATCTGTGTCTTTTGTGTTACGATTAGTTAGTAACAAAAAGATTTCTATACAATATATTGGCTTATGATGGCATTTACATCATCCATTGATAATGGTTCATCAAAAGCTTCTGTTGCAACACCGTTGCTTACACCGGGCAATGTTGGTACTGCAATACCAAGCTGTACAACATTATCTTCACCTGCATAAGTGCTTTCAACCGGTTTGCCGATTCCATTTGTATCGTTGCCATTTATCCATGGTTTTTCGTCTGTGCTTGCGCCGGTTTTCCTGCGTATATAACGCACGTGCGCAGCATGTCTTCCTTCAACAGAATGTATCTGCAATGCTGCTGTTAAAACAGTTTTGTTCGACATTAATCCTGTAACCTGTCCTTTATACGCTCTTATACCTGTGTCTTCAAAAGTTTGTGCCAGGGCTAAAAAAACCTGGTAGTTTGAAAACACATTGGGAAATGTTCCTTTACCTGTAAAATCAAATTCAGGCGATGTTACAGGTGTTCCACCTAATGAAGTAATAGTGGTGGTGAGAAAGTTTACATGATCAGCTTCATGTTGTTGTATTAAAGTAAATGCAGGTAATTCTGCCGGATCGCTTATAAATCCTGGTACGCCAAGTGCTGTTGAATAAAATTCAGACTCGAGGTATTCAAGCGTTAATGCAAAATTTAAAATATCAACAATAGCAGGAGGTGGTGTTTGTGAATAAGCTTTATTCAACATACTTCCAAGCGCAAGTGGTATTGCAGTTAGTGCAAGTTTTCCGCCAAGATCTTTAAAACGGTGCATTACCTTTCTTCTGCTATCAATGCGGTCATAAATTTCAGGGTCAGCTTTTTCTATCTCGTGTAAAATATTCTTAAAATTCATAGTGTGCTTTTTTAAAGTGTAGGCAGGTGAGAAGGATCAAGTTTTGATTTAATGTAGGGGTCAAGCGTTGCAAGAACATCTGTTGGTTTCTGTTGCATGTCCAGCCCGTTGCTGTCAACAGCAGTGCTGTCTGCAAAAGACCCATAAGAAATAAGGTCGCGTATATAAGCAACATGTCTTGCTTCAACCGAAACGATCTTGCCTGCAATCAGTAAATAATCAGCACTGGTTAAAAGCTGGCCTGCGCCATTATAAGCGCTTACAGCTGTATCTCCAAAAGTTTTTGCAATATTTAAAACATTGCTTCTGTTTGCGAAATTTATTGAAGTAAAATCAAATTCAAGCGGTGGGATTGCGCTGGTACTTAAAGCAGCTTTCAAAAATTCACGGTGCGCAATTTCGTGACCTTTTATATCTGTGATGAATGAAAGCTCGTCGCCTGTTAAGCTGCTGTAAGGCGTATTGATAACCTGCGTATAAAAAGCAGCTTCAAGTTGTGCAAGCGCATATGAATAATTCAGAATACCAATGTCTCCGCTTCCAAGGTCAATGCCATTATTACTACTATCATTTTTTGTACATGCAGCCGCCACGGTAACTATGGAAACTGATGCCGCAACATAGGTTAAAAAATCTCTTCGTTTTATGGGCGAGCCATAAGACAAGGTTGTTCTTTTTCTCAAAACTTTCATTTTAGTTATTTAAATTTCTATATAAGTACGGATAAAAATGTTTTCAGTTTATAAAACCAATTATAACCAAAGAAATAAGTCTGTTTGTATTTCTGAACAGTTAACTGGTTTTAATGTAAAAAAGATTGCAGCTGCCGGGTTAGATCGCTCGTGCAAATTATAGTTCTGTTACAGAGAAGCATAAGCATTTATTTTATTTAACAAAAAATTTTTTTATAATTTCTTTTGGCGATTTGAATAATATTTAGATATTTGTCTAAATATACAATTATCGAAATGAATATTGTGTTCAAAGCTTTGAATGACGCCACACGCAGAGAAATACTCGAAATGCTGCAGAAAAAAGATCTTACGGCAGGAGAGATCGCGGATCAGTTTCATATTTCTTTCCCCAGTATTTCCCATCACCTTGATCTTTTAAAACAAGCTCAACTGGTAACAACAAAAAAAGAAGGCCAGTTTGTTTATTACTCCATCAACACAACTGTTATGGATGAAATTTTTAAATGGCTTATGCAGTTTAAACCAAAAAAAACCAAATAATATGGATGCTATTTTACGCAGGATAGTTTGGGTGATTATGTTGCTTCCCGCCGCTTACCTTGCTATTGTATGGAAGCAAATGACACCAACTGTTCCTATACATTTTGATATTAATGGAAACGTTGACAGCTATACAAGTAAAAGCAACTTTCTTGTATTGATGATAGCTTTGATTTTTCTAAACGTTGTTGTTTATCTCGTTATTAAAAATGTTTACAGGATAGACCCTAAAAGATATGCCATGCAAAATAAAGACCGTATGCAACGCATAGGTTTTTATGTAGCAACATATTTATCTGCAATATGTATCATGCTTATTTATGAAATAGCGCATAACGATGTAAGCATGACTGTGAAGTTTGTTTTCGTAGCGATGGGCCTGTTATTTGCACTGCTGGGCAATAATATGTATAACATCAAACCAAATTATTTTGCCGGGATACGTTTGCCTTGGACTTTAGAAAATGAAGACAACTGGAAAAAAACGCACCAACTTGCAGGACGGTTATGGTTTTTTGGCGGCGTATGTTTTGCTGCTGTTGCTCTAATGTTAAATAGCAAATGGATAGGTTATATAGGGATGGCAATTTTAGCTATTCTTGTTCTTATACCTGTAATTTATTCGTATAACTTATATAAAAATCAAACAAAAAAAACACAGATATGAAGCTGAAGTTTTTACTGATAGTAGCTTGCATTTTTTTTATCAGCAATATAAAAGCACAAAAAGATTTATCGGGCATATGGAATGGAACGCTTAATGTTACCGGGCAGCTAAGGCTGGTATTGCATGTAACACAATCGCCGGACGGAAATTATTCAGGCAAACTTGATAGTCCTGATCAAAATGCTTCGGGAATTGTATGCGATGCGGTTACAGTTAAACCTGCTGTTTCTGGTAGCATGCTAACATTCACTATTAATAAGCTTAAGGTTTCTTATACGGGAACTTTAACGAACGATTCTACGCTTTCAGGAACATTCACCCAGGGAATAAATATTCCGCTTGATTTTCACAGAACAAATACTCCGTTTATTACTCAAGTAATAAACCGTCCGCAAACACCTAAGCCTCCATTTCCTTACAGAAGCGAAGAAGTTGTGTACAGTGGTAATGGTTTGCAATACGGTGGTACAATTACTATCCCGTCAGGTAACGGGCCTTTTCCCGCTCTTGTTTTAATAACAGGTTCAGGCCAGCAGGACAGAGATGAAACTATATTTAATCATAAACCTTTTGCAGTGCTTGCTGATGCGCTTACACGTGATGGTTTTGTTGTGTTAAGAGTTGATGACAGAGGCATGGGCAACAGTACCGGGAATTTTGCAACATCTACTACTGCTGATTTTGCCAATGATGTGAATGCATCAGTTGAATATTTAAAATCGCGAAAAGAAGTTAACAATAACAACGTCGGTTTGCTTGGCCATAGTGAAGGTGCAATGATAGCGCCGATGGTTGCATCTCAAAGAAAGGATATAAATTTTATCGTGTTGATGGCTGCGCCGGGTGTTAAAATAATTGATCTTATGGCTGAACAAAATGCAGCAGTAATGCGTTCAGCAGGAATTGACAGTGCGTTTTCAGAAAGTTGCAGGCAGATGTATCCGCAGCTTATTTCAACATTTAGCAATGCAGCAGACTCATCAACAGCAATGCAAAATGGTTTACAAATTTTGCAATCATGGCAATCGAAAGAAGATACAATCGATTTACATAAGCTCGGATTTTATTCAACAACCGATTTACAGCAATACATACGTGAAACGTATGCTGCTGTATCAACGCCGTGGTTTAAATATTTTATCAATTTCGATCCGCAACAATATCTCGTTAAACTTAAAAAAGTAAAAGTGCTTGCATTGAATGGCAGCAGAGATATACAGGTGGTTTCGTCGCAAAATTTACCTGCAGTAAGATCAGCGTTGGTTGCAGGAAAAACAAAAACATTTGAAACGAAGGAATTACCCTGGTTAAATCATTTATTTCAAACATGTAGCAAATGCACAGTTCCTGAATACGGTCAATTAGAAGAAACTATCTCTCCCGTTGCATTACAAACAATAACAGACTGGCTTAATGAAAATGTAAAATAAATTATGAACATAGAGCTATGCGCTATAAGCAAAACCTCATAGCCCGCAGCTCATAGCCCGAAGCTTTTATGTATGAATTATCTCGCGCACGCATACCTATCTTTTAATAAGCCTGAAGTTGTTGTAGGCAACATGATAAGCGATTTTGTAAAAGGCAACAAACGTTTTGATTTTCCTGAAACCATTCAGAAAGGTATAATGCTGCATCGTAACATTGATACGTTTACTGATGAACATGCAGCAACAAAAAAAGCGAAACAGGTTTTTAAATCTGCAGTGAGATTATATGCAGGTGCCTTTGTTGATATTGTGTATGATCATTTCCTGGCGCTTGATACGAGTGAATTTTCAGATGAATCTTTGTTGAAATTTTCTTTATCTGTGTATGAAATACTTGATGCGCATCAATCTGGTTTACCTGAAAAATTCATTCGCACATTTCACTATATGCAGCAGGAAAACTGGTTGTATAATTATCGTTCGGCATGGCGCATAGAAAAAAGTTTCAAAGGTTTATTGTATCGTGCAAAATATTTAACTGAAGATATTTCCGTGTTTGATTGCTTTCAAAAAAATTATGAGTACTTAAAAGAATGCTATGAAACTTTTTTTCCTGAAGTGAAAAGCTTTGCTTTCAATCGACTTGCTTCTTAAGTGGTTCGACAAATAAAAAATGGCTTTGCTCCATACAAAGCCATTAATGAAAATACTCAATCACCAGCTCTACTCATTTGTATCTTGGTTTATAAACTTCTGCTCTTTGGTTACGTCACCATCGGGCGTAACATCTATTGCATATAGTTTTGATCCTTTTATAAATTTAATGTTATACTCTGTGCTTTCCTGTGTAGTAAGCTCAGTAACACCGACCATTTTAGAATCGCTGCCATACTTTTTATTCAGCATCATTACAATGTTTGTAGGTAATTCTTTACCATCGCTATACCTCCATGAACAAACAAAATCACCTTGTTTATTATAGAGTACTTTTTCAAAACATTCGTTTGAATAAAAGCTTACACTATAGCCATCGCTGCCATCATTCCATTTTACATTTTCTGCATTTGGAAATGTTTTTTTGAATTCCTGTAAAACTTTTGAAGTTGGTGCGGCAACTGCGAGACTTGTAATAAGCATACCGGCCACATAGAAAATTATTTGTTTCATAACATGCATTTTTCGGTTAATGATTGCATGAAATTATGTGAGCAGACAGGCGTATTCCAAGCGTATCTACACTATTGGTTTATGAAACCGGGCTAATATATATTTGATGAAGAGTGATCGTTTTGACGAATGGCAAAATAAAGATATTGAAGCGGCAAATTGTACTACTAAAGCGTGTAAAATACTCTATTAATAAATCGTTACTTCAACTTGTTAACTTATGTTAATGCAATGATGAATGGCAATCATAAAATGAATGATTTATACAATCAACCAATACTTTTGCGTATTCTATAAAGCGGTATTAAAATTTAAATAAGAATTTTTATGAGTGATTATAAAAAAGTTTCAGGAACAAGCGGTACCAAATTCGTTCATGCAGGTATGGAACCTGATCCTTCAACAGGCGCTATCATGACGCCGATCTATCAAACATCAACGTATGTACAATCTTCACCTGAAGTACATAAAGGATATGATTATTCCCGTGCATCAAATCCAACAAGAACAGCTTTGGAAAATGCATGTGCAACAATTGAGAATGGTAAATATGGTTTGGTATTCAGCAGCGGTGTTGCAGCAACAGATGCTGTAATAAAATTATTAAAACCCGGGGATGAAGTAATTGCAGCGAATGATATGTATGGTGGCACTTATCGTTTATTCTCAAAAGTGTTTGCAAAGTTTGGAATTAAATTCTGGTATGTTGATATGCATGATGTGAACAACATAAGCACTGCTGTCAATCAAAATACAAAACTGATATGGCTTGAAACGCCAACAAACCCGTTGATGAATATTGTAGATATTGAAGCAGTAACAGCAATTGCAAAACAACACAACATTATGGTTTGTGTTGATAACACTTTTGCTTCACCTTATCTTCAAAACCCGCTTGATCTGGGTGCAGATATTGTTATGCACTCATCTACTAAATATCTCGGAGGCCACAGTGATGTAATACAAGGCTGCCTTGTTATGAATGATCAATCGCTACGCGATGAATTATTTTTCATTCAGAAAAGCTGTGGTGCAGTTCCCGGCCCGCAGGATTGTTTTCTGGTTATGCGCGGAATAAAAACTTTGCATGTGCGTATGCAAAGGCATTGTGAGAACGGAGAGAAGATTGCGCATTACTTACGCAATCATCCAAAAGTTGCAAAAGTATATTGGCCGGGATTTGAAGACCATCCTAACTATGCGGTTGCAAAAAAACAGATGCGTGGTTTTGGCGGTATGATAAGTTTTGAATTAAAAGATGATGATGCAGAAACATTAAAGCGTGTGGTATCATCAACAAAAATTATATCACTTGCTGAAAGTCTAGGTGGTGTTGAAAGTTTGATCAATCATCCTGCAACTATGACGCATGCTTCTATTCCGACAGAAGAAAGAATTAAAAATGGTTTGAAAGATTCACTCATACGTTTAAGCATCGGCATTGAAGATGCAGATGATCTTATTGAAGATTTAAAACAGGCTATCGGTTAACCCCTATAAAAAAATAAAACATACTAATGCTACATACAATACTTGGCGCCAACGGCAGTATTGCCAGCGAATTATTACCCATATTATTAAAGCACAATGAAAAAGTAAGACTGGTATCAAGAACACCAAAACCCGTTGAAGGAACAGAAACAATCGCTGCCGATGCCACAAATTATGAACAGGTATTAAAAGCAGTCGAAGGTTCAGGCATAGTTTATTTGTTGATCGGCTTAGAATATAAGATTGATGTGTGGCGTGAGCAATGGCCAAAGATCATGCAGAATGCAATTGATGCATGTAAAGCAACTAATGCAAAACTTATATTCTTTGATAATGTTTACATGTATGGAAAAGTAAACGGCCCCATGACAGAAGAAACACCATTTAAACCTGTTAGCAAAAAAGGCGAAATGCGTGCAGCCATTGCCAACATGTTATTGAATGAAATGAAAGCAGGAAATATAAAAGCATTGATTGCAAGAGCT
This sequence comes from Bacteroidota bacterium, assembly GCA_013286425.1. Taxonomy (GTDB): domain Bacteria; phylum Bacteroidota; class Bacteroidia; order Chitinophagales; family Chitinophagaceae; genus Parafilimonas. The sequence goes on from JABDFS010000072.1 coordinate 13,484, forward strand.
GCTGATTTTTATGGGCCGGGTGCCGGTGCAAAAAGTGTTGTTGGAGTACTAGCTTTTGACAAGCTTTTAAAAAATAAAACACCGCAACTATTCGTAACTGGTAAAACTTTGCATTCTTATTCTTTCACCACAGACGCAGCTGAAGCTTTATATATTTTATCGCAGCATGATGAAGCTTTCGGACAAACATGGCACACACCAACTGCATCACCTGCATTAACAGGAAATGATCTTGTGTATATGATCGCAGATGCTACAAATAATCCACATAAAGTACAAACCATTCCTAAGTTTATTATTTCAATTCTTGCTTTGTTTAATGGATTGATGAAAGAGTTGAATGAGATGTTGTATCAAAACGAATATGACTACATTTTTGATTCATCAAAATTTAATAAGACATTTAATTACACACCTACTTCTTACAAAGAAGGCATACAAAAAACGATTGAATGGATGAAGAAGCAATAAGATTTAAACTACTTATAACAAGAAACCTCATGCTGCGACTGTATTACATATCATTCACGATCTTTTTGTAACTCGTAACAACTCCTTTTATTAAGGATGAGCTAAAGCCCTGGTGTTCCATTTCATTCAAACCTGCAATGGTGCAGCCTTTTGGCGTTGTTACCTTATCAATCTCCTGCTCAGGATGTGTATGTTTTGTAAGCAGTAATTCAGCAGCTCCTTTTACAGTTTGTGCAGCAATCAAAGAAGCTGTGGCTGCATCAAAGCCAATCTCAATACCACCTTGTATGTTGGCGCGTATGTAACGCATAGCATAAGCAGTGCCGCAAGCACCAAGCACTGTTGCAGCATCCATTAATTTTTCTTCTATAAAAACAACTTTACCTAACTGGCTGAAAAGCTCTGCTACAAAACGTGATTGTTCATCATTCGCGCCATGACTGCAAACGCAGGTTATGCTTTCACGAATAGCAATTGCAGTATTCGGCATCGCGCGAAATAAAGTAAAGTCAGGGCCGATAATTTCCTGTATGTCTTTTATCCATACGCCTGTCATTACACTTATTAACTGGTGTTTTAAAGGATCAAGCTGATCTTTTAACTGTTGCAAAACATCTTTTACCTGGAAGGGCTTTACCGCAAGAATTACCCATTTGGCATATTGAATAGCCTCAGCGTTATTGTTGCTTATCATTACGCCGCGTTCTTCCAGCGAGCGCAGCGTTGAAATATTTCTTTTGGTAAGAATGATATGCTGAGGTTTCGCAAACCTGCTGCTGATTAATCCTTCAGCAATGGCAGAACCAAGATTGCCGCCTCCGATTATTGCAATTTTATCTTTCATAAATGTGATTTCAGTTTAAAAGTTTCACTGTTTAAATGTTTCAGATGTTTCAATATTGAAAGTAAATTTTAAATAACGCCGAACCAATATAACGCTGAAACAATGAAACATTGAAACTCTGAAACGTAAAAGCCGCCTCATTTTTTTGAAGCGGCTCTTACTTTAATAACGTTATGCTACCTCAAAAATAAAAGCTCCCTGTATTTCGGTAATGTCCAGTTATTATCATTTACAAGTGCTTCAAGCTTGTCTGCGTGGTAGCGAATATCATCAAAAAAACGTTGCTTCACATCATTGCAATAAGCAATAGCTTTTGTTCTCGTATCTGTCATGTTATTGGCTATCTTCCTGTGTTCTATCATTTCATTAACCTTACTGTAAACTTCCTGTATATGCCTCGAAATTTGTTTTAGAATTTCTATCTGGCCTGCATAAGATGTTTCAGGCAAACCTGCTTCTTTTAAACCATGAATATTTTTAGCTAACACATTCTGGTATTCAACTGCAGAAGGAATAATATGATTGATGGCGAGATCACCCATCACTCTTGCTTCTATTTGTACTTTCTTTATATATTTTTCAAGTTCTATTTCATGGCGCGCTTCGACTTCGGTATGGGTGTAAACTTTATTGTGTTCAAATAAATCTTTTCCTTTTTTTGAAACCAACGCATCCAAAGCCAATGGCGTTACAGGAATATTAGGTAACCCGCGACGCTCTGCTTCATGGTGCCATTCTTCACTATAATTATCACCTTCAAACAATATCTTTTTGCTTTCAGTTATGTATTTCTGAATAACATGCATGATAGCGATTTCTTTTTTATCGCCTTTATCCATTAAAGCATCCACATCTTTTTTAAAGTTCTTTAATGTTTCAGCTATTATTGTATTTAAGGCAATCATTGCATTGGCGCAATTAGCAGAAGAACCAACAGCACGAAACTCAAATTTATTTCCGGTGAATGCGAAAGGAGAGGTGCGGTTGCGATCGGTATTATCGAGCAATAATTCAGGTATGCTGCGATGAAGATCTAACTTCAAAATAGCCTCATCCTGTTCATCAAATTTATCGCCCACTCTTGTTTCAATATCATTCAAAACATTATTTAGATATTCCCCGATGAAAACTGATATGATTGCCGGTGGAGCTTCATTTGCACCAAGCCTGTAATCGTTTGATGCGGAAGCAATAGCAGCGCGCAAAATATCAGCATAATCATGAACCGCTTTTATTGTATTTACAAAAAAAGTAAGGAACATAAGATTGGTCTTAGGCGTTTTACCCGGAGCCAATAGATTAACACCGGTATCTGTTGCCATGCTCCAGTTATTGTGCTTGCCATTGCCATTTATTCCGGCAAAAGGTTTTTCGTGAAGCAGTACTTTCAAGCCATGTCTTTTTGCAACGCGGTCCATAATATCCATCATCAGAACATTATGATCAACTGCAAGGTTTACGTCTTCAAAAATAGGTGCGCACTCAAATTGGGAAGGTGCCACTTCGTTATGCCTTGTACGTAGAGGAATACCGAGCTTATAACCTTCCTGTTCAAAATCGCGCATGAAAGCATACACACGTTCAGGAATAGAACCAAAATAATGATCTTCCAATTGCTGGCCCTTTGCGGGCGAGGCGCCGAAAACTGTTCTTCCTATTAATAACAGATCAGGTCGGGCATTAGCGAGTCCTTCATCTATAACAAAATATTCCTGTTCCCAACCCAGTGTTGCCGTAACACGCGAAACATTTTTATCGAAATAATTACATACATCTACTGCTGCCTTATTCATTGCTTCCAATGCTTTCAGTAATGGCGCTTTATAATCGAGTGACTCACCTGTATATGATACAAATATGGTTGGTATACACAATGTTTTTCCTTCACCAATTTCCATAATGAAAGCAGGGGAAGATGGATCCCAGGCTGTATAACCGCGTGCTTCAAAAGTGGCTCTTAATCCACCACTTGGAAAAGATGAAGCATCAGGCTCTTGTTGAATTAATGCAGCACTATCAAATTCTTCTAAAGGTGTGCCATCACTTTTAATGGTGAAGAACGAATCGTGTTTTTCAGCAGTAGAACCGGTTAAAGGTTGAAACCAATGAGTGAAATGTGTTACACCTTTGCTTTCTGCCCAGGAACGCATTCCTGATGCAATCTGGCTGGCAACTGTGCGGTCTATTTTTTTTGATTCTTTAATGCTTGCGGTTAAACTTTTAAAAGCTTCTGCGCTTAAAAATTCGCGTGCCGTTTTTAATGTAAAAACATTTTCACCAAATATGGCTGTTATTTTAGGTGATGCTGGCTTTTGCGCAAGCAACGAAGATGCATTTAAATTGTTGATAGCCTGAAATCTTAGAGACATTGTGTGAAATTTTATGCTGTTCTACAAAGCAAATGAAATTAGAAATACAACTCAATTATTAGCATGTATATTTTATCTTAACAGCAACAAAAGCAAAAACCCCAAGTGATGGGGTTTTTAGTTTTATTTCGGAAGACTTAATTAAGCTGATTTTACAGTCTTGATAATCCTTGCTGCAACTTTGTAAGGATCTGCAGCTGAATTAGGACGGCGATCTTCAAGATAGCCTTTCCAGCCGCGTTGTACACTGCTGATAGGAATACGGATAGAAGCACCACGATCTGATACACCATAACTGAAGTCATGAATGCTCGCAGTTTCATGCTTGCCTGTTAAACGTAATTCGTTGTCAGCGCCATAAACAGCAATATGTTCTTTTATGTATGGGCGAAAAGCTTCACAAACCTTTTCAAATATTTCTTTGCTGCCGGCATCACGTAAAGTGCCGTTTGAGAAATTAGCATGCATGCCGGAACCATTCCAGTCTAAAGCGCCAAGCGGTTTACAATGCCAGTTAACAGAAACACCATATTTTTCACCAATTCTTTCCAGTAAATACCTGGCAACCCATATTTGATCACCTGCTCCTTTTGCACCTTTTGAGAATATCTGAAATTCCCATTGTCCGGCCGCAACTTCTGAATTAATACCTTCAACATTAAGACCTGCTTCAAGACAAGCATCAAGATGTTCTTCAACTATATCTCTGCCGAATGCATTTTTAGCGCCTACTGAACAATAATACGGACCCTGGGGACCAGGATAACCGCCATCAGGAAAACCTAATGGTTTATTTGTGTCGGGATTCCATAAAAAATATTCCTGTTCAAATCCAAACCAGAAATCATTATCATCATCTTCAATGGTAGCACGGCCGTTAGATTCATGAGGAGTACCATCTGCATTCAATACTTCACACATTACGAGGTAAGCTTCTTTTCTTTGTGGGTCTCTAACCACAAAAACAGGTTTTAATAAACAGTCTGAAGAACCACCGGGCGCCTGTTCTGTAGAAGAGCCATCAAAGCTCCACATTGGTAAATCTTCTAATTTTCCACTAAAATCATGTTCAATTTTTGTTTTGCTACGAAGGCTTTGAGTGGGTTTATAACCATCCAGCCAGATGTACTCAAGTTTTGTTGCTGCCATAAGTAAGTAGTTTTGTGCAAAAGAAATAAAAAAATAATAATAAGATGAATTTTTTTGAAGAATCAATTCATAAAGTAAACATTTTATTATTTTATATATTAACTTGACAATTTAATGCTCTTGCAATTTTTAAAGACCAAAAACCCCTGAATTGATTGATTGCAAGGCTGTTTTCTTATAATTTGAAGGAACAAGTAGTGATATGTTATGATGACTGCCCCCGTAACTCACCATTCTTACAGGAACCGAATTTAAAGAATTGAATAATTTTTGTAATATATCTTGTGATTGAGCAATTTCATTGCCTACAATTGATATAATGCTTTGATCTGTATCGGTGTCAACAGTCCCCAATGGTTCAAGTTCTTTTATTATCTGCTGAAGATTTGTAGAGTCATCTATTGTAACAGAAACGGCAACCTCGGAGGTTGTGATCATATCAATAGATGTTTTATATTTTTCAAACACTTCAAAAATTTTGCGGAGAAAACCATACGCCAATAACATGCGGCTGCTTTTTACATTGATAGCAATAATTCCGTCTTTGGCAGCTACAGCTTTTACACCCACACTTAATGCAGCCTGGTTTATTGTTGTTCCGGCCGCTTCAGGTTCCATCGTGTTCAACAACTTAACAGGAATATTATAGGAACGCGCAGGCCAAATACACGCGGGATGCAAAATTTTTGCACCAAAATAAGCGAGCTCAGCAGCTTCATCAAAGCTTAAATATTCTACGGGAATTGTTTTGTCAACTATACGTGGATCATTATTATGTAAACCGCTGATATCAGTCCATATCTCACATACTTCAGCATTTAATGCAGCAGCAATCAGTGATGCAGTGTAATCGCTGCCGCCGCGTTTTAAATTGTCAACTTCACCTTTGGCATTGCGGCAAATATATCCTTGCGTAATAAAGAGTTTGTTATCAGGATAATGTTGTAACAACTGGCTCAACTTTACTTTTATGCTTCCGATCTGTGGTTCGCCTGTTGTATCAATACTCATAAATTCAAGGGCAGGTAGTAATACGTGATCTATATTTTTCTCTTCGAGAAAAACACAAAACAATTTTGTGCTAAGCAATTCACCTTGTGCAAGAATATCTTTATTCAATGCTTCACTGAATGAAATTTTAAGAATGATATTCAGGAATTCAAAATGCTCTGAAACGATAGCATTCGCTTTTTGTTTTCCTGCCTCTGTGCTAACAAGAATGTCAACAAAATTGTGATAATGTTTTTCAAGTTCTTCTATCTTTTTTGCCGCTTCATTTCTGTAACCATCGGCAATTGCATTACTAATATTTACCAACGCATTCGTGGTTCCGCTCAATGCACTTAAAACAACAACTTTTGATTTATAGTCAGCCGTAATAAGGTCAAGCACCTGGTTCATTCGCTGTGGCGTTCCTACACTGGTGCCACCAAATTTCATTACTTTCATATATTGTTTAATCTTTGAAAAAGATCAGCTTTTTAATTTAAAAAGTGCGCAAAAATATAGGGAAATTTATTACAGAAGGTTGTTTTGAATATGTTCGTATTCATTATCTATTAATAAATTATTTCCATCGGCAGCGGCTGTTGCCAATTCATCGCATCGGTTGTTATAAATGTTTTCCGCATGGCCTTTCACCCAAACGAATTTTATCGAAAAATTTTTAGCAAGATGATAATATTCCATCCAAAGATCTTTGTTTTTTTTCCCCCCTTTAAAATTGGTTCTAACCCACGTATCAAGCCATTTTTTTTCAACTGAATTTAATACATATTGGCTGTCTGTATAAATTGTAAGGCTGATATTTTGCTTTGTAAGCGCTTTTAAAGCAGCAATAACTGCCATCAGTTCCATACGATTGTTGGTAGTAAAACGATAGCCTGCAGATAATTCTTTAGACACATCTCCCCACATCAAAATTGCTCCATAACCGCCAGGGCCGGGATTACCGCGTGCCGCTCCATCAGTATAAATGATTAGTTGTTTATTCACAGTTTGTCAGATGTATTATTCACCTTTCAGAAGTTGGCTAAATGTAGAATTTTCAATAACTATTTCAACTTTAAATATTAAAAAGTAAAAATTTTTACACAAA
>JABDFS010000073.1 GCA_013286425.1 Bacteroidota bacterium
AAATAAGAATAATTTGTTTTATAATTTTTTTCTCCGGCAGTCTCCTTACAAAGCCATTGTGCTAAGGCCAGGTGATTAGGCAGGGTTCAAACTTCCGGTTGTCTAATAGTCTTTTTTAAGATCACTTGCTGACCGGTTTTCAATTACAGCCAGCTTTGTAACAGGTTTAAGAATGCTGTTTACTGGCATATTAATTTCCTCCGGTTCATTTATGGCAAATGCCGTTGTTGTTTGTACCTGGTAAATTTTACTGCTGTCATACGATATAGCATACAATTCACCGTCATCACCTTCTCCAAAACCTGCAATGCCTTTTGGCACATTCAATTGTTTTGATATTTTCCATACACCGTTTGTATTTGATTTTATCTTCCACGCTTCACCTGCATTATAATCAACACATACATAGTAGCCTTTTAGATCAGGAAATAATGAACCACGGTACACAAAATCACCAATCACAGCATTTTCCCCAATACTATCATGTGGGTAAGTAAAAATAGGAAATGTATAGCTGTTTTTTGGCTTGCAGCCTGTTGTGTTGAATGCAGCGTTGCCTTCATAGCAAGTCCATCCGAAATTAACGCCTTTGGATTGGCCAATTGCCGTGAAGTCAACTTCTTCAAAACTATCCTTGCCAACGTCAGCAAGCCACTATCGCCCTTCTTCCTGTCGAAACTCCAGCGCCATGCGTTCCGTAATCCTATCGACCATATTTCATCAAGTACAGTTGAATCAGCAACAAACGGATTGTCTGCCGGTATTTTGTAATACGGAGGATTGGGATTATTTATATCGATGCGCAACATTTTTCCGAAAACTGACTGGCCGTTTTGTGCCAGGTTATTTAAGCCGTTGATAGGAGAGCCGTCGCCAACAGAAATATACAGAAACCCGTCGTTGCCAAAATGAATATCACCCATGGTATGATTAGATTTAGGAGAAGTACTTGTTTTCGTGTACACAACTTTGCCCGAACTTAAAATTGCGGAATCAGGATTTTTGTTACTTGCAAGAAAAGATCTTATGGTGATTGTTGTATGCAGCACATCGTAGGTATACACAAAGAATTTCCGGTTTTTACTGTACGCGGGATGAAATGCAATAGCGGATATAATTTGATCCGGGAAACCGGCCGCTATATTTAAAAACGGTTTTGCAAGGATACTTCCATTCTTATAAATTTGTATTGCACCACCGGCTTCACCAATAAAAAGCCGGCCTGTTCCGTCTCCGGCGCTTGTGATGGCAACAGGAGATACTACATCTTTACTGATCTCTTTAAAGAAAAGTACAGGCGCTTGCGCCTGGAGTAAACTTGGAAAGCAGGCTAAACAGCAAATAAATAAACTGCCATATAATGCGTAAACGCGCAATGAAGAATGTAGCCGGATTCCTGCTGCGACTTTAAGATATTGTACAGTTAAGAGCGCTTTGCATCGGATTAAATTTGTGTACATATTGGTTAGCTTTTTGAAATAAAGAATAAATGAACTGACCCGGTATTTATGCTGTTTTTTAAAGGTATAATTTTAAAGTTGTGACAAAACATCTGATTATGAGGTACACTTTCCTGGATAGCGCATAGGCGTCAGGCTAAGCTTATAAATTATGTTACCGCTTCGCGGTTTAATGCACATAACAAATCTCTCTATCTATAATCATGTCAGCCCTCCGGGCTTTTCAATCCGCCACGGCGGATGAAATGATTATAGTAATAACGTATTAGCAATTCACAAAATCCCCTGAAGGAGTGATATTTTCTAAAAGAGCAATTTTGACCTTTAATATACCTTAAATTTATTCACAGCAAGGATTTCAGCCCAATTTGAATAATATTAGCTTGACGCATATGCGGATAGCGGGAACGGCGAGTAATCTTGTTGATTGATTCTAAAAGTTTACAGAGGTAAGAATGCAACAGGACTACTTACCGGTCACATCTGATACCGATAGGGCATCTGCTATTTATATTGTTTGACTTTTATGGTTCTGTGAGGAAATAATTTTTAAACTAATTCTTTCTTCATACAAACACTTTCATCCAAACCTTTGTATTGATCATAGTTTGTAATAACAACATAGCCTGCCTGTTTGTATAAATTTTTTGCCACATCAAAATGAATACTTGTTTCCAATACTGAATATTCAAATCCGTTTTCAATTGCCCATTGCTCCAGTTCATTCAACACTGATTTTGCAATGCCTTTACCGCGATAAGCTTTTTCAACAAACATTCTTTTTATTTCAACGGTATTACTGTTGTATTCTTTATAACAGCCAATAGCAACAGGCATTTCATCATCATAAATAATTATTGCAGTTTTAATATCAGGCACTTTATTGTATTGTTCATAAGTATTCATGTCTTCTTCAAGCTCAACCCAAAATTCATGATCAAGCTTTACAACCAATTGAGCGAAATCCGGATCAGCAGTAGTTGTACGTTTTATATTGAATGACATTTCTTTTTTAATAATTTAATAATATATGTTCAGCGTTAAAGTTATAAATGCTTGCATCATTATTTATTAAATTGCTTTATATAATTTTTTGATTTGCTTACCTAAAAAATATTTTATGACAACAAAAGAAATTGCTGACCGCCTTATTGAACTTTGTAACAAAGGAGATTTTGAAACTGCACAATCCGAATTATTTGCAGACGATGCTATAAGTGTTGAGCCTTATTCAACAGCAGAATTTGAAAAAGAAACCAAAGGAATAGAAGCCATTAAAGAAAAGGGCGAAAAATGGAACAACATGGTTTCTGCAATTCACAATATGCAGGTGTCTGATGCAATTGTAGCTACAAGTAGTTTTGCCTGCACGTTGCGCATGCATGTAACCATGAAGGAAAGAGGAGAGATGGATATGACAGAACTTTGTGTATATAAAGTAAAAGACGGAAAAATTATTGAAGAACGGTTCTTTATGTAAACCGTAACAATAATATTTATATGCCTCAATTTTTAATCCTTGCAGATGATTATAAAGATGCTGAAGCTTTAAGCAGAAGGCTTTCTGTTCGTAAAGATCATTTAAAAAGAATGCAGGCAGAAAAGGTTAATGGCCGTTTTATTATTGGTGGTGCAAAACTGAATGATGGAAAGATGTTTGGATCAATGCTGGTAGTAAATTTAAATGATGAAGAAGCTGTAAGAAATTGGGTTAATGAAGATCCGTATATAACAGGAGAAGTTTGGGAACATGTTCAAATTATTCCATTCAAGATTGCTGAAGTTTAACGCTAAGATTACTAACTATTTATTATTTCTTCCTGCAGCCCAAAGCAGCGAATTAATGATAAACTTGTTTTGCATTTCGCTTGAAAACTCAGATGATAACTGAGCGTTAGTGCCACGTTCATAATCCATATCATTGTGACCCATGTTCACATACACCATTTTATATTTTGTGTTTGTCCATGCAACGGGGTAATAACCACTGTGCCATATCTCGTTTAATTTCGGGCCTGTTCCTAATGGAAAGCTTGTTGAATCAATAGCAAGTAAAATTCTTATATCAGGATTTGTTGTGAGGTCATTTTCCCATCTGTACCATTCATTTGGTGCAGATTTAAATGTGTGTGGTAAACCTTCCGTTGCAGGATGTGTTGAATCTTCAACGCGCAAGATTGCAGAAACCGGCCGCCATGTGTTTGACTTGTATTGCCCTGCACCAATAAATTCATTATGATACCAATTCCAGTTTTGCGGAAAATCTGAAGGTGTTAATGCAAAGCCTGCAAAATGAAAACCCATCCAGCCGCCGCCGTGCTTCATATATTTTTCAAATGCCAAACGTTGAAGCGAATCATCTGGCCTTGTATCTAAAAACAAAACAACTTTATAATGCTTTAAAAATTTGGTGTTCAGTTTATTCCAGTCGTTTGTAGAATCATAAACAAAATTGTATTGCTTGCCCATTTCAGGAAACCATTTGTTTGCTTCATGCACAAAGCTTATGTGTGCAGCGTCATTTCTCTCAGTATAAAAAGCAATTACGTTAAATGGTTTTTTATTATGTTGTGCGTTGACTTTAAAAAAAGCAGAAACTCCGATTAGCAATAGCATTGAAGCAATCAGAACTTTTTTGTGTACTGAATTCATTTGTGACTAAATTATTTTGATAAACCGGCAATCAGATTAATGGTTAGTGCAACAACAAATGTATTAAGGCAAAATGATAACAAGCTATGAAATAATACAACCCGCCTTATTTTAGGAGAAGATATTTCAACGTCAGAAACCTGGAAAGTGCATCCGATAACAAAAGAGAAATAAGCAAAATCTATATAGTCAGGCTTTGGATCTTTTTCGGGAAACTCAAGTCCATAAGCATCTTTTCCGGGATTTTTATCATCATCATCATAATACATATGCGCATAGTGAAAAATAAAAATAGTGTGTACCATTAACCATGATAAAAAAATGCCTGTTATAGAAACAGGAAAATACAAAATGTCTTTTGAGGATATATTATTTTGAGAAAGTACCAGGAATAATACCATAATCATACTGGCAAAAGAGGCAATCAATATCAGAAAAAAAACAATCGCTATGCTTCCATCATCTTTCTTCGCCCATTTTCTTATCTCATCTATTGATCTTTTTTTTACTACGGCAAAACTTAAAATAAGATAAGCCAACGAAAAGACATCCCAAAACAACATAGGCTTTACAAGTCGAGACATGTTTGAAGGAATAATAAAATAGCTTGCTGCACTTATTATAGCACTTACAATAACTCTTTTAACTGGATGCAATCGCAAAAAAATATTTCTATCATCAGCTTTTATTCTCGGCATTGCTATAGTATTTTTTAACCGAAGTTAAAATTAATAATGAATGTTTTTAAATATTGAAACGAGCGAGTGTGTTGATCATTATAAATTATAGATTGTAATTACTTTTGTTTCATTATAATCGTTGTATGATAAAAATAATATTAGTGCTATTGTTGCCGGTTATTTTTGGATCTGTATATAGTCAGCAACCTAAAATAATTTCTGATTGCACCATTACTTTTTCCATTACAAGTTCTCTCAACGAAAAAAGCGACAATATTGGTAACAAGATATTATACATAAAAGGAAAGGATATGCGAAGCGATTTTATCAGCAGTAAGTTTAGCCAAAGTGTTTTTTTCAATGCTAATACAGGAAAAGCAACTATTCTAAAAACAGTCGGTAAATCAAAATATATTTCTAATTACGATGCTGAACAATGGAAAACTCTTAATGCAGAATATAATGGCGTTAAAATATCTTTTACGGGAAACACTAAAAAAATACTTGAGTATGATTGTAAAGAGGCTTTGCTTACTACACTTGACGGAAAACCGTATACAGTTTATTATGTTCCTACGTTAATGCCTTCGGTTTCAGAAAATGCTTTTCAATTTAAAGATGTTCCGGGGCTAATATTGGAGTATGATGCTATAATAAAAGAAAACCAGAAAATAACTTACACAGCTACTCAAATAAATTTTAGACCTGTGCCATTAGTACAATTTGAATTACCAAAAGAAGAATACCGGGTATTGCAATAATTAATGGCTGTTAGCAGGCATAGGAGTTTTGAAAAACGGGGTCTTTACTTTGTATTTATATGGATATACATATGCAGTATTACCATTCTCCATACGAATAAAGCCCTGGCCTTCTACGAAATTGTTTGAGTTAATCTGGTAAATACTTGTCGACCCTTTAAATTGAAATTTAGAGAGTCGGAAACTTGGATAAGCTGTTGTTTTATAAGAATTTCTGCTAAAATTCTTAAGGCTTATATCATTGGAGCTTTTTTTAACTGACCCATTATCTACAAAGGATGCGAATGTTTGCAAGCTGAACATAAAGGCCAGCAAGAACAACATTTTCTTTGGAGACATACATCTAAACATAATGCAAAGGTATAACTTTTAACATGAAATATACTTTTATGTAACGGAAATAATAAAGATTTGTTACAAAAATTGGAATTTTTATTTCAAATATTTATCTTGCCATAACCTTTACGCCTATGCACGACCATCCTTTTAGGGAAAATGCGGATGAAATTGAAGAGTTGCTTCTTCAGTATGAAAATTTACGTGCAGGAAAAAAATCATCCTTTCTTGAAGAAGAATGTTTTGAAATACTTATTGAACATTTTAACGAAAAAAATAATTTCCTCAAAGCTTTGGAAGTTGTAGATACTGCTTTAGACTATTTTCCTTATTCAGGCGAGTTGCTTATAAAAAAAGCTGATTTATATATTGCAATCTACAAGTATAACGACGCGCTTGCAGTTTTACAGCAAGCTGAATTTTTTGATGCAGAAAATATTGATATCTACATCCTGAAAACTGATGCATACCTCGCACTGGATATGCACCAAAAAGCTGCTGATCTTTTAGAAGAAGCATTACTTGTGTTTGAAGGTGAGGACAGGCTAAACCTGTTGTTTGAGCTTGCAGATGTTTACGATGATTATGAAGTCTTTGAAAAAGTTTTTGATTGTCTTAAATTAATCCTTGAACAAGAACCTGCAAACGAAGAAGCTTTATACAAAATTTGCTTCTGGACTGATTTTACAGGTAGAAATGAAGAAAGCATAAAACTTCATCAGCAAATCATTAATGAAAATCCATATTCCGAGCTCGCATGGTTTAATCTTGGGTCTGCTTATCAAGGCTTGAAATTGTATGAAAAGGCAATTGATGCTTATTTATATGCAGTGGTTATCAATGACAAATTTGATTATGCATACCGGAATATGGGTGATGCATACATACGACTCCGTAAATACAAAGAGGCGATTGAAGTATTAACAAAAGTAGGAGAGATAACGCGACCTGAAGATGTAATTTATGAGGCTATTGGCCATTGCTTTCATAAGCTCGGAAAATTTGCAACAGCCAGGTTTAATTATCGCAAAGCCAGTCATATCAATTCAGGTGATAGCAAGTTGTATTACAAAATTGCGTTGACTTATATCAATGAAGAGAAATGGGAAAAAGCTATAGTTCAACTGGAAAATGCATTGCGCATTCACAAAAATGTTCCCGAATATAATCTATCAATCGGGCAATGCGCCATGCAATTAAAAAACTATAAAGAAGCTGTGCATTATTTCAGCATGACAGTGAGAAGTCGCCCGAAGAATGTACGCGGATGGAAAGCTCTAATAACCTGTCTATATCAATCAGAATATTACGATGAAGCTATCCGACAGTGTGTTGCCGCACTTAAATTAACTGAAGAAAAACCTTTGATCAATTTTTTATACAGCAGTGTTTTGTTTGCGTGCGGTAAGCAAAAAGAAGCTTTACTGCAACTCGAAATAGGTTTAAAAAAATCTCCCGGACTTGTAAAAAACTTCGTTGAGATCAATCCTTCTATACTTCAAAATGCTCAGGTGGTAGATTTGCTTGCACGTTACAGAAAGTTAAAACGCAAAAAATAGCAAAGCCTTAAATACCAGAACATAATATAATACGCCATAACCTTATTTTTGCCGCTGCAAAATATTTTACATGAAATGAGCTATGAAAATTTTTAGTTATAATCAATAATGATGAAAATTTTATGGCGAATTCCATCTGACAAATAAAAAGTCAAAATATATACAGATGAATTTTTCACTTACACAAATTCCCGACAGGATTAAAAAGCCCCGCGCTAACGGTATAACAATGATAATGGATAAAGGGCTTAGCATTGAAGAAGCTAAAAATTTTTTAAGCATTGCTCATCCACACATTGACATTTTGAAGCTTGGTTTTGGAACTGCATTTGTAACGCCAAATCTTGAAGAGAAAATCAAGGTTTATCAATCGTATGATATTCCTGTTTATTTCGGCGGAACATTATTCGAAGCTTTTTTAATACGCAATCAATTTAAAGATTATATAGAAGTCTGCAAAAAGTACAACATTACCTATATGGAAGTTAGTGATGGCTCAATCACTATTCCGCATGCAGAAAAATGTGGTTATATTGAAAAACTTACTAAATACGGAACTGTATTAAGTGAGGTTGGTTCTAAAGATGAGGCCAATATTTTTCCTCCTTACAAATGGATCGAATTGATGAGAGCAGAACTTAATGCCGGCTCATCATACGTGATTGCTGAGGCGCGCGAAGCCGGTAATGTTGGATTATACAGAGGATCTGGAGAAGTAAGGCAGGGATTGGTACAGGAAATATTAACCCAGATTCCGCCTGAAAAAATAATATGGGAAGCACCTCAGAAAGCGCAGCAGTTATATTTTCTTGAACTACTTGGCTGCAATGTAAATCTTGGCAATATCGCGCCAACAGAAGTTATTCCTTTAGAAGCAATGCGTATTGGATTAAGAGGCGACAGCTTTCATTTATTTCTTAATAAAGAATAATCAATGCGGGAATTCGGTTTAATAGGGTTTCCACTTTCGCATTCATTTTCTCAAAAATATTTTACAGAAAAATTTCTGAGTGAAAATATCGATGATGCAAAGTTTTTAAATTTCTCCATTCCTCATATCGAAGATATTGAGCAATTGTTTGCAGAGCATTCTTTAAAAGGCTTGGCAGTAACAATACCTTATAAAAAATCTGTTATTAAATATCTTGATGAAACTGATGAAGTGGTAAAAACAATATCAGCCTGTAATTGCATTAAGATAATCAACGATAAAAAAATTGGTTATAACACAGATGTTGTTGGGTTTGAACGATCATTTTTTAAAAACCTTAAAGCCCATCATACCAAAGCATTGTTATTAGGAACCGGTGGTGCTGCTGCTGCAGTAAAATTTGTGCTTAATAAACTTGGTATACAGCATTTGGATGTTTCAAGAAATGCTTCTGAAAAAACAATTGGATATAAGGACATAACATCAGAAATTCTAAAAGAATACACTATTATTATCAATTGCTCACCCTTGGGCACTTATCCAAATATTACAGAAGCGCCACAATTGCCTTATGATATTTTAGATAGTTCACATTATCTTTTCGATCTTGTCTATAACCCACAGCTTACAATGTTTTTGCAGCATGGAAAAGAAAGAAATTGCACTATTCAGAATGGTTATGAAATGCTTATAATTCAGGCAGAAGAAA
This sequence comes from Bacteroidota bacterium, assembly GCA_013286425.1. GTDB lineage: Bacteria > Bacteroidota > Bacteroidia > Chitinophagales > Chitinophagaceae > Parafilimonas. The sequence goes on from JABDFS010000073.1 coordinate 9,089, forward strand.
ACTGGAAAATATGGACTGCTTAAATATGTTATCAAAGCTTGATTTAAGAGAAAAGAAAGAGTTATTAAAAAAATTTTTGTGGTGACAATAATTTAATATTATTGCAACCTGTGAACAACAGATAAAGTTGAAAGGATGCCTAAAAAACAAATATTTACACTCGAATACCCGGTAAGATGCTCGCCAGCTATTTTATACGGATTTCTTTCCACTCCTGCGGGATTGGGAGAATGGTTTGCTGATAAAGTTGATGAAAGAGATAATATTTTTATTTTTTCATGGAATGGATCTATCGAAAAAGCAGATTTAATGGATTCTGAGTTGGATAAATTTATCCGCTTTCATTGGCAAACTGCGCCTAAAGAAGAATACTTTGAATTCAAGATCGAAAAAACAGAAATCACAAATCAAACTATTCTTGTTATAAAAGACTTTGCTGAAAAAAACGAAATAAAAGACCAATCACAGCTTTGGGAATACCAGGTTAAAGAGTTATTTCATCGCCTCGGAAATTAGCTTGCTGCTAACAACTTCAGAAGTTCTGCATAAGTGCTTTCAAAAAATTCAGTGGACTTATCCCAATCAAATAAAGAAAATTTTTGAGCGATCTTCAAAAAAGGTTTTTGCAAGATCTCTTCGATATTTATTTCTTTTATGGATTTATAGTTTGTTGCTTTAAAATGATGATCCCATTGTTCATCATGAATGCAAACAAATAAGTCTGCGGCATTTTTATTTTTCAATCCAATGAAAATATTTTCCCGGTGCTCAGCTAAATATTTTCCCGAAAGCTGTAATGTGATGCTAAAAAAATTCCCCCACCAAAAAAAACTCCTTACTGTTAAAATATCATTCTTTATAAATACCCTCGGACAATCCATCATTACATATGGCAGGCCTAAATAATTTTCGCCTTTATATATTTTTGGCGATACAGAAAAAACTTCTGCAGGTAATGTTTGTTTATATTTATTCAATTGTGTTTGATAATTATTGATAAGGCCACCAAACAAATTATACACCTTTTCAATAATTCTATTCTTTGTTAAAATAAATTCGCTGCTTGTTACAAGTTCCAATTCATTTTTTGAAAGCTCTACATTTGTAATACTCATAAATTATTGGTTAAGCCCATTGCAAAGTGATTAAAAAACTTGATAAACTTATCATCAAAGCCTTTGTTGGTCCTTTCATTGCCACATTTCTTATTTCACTTTTTGTGTTGGTGATGCAGTTTTTCTGGTTATACATTGATGATCTTGTTGGAAAAGGCATTGATTTAATTACTATTTTAAAACTCGTTGGTTATGTAGCTGCAACAGCTATTCCGCTTGCTTTGCCATTATCGCTTTTGTTATCATCTATAATGACTTTTGGTAACCTTGGTGAAAGTTTTGAATTGGTAGCAATAAAATCAGCAGGCATTCCTCTTATCCGTTTTATGATGCCATTGCTTATTGTTGCTGTTTTTATAAGTGGCCTTGCATTTTTATTTGCCAACAATATTATTCCGGTTGCCAATCTTAAACTTAACGCCTTAAAATATGATATCATTGTTACCAAGCCTGCTCTTGATATAAAAGAAGGTGTGTTTTATGATAAGATAGAAGGTTATGTAATAAAGGTGGGTAAAAAAGAAAAAGATGATAGCACCATTCGCAACGTTGTCATTTATGAAAAAACTTTTACAGCACAGGATAATTTTTTAGTTGCAAAAAGTGGCGTAATGAAAGTTACACCCGACAAACGTTTTCTTGAATTTACATTAAGAGATGGCTGGAATTACCAGGAGAATGGCAATCGTTATTCTTCCGGCGCCAATTCAGATTTTATAAGACTTGGATTTAAAGAGTATAAAAAAGATATGGATCTAAGCAGTTTTCAGATGAGTCGTACACAAGACAGTTTGTTTAGGTGGGATCCTAAAATGCTTACAGTTCATCAACTCAATCTTTCTATTGATTCGATCAACAAATTAAAAGCTACAACTACAACACGTTTGCAATTACAATTGCAGCCACTGCTCTATTTTTATAAGTATAAAGACAGCACCTGGACAGTACCAGATACATTGAAAAAAAAGCCTCGCAAAACAATATTTGATATTATTTCCAATCCTGAAATACCGTCTAACCACAAACACTTTACAAGTAACTTAAATTCTATAGAAAGTTTTACCACCGTTTTTGCAAACGATTCTCCTTCTATATATGATATTATTCCGGATGCTGAAATACTTTCTAATTACGAACGTTCTATAAGTAACTTAAATTCTGTAAAAAGTTTTATTGACATTGCAGCAAACGATTCTGCTACCATAGACGATAATCTTATAAAAAATGATATTGAATGGCATCGTAAATTCAGTTTGTCTTTTGCATGCCTTGTGTTGTTTATGATTGGTGCTCCGCTTGGTTCTATAATTCGTAAAGGAGGCCTTGGTTCGCCATTGGTTTTTGCAGTGGTTTTCTTTGTCATTTTTCATTTGCTTGATACGTTTGGAGAAAAATTCGCCAGGCAAGGCTTATCTACTGCATTTACCGGCATGTGGCTTTCTACTTTTGTATTAGTTCCTATTGGAATTTTTCTAACATCAAAAGCAATGAGAGATTCCCAATTATTTAATAAAGAATTTTATTTCAGGACGTTTAAACGGTTAAAGTCCATTGTTGGTTCGCGCCGTAAATCAAAAAATGCAAGCATTTAATCAGGTTAATTTTGAAGCATTCTTAACTCAACAAAATATTGTTTAATCAAATAAAACCTTGTATGAAAAACGATAACAATGAAAGTCGCAGAGACTTTATAAAAACAGGTGCTAAAGCAACGTTGGCCGCAGGTATTTCTGCCACTGCTTTATCATCATTTGCAGAAAATATAAAACTTACCGGTTATAATCAGCAGAAAGAAACTACGCCTTACACACAAACGCCTTTAGCATACAACTATAACACGCTTGAACCTTCAATAGATGCAACAACGATGGAAATTCATTATACAAAACATGCTGCCGCTTATGCAAAAAATTTAGGCGACGCCTGCGCTGCGGAAAATGTAAATACTCAAACCACACCGCTGGGAACATTGCTTGCATCGGTATCAAAATATTCAACAAAAATGCGCAACAATGCAGGCGGTCATTATAATCATGAATTGTTCTGGAAAACTATGACCCCTCAACCTTCAGCAACAATGCCTTCAGGAAAATTATCAGATATTATCATACGAGATTTCAATTCTTTTGGTGCATTTAAATCACAATTTAGCGATGCAGCTAAAACCCGTTTTGGCAGCGGTTGGGCATGGCTTGTTTATACAAACGACAAAAAACTGGTAATTGGCTCAACACCAAATCAGGATAACCCTCTGATGGATGTAAGCGACCTGAAAGGATTTCCTGTTATAGGTATTGATGTGTGGGAACATGCATATTATTTAAAGTATCAAAACAAACGCCCTGATTATATAACTGCATGGTGGAATGTTGTGGACTGGAATTTTATTCAACAACGTTTTGAAGCAAACATTTAATTGTTCAATCATTTTTAATTGCAAACAACAAAACAAAACTTAAGAGTTCAAAAGTGGATTACAGCTTTATCTGTAATACTTTTTTCTGTAAAAATTATAGCTTATTACTATACTAATTCACTTGCAATTCTTTCTGATGCGCTCGAAAGTATTGTAAATGTTATTGCGGGTTTTATTGGTTTATATAGTTTGTATGTTGCAGCCAAACCAAAAGATACAGAACATCCTTATGGTCACGGCAAAGCAGAATTTATTTCTGCTGCTGCCGAAGGCGGCTTAATTGTAGCTTCAGGTTTGTTGATAATGTATGAAGCGATAACAAATCTTATTCATAACAAACCGCTTGAAAAGTTAGATACAGGTTTATGGTTGATTGCCGCAACAGCTGTTTTAAATTATGTTGCAGGGCTGATCTGCCTAAATATTGGTAAGAAAAATAATTCGCTTGCGTTGGAATCAAGTGGCAGGCATTTAATGATTGATACTTATTCAACACTTGCCATTATTGCTGCACTTGTAATTATTTTATTCACTCATTTTTATTGGTTTGATAAAATAACTGCATGCGTTCTTTCTGTCATGATAATATGGAATGGTTATACCATCATCCGTAAATCACTTGCAGGCATAATGGATGAAGCTGATATAAAATTGATTGAAAGAATGGTGAAGTTATTGAATAGGAACAAACGTGCAAACTGGATCGATATTCATAATCTGCGCATCATAAAATACGGAAACGTATTGCATATTGATTGCCATCTTACCGTTCCATACTATTTAAATGTGCTGGAAGCACATGATGAAATTGATGCATTAAAGGCGCTATTGATTTCAGAATTTGGCGAAAGCATTGAAATGTTCGTTCACACAGATGGAACTTATCCTGTAAGCTGTGCGGTTGCATTTAAAGAAAATGGAAAAGCAACACGCCCGTTGTCGGAACAAAACAAAGAATGGACAATGGCGAATATAATAAAGAATGAACGCTATGGCTCTGCCGATGCCATTCCGATCACATAAAAATTATAGAAAATAAAATCATAACTGCTATCACTTTGGTTATATGAAAAAAGTTTTTTCCGGTTTATTGTGCTTGATTTTTTCTGTTTGTTTAAATGCACAGATAAACGGTGCGCATGCTCGCATAAGCGTACTTACATGCGGGCCGGGAGAGGAGTTGTACTCGTTATTTGGTCATACTGCCATACGCGTTATTGACAGTACCGATCATCTTGATGTTGTGTTTAACTGGGGTGGTTTTACTTTCGATCAACCATACTTTTACCTGAAATTTTTAAGAGGCCAGTTGTTGTATTATTCTTCTGCAGATTACTATCCTGATTTTATGCAGGAATATATTGAAGATAAACGCAACGTATATGAACAGGTCTTGAATATTGACAGTGCTGCAAGGCAGAAAATCATCGCTGCGATAAATTTTAATATGCAGGGCGATAACCGTTTTTATAAATATGATTTTTTGCTTGATAACTGTACAACAAGAGTAAAAAATATTGTACTGCAAAATATTGCCGGTGCAGCTATAACTAACAAAGTTGTTCCGGAGAAAACAACGTCAAGAGATTTGATTCATTATTATCTTGATCGTGGAGGAGAACCATGGATTAAATTAGGAATGGATATTTTATTAGGCGAGCGCGTAGATAGAAATGTATCTAATGATGAGGCGATGTTTATGCCTGAGTTTTTTATGAAAGGCCTCGCTGATGCTAAGCAGGATAACAAACCCATAGCCGGCAAAGCAACCGTTTTATTCAATGGCAATGCAGCCCAAAATGCATCAGGGAATTTTTTACCACTTATTATTCTTTCAATAATTGCCATAACAGTTTTCTTTATATCAAAATCAAAAGCACGTTGGGCACAAACATTCACAAGTATTCTTGATTCATTGCTGTTTTATATAACAGGATTGATTGGCATACTGATATTGTTCATGTGGTTTTTTACTGATCATACCGTTTGCCAGGATAATTTTAATCTTGCCTGGGCGTTGCCATTCAATCTTATTGTAGCCTTTGCGCTTATTAAAAAACCTGCATGGTTAAGCAACTATTTTTTCATTGTTGCCGTTATTACAGCATTGTTGCTGGCTGCCTGGTTTTGGTTGCCGCAGCAAATGAATATAGCCTTATTACCCATTGTAATTTTGTTGTTGAATCGTTATATAACTCTTTCAAATAAGTACAGGCGTAAAGCTTAATGAAAAAGGTTTTTCAATATAAAAATAAACAACTCGCTTATTTCGTACATGGAGCAGGCACTCCTGTAATATTGCTGCATGGGTTTGCTGAAACAAATATTATATGGAAAAACCAGGTGCCTGGTTTATCTGGTTCGTTTAAACTTATCATTCCTGATATTCCAGGTTCAGGAGAATCAGAATTGCTTGGTACCGGCGATGAGCATTTAAATATCGGCGCGCTTGCTGAATGCATTAACTCAATATTAATAAATGAAAATGTCGATCGCTGCATTTTATTAGGTCATAGTATGGGTGGTTATATCACTTTATGCTTCGCAGAGAAGTATCCGGAAAAACTAAAAGGATTTGGCCTGGTGAATTCAACTGCATTTGCTGACAGTGAAGAAAAGATACAAAACCGTTTACGGGGAATTGATATTATGCAATCTTACGGTGGATATGCTTTTATAAAAAACACGACACCCAATTTGTTTTCAGATGCATTTAAGCAAAAAAATCAGCAGGTAATGGATGATCTGATCGAAGAAGGAAAAATTTTTAAGACGGAAAATCTGCAGGAATATTATTACGCAATGATGAACAGGGAAAACAAAACTGAAGTTCTTAAAAAAAGCAGTACGCCCGTTTTGTTTGTGATGGGAACCGAAGATATTGCAGCTCCTGTAAAAGATTTGCTTAAACAGGTTCATCTGCCCGAAGTTTCCTACATTCACATCGTTGAAAATACCGGCCACATGAGCATGTTGGAAGCGCCGGAAAAGTTAAACAGGATATTGAAGCAATTTGTAAATGAGATTGAATAAACTTATACTCTACCCTCAGCTACTGATACTGGTATTCCTTCTTTCGGCTCAGCATGCAAATGCGAATCATCTTAAAGGAGGCTGGATAAAATATACGTATGTTGGTGAAATAGGTGAAGACGTACAATACAAAATTTCATTTTATCAATATTCGGATTGCCGGCAACCTGATAAAGTTGATCCCGGAATATGGCTCTCAGTATATGATGCCATCACCTCTGCACAAATGGGCAGTTCATTGTACATACCTAAAACAAGTTTAACTACAGAGGAAAAAAGTGATTTCGGTCCTTGCTTTAGTAATCCGCCGTACGTATGTTATCTTGTTGCAGAATATACAGCAGTTATTACAGTACCTAAAAATGCAAACGGGTATGCGCTCTCCGTTCAACGTTGTTGCCGCATAGCAGGTATTGCCAACGTTCCAAATTCAAATTCCACAGGCTTAACTTATACGCTTACAATTCCGGGTGGAAGTAATATAAATGATAATAGCCCTGTCTTCAAGTTTAATGATACGGTTGCTATTTGTTACGGTAATTTTTTTACGTTTGATTTTTCTGCTCAGGATATTGATGGTGATTCATTATCTTATTCATTCTGCGATGGTATTACAGGTGGCTCGGAATTAGATCCTGTTGTAGAAGATCCGCCGCCGCCGCCATACGCAGCTATTCCTTATTACGGAGGCTACTCGGGCAAAACTCCGATGGGAACAAGCGTTACCATAAATTCTACTACAGGAATTGTTTCGGGGTTTGCTCCCTCTGAAACGGGTACTTATGTATTAGCTGTGTGTGTGGATGAATACAGGAATGGTGTATACATCGGCCATACACGAAAAGAACTGCATATTGATGTATCGAATTGCCAGATGGGCGGCGCTGAGCTCGATCCTACTTATATAAGTTGCGACAGTTATAATTTCAACTTCGTTAATAAAGCATATAAATCCAACTTTCAATATTCGTGGGATTTTGGAGTAACTTCTTTAACTACTGATACTTCATCACAGGCAGATCCTTCATTTATTTTTCCTGACACAGGCGTTTATACTGTAAGATTAAAGGCAAAGAATGGTGCAGGTTGTGAGGACTCTGCGAAGGCGCAAGTAAAAATCTACCCCGGATTCAAATCTGATTTTTCTATTAACGGAAGCTGCATTTCGAGCCCATATAATTTCACAGACCTAACTACCGCCAAATATGGATATGTAAATTCATGGCAATGGTTTTTTGGTGATAATGATAACATAGACGATACAGCAAGAAATCCTGTTTACACTTACCTTGATACAGGCCAGAAAACGGTAACACTGATAAGCACAAGCTCAAAAGGCTGTGTTGATACTGCGACACAAATTTTGCAGGTTGATGAAGGGCCAACGCTTAACGTAGGTTTTGCTGATACGCTTATCTGCAGTATTGATACGCTGCAATTAAATACTTCATCTTTAACAAATGGAGCTGTGTTTAAATGGACGCCTTTCTACAATATTTCTGATACAAGCATAAGCAAACCCTTGGTGTCTCCAAAACAATCAACTACCTATAATGTGGAGGTGAGTTACAAAGGCTGTGTAACAAATGATTCGGTCAGGATAAATGTTATTGATAAGGTTGATCTAAGCATGCCTGCTGATACAACTATTTGTAAAACCGATAATATACAGTTAGCACCTTCAACCAACGCATTATATTTTTCATGGTCGCCACCACTGGGTTTAAGCAACACTGCAATAGTTTCTCCAATTGCCACGCCTTTATCAAATACTTCTTATGCACTTGTTGCATCTGTTGGTAAATGTATTGCAAAAGGTACAACAGCAGTAAACGTTGTTCCTTATCCTGCTGCGTATGCAGGCACAGCTGCTGTAATTTGTTATGGAAAAACAGCGCAATTGAATGCCGGTATAACAGGCAGTAGTTTTTCCTGGACGCCCACAAATTCAATGGTAGATCCCAATAGTTTATCATCAATTGTTGGGCCTGCAACCACTACATATTATGTATTGAAAGTGTATGATACTTTAGGTTGTCCCAAGCCTGCTTACGATTCTGTTCTGGTAACTGTAATTCCAAAAGTGATTGCCTTTGCAGGTAATGATACTACAGTCGTAAGATCGCAACCTTTGCAGTTGAATGCTACTGGTGGCGCCAATTATAAATGGACACCTGAGATCAATTTATCTAACCCGTTTATAGGAAATCCAATCGCTTCGTTTACAGATGGCCATAGTCCTGATACAATCACTTACAGTGTAAGAGTAAGTACGCCCGAAGGTTGTTATGCCAACGACAGTATAAAAATTTACATATTCAATACAGATCCCCAGGTATTTATTCCATCTGCATTTACACCAAATGGTGATGGTTTGAATGATGTATTTCGTCCAACTGTTGCCGGCATGAAACAATTTTTGTATTTTAGAATTTATAACCGCTGGGGCCAGCTTATGTTTAGTACAAGCACTCCTGATAAAGGCTGGGATGGTAATTATAACGGGAATAAACAAGGCAGTGGCACATATGTATATGTAATTGAAGCTATAGATTATAATAACAATTCGTATTCAAAAAAGGGATCGTTTGTGCTTATCCGTTGATGTTGCTTTGTTGTGATAATTGCATAAATTAAATTTCTTCTAACAGTTATTCTTCTTTATCACATAAGTAATTCTTATAATTTTCGTTTATCTGGAATAATCTTTGAATTAAACCTAACGCATGAAATTGTTTGGTTTATTATTTTTTATTCTGATAACAGCGTGTATGATCTTTTCATCATGCAACGGCTTTACTCAAAAAAAAATTGAATTCTTTTATTATCCTCAGCGCAATATTTATTTTGATGTTGCCAATAGCCAATATTTCTTTTCGTTAGATGGCGGCAAAACATGGGATTCGCTTTCTTCTCGCACAAATGGCGAGCCTGCAACATTAGGCAACAAACAAATTCTTTATAGTGATACTCATGCGATCTGGAATAATAACCAGGCACATTTAAAACAATATAACGGGCACGCAACAAATATTGTTGAAGAAGATACGGTTGCTGTGAACCAGGACGAAGTTGCAGACCGTAAAATAAAAAAGGTAAAATCTGCAACGACAGACAGCAATAAACAACCTGAAAAAAAACCGGGTTTCTTTCAAAGGCTTTTCGGTAAAAAACATTGATAATTATTATACATGAAAACAAAAACTTCTTTCTGGCAACGTATGGGTTTTCACGAATGGTTTTTAAAACGTGAAGCTGATTATGACGTTAAACAAATTGCTCCGCTTACTTCTGATGATATTTATAAATACATCATTCAGAAGTTTGAAGAGTCAATTAAAGAATTATCGTTTGCCAACCGCATTGTTTTCTTTCATGAATATATTGTTTGCTTTAACGAAGAAGATTACAATTATTTCACACAAAATAAAAAAGGCATTTTTGGTTTAATTGTGCAGGAATGTGTAAAGCAGTTTTATACAATACTTGAGCAATACCAGCAGCAAGGCAAAACTGTTGCGCCTTCATCTAATAAATGGGTCTTTCGTTTTGCGGCGCATCCTGAATATATGCGTGGTGATAAAAGCGTGATTGGCAAATTAATGCCAGGCACTGTTCATCAGAAAAAAGAAAATGTGCGCATCACTTTTATACCAAGACAAACAGGTATTGCAGAAACATTTGATGTTAATCCTGAGTTGCTA
>JABDFS010000074.1 GCA_013286425.1 Bacteroidota bacterium
TATCCTTTCCATCAACTATTGCCATACCTAACATTACCCCGCCAAAAGGCTCTACCTTAGAACCGGGGCGTTGCATTGACCTTACCCCGCCTACCATAATATAATTTACCCCAAGATCAAGGGTAGTATTTTTTACGCGATTGCCATTATAAGGATAATAAGAAACAGGAGCATGTGTATCAAGCCTTTGGTATAATAATTCTAAACCATAGTAATCATGCAGGCGAAACTCAAGGCCACCACCCCATAAAAAACCACCTTTTACAGTACCATCAAAGTAACCTTGCGAGTTATAGTTATAGCCATTATCTACATGGTCGTCAAATATGTAACCACCATAGACATTTAATCTTATATTTTGTGAATTAGCTGCAGAAGCGAAGGCTGTAATAAGCAGAATAAAAACAGTTTTTTTCATATAAGTTCTTTTGAGAAGTGAATTGAAATATAATTGCCAGGAATATATGCGAGCATTTTAAAAGCTTATAATTTTAACTCATAAACTACCTGATCAAAAGTAAAATAAAGAATTAATTATTATACTAAAAGGTGATCAGCTCATTTAACTGTAAATTCAATACTGATTTTTGTAAAGTAGCATTCGTAAAAATGAAAAACACAAAAAGAGCATGTCTATGAACAAAAAGCTGCTTTACCTATTAAATAAATGGCTAATTCATTATCAATTAACCGTAAAACCTTTGATATAATAACACAAATTAGCGTAATAAAATTATTTTTGAGTCAGGGAAACATATCAAAAGATTATTCACTTAATTTTTTTAAAATGAAAAAGAGATATTTTTTATTAGCTTTTGGCTTTGTAGCTTTTTTTGCCTGTCGTAAAATTCCAGACACTTCTAACCTATCGGTTAATTTTGTAGTTCAAACTTCAAAAGACCCGGCTGCCAACTTTGGCAATTACAAAACCTATTATATTTCTGATACAATAGCGCTTAAAACAACTGACCCGACTGATACTTTGTGGACCGATGACGACGCAAAACAACTGGTTGAAGCAGTAAAAACAAATATGAGTGCAAGAGGCTATACACTGGTTTCATCCAGTCATAGCACACCTGATCTTGGCCTTGGCCTTACTGCAATCAAAGATTTAAACATCGGTGTTGTATACCCTGGCTGGTGGTGGGGTTACTGGGGTGGATGTTATTGGGGATATTGCGGTTACCCGCCTTATTACCCCTGGTATGGCGGAGGATTTGTATACAGCATTCCAACAGGTACCATAATACTTGATATGATAGATTTAAAGAACGCCTCAGAAAATTCGAAACTAACTGAGATATGGGGTTCTGTTATGTCCGGAGGTTTAGGGTATACCAGTGATGATATTCAATTAGGCACAGAAGCTATTGACCAGGCTTTCACTCAATCTCCTTATGTGCAAACACACTAATTCCATCTAAAATTTAAGCCATGAAAAAAATAATTATAATAGCAGCAATTACGTTTATATGCGTGACAGCAGTTACAGCGCAAAAGAATGTTTTTGGAGTTGATTGGTCGATCAATTTCCCAAACAATAATGGGTATATGACTAAGACAAGTTATGCCGGGGGTAAGATTGATTACAGGCATTTTTTTAAAGAAAACTGGTCATTCGGATTAGCACTTGACTGGGCCAGTTATGAACAATATGTTCCAAGGCAAACCTTTGAAAAGCCTGATGGCAGCGGCGCTGTTACCAGCGATTTTGATGCGGTAGCTTACCAGGTACCTTTTACAGCTACACTTCATTATTATTTTAAGAAGACCAAGTTACTGAGACCTTACGCAGGTATTGCACTCGGTGGCCAGTACCTTGAACAGGATTTATATTATAATGTTTATGTAAGCAGCGATAATAACTGGGGATTTGTTGCGCGGCCTGAAATAGGAGTATTTATAAATCCCAATAATAAATACTGGGGTTTTAACGTAGGCGCTTACTATGGCTATGCAACTAATAAAACTGACATTCTTAAAAGTAACAGTTTTACAAATTTTGGTATCAATATCGGTATTACTTTCGGCGAGTAACGTTTGCAATAAATTATCAATAAAATCAAAAAGAGATGAGGCTGAATAATTGTTCGGCTTCATCTCTTTGTTTTAGAGATCATCAATAGATTACATGACTATAAAAGTGAATAAGGTGAAATCTATCACTTCATTATCTGCAATGTAATTATCACAAGAATTGAGTATTGTAATTAAGCTTTGCTACCACATTGCACTAATGCCATGTTGAAAAACAATGCTCTCCGGCATGCATACTTATTCATTAAATATAAAATGAGTTAATTCGTCTTCAAGCTCCAGGCGAACATGTTTGTATTCTTCAATAGAAAGTTTCCTTTCTCCAAACTCCTTTTTGAATCTTTGCAAATGCTCTATGCATAAAAGATAATCAGAGCAAAGCGCACGAAAATCTTCATTGGAAGTAAATAGCTCTTCAATGCGCTCATTTTGATCTGGAAATTTATTTTTGATTAGATATAATTGCTCATTCAGTGATTGCATGTTGAACAAAATATATAGATGAATAACTAAAAAATACAGGATGAAATTCTTATCTCAACCCATAATAAAAATAGTTCATTCTACATGCGTTATCAAATCCTGCATGCATTTAACCGTAAAGCAAGATTTGGTTACTCAACCATTTTCTGAAAAGAGGATCTTTTATTTTAACTTACAAAAACTGATTAACTGCGCATAGAATAACACTTCCGTATAAAATCTGAAGAACTTTTACAGTTTGTAGCTCTCGTGTAAAAAATAGTATGAAGATTTTGATTTTAAATAGCCGTAAAACCTATAATCAGTAAATTTGATTTTCGTTCGGTAAGTTTACAGTTATCTGATGATATGATTTTATTGAAAAAAATATAATCAGATTAACTAGAAGAATACAATTTTTATTAACGCTGATCATGGAATTTGTTTACATAGTCATAGCCCTTATTACAGCCGGAGTTGCCCTTATTACAGGGTTATTAAATTTATTTACAGGATTACATAAAGATGGAGAAAAGCTTGATGTTGTTTTTGGAGCTATGTGTTTATGCATGTTTATTTTTTTCCTGGTTCCTCCAATCGGTTTTATAGTTGAAGACAAGGCGCCTTACCCTTTACAAATTGAAATAAAGCGATTATTTAATTTTAGCTTTCTTGCATTATTTCCCTGGTTTGTTTTATTGTACACGGGTTACAGTAAAAAAATTATGGCTTACATTATTGATGCCCTGGTAATATTAATGTATGTAATGATGGTTTCTACCAAAACTGATAGTGCCAAGCCATTTTGGGTAATGATTGACCTGATCGTTCTTGGAGCTAATCTAATATTCGGGTGTTTTGCAGGTTTCAATCAACTAAAGCATGGTGACCGGAAGAATGCACGATGGCTGATTATTGCCATGAGTTTTTATGCTCTTTTTTATATACTCACTTTTATAAACCAGGTAGGCAATAATTTTTTTGGGGCCTGGCTTGGCGCTAAGCTTTTCTTTCCTATTAATCTTTTCCCGCTTGCATTTATGCTTATTATGACTTTGCGTTTAACAGCTAATATTTTTGAAAAGTACAGGCTGGAAAAAATACTTCACTTACAGGATGCAAGATGGGATGATCTTATTCAAAATATGAGTTTACTTATCGTTGAGCTTGACAAGGCAGGAACGATAAAGTACCTTAATCCATATGCCGTAAAAGTGTTGGAATATTCTTCCCGAAATGACCTGGTAGGGAAAAATTGGTTTGACATTTTTATACCAGATGGAGAAAAAGAAAAACGAGAGTCATTTTACCGGCAAATAGTAGAAGATAAAAACCATGCACCCCATATAGTTAACCATGTTATTACGAAAAACAGAAATAAACTTATTATCAACTGGACAGCTGTTTTAATTTATGATAATAATTTCGAAATAAATGGCACGATGAACGTTGGATTAAACATCACGGCCCAGGAAAAAGCTTTTGAAGAAATACAATTTTTAAAGATTCAGCTCGAAAAAGAGTCCTTGTCTCTGCAGGAAAATCAAGACTATGAAGAACATGAATCGGGCATTATTGGCAAAAGCGAAACAATTTTATCAGCTATTCAAAAAGCACGGCATGTTTCTATTACAAATGCAGCGGTGTTATTAGAAGGAGAAACCGGGGTGGGCAAAGAGCTTTTTGCAAATCTTATTCATAAACACAGCTGGCGCAGCAATAAACCGCTTATTAAGACCAATTGCGCTGCCTTACCTCCTGAATTGATAGAGAGTGAACTATTCGGACATGAGAAAGGTTCATTTACCGGCGCTTTACAAATGAGGAAAGGAAGATTTGAACTGGCAAATGGCGGTACTATTTTTTTAGATGAGATCGGCGAATTGCCTATTGCTCTTCAGCCCAAATTATTAAGAGTGCTGCAAAACGGCGAATTCGAAAGAATTGGAGGGCAACAAACAACAAAGATTGATGTAAGAATCATTTCAGCAACTAATAAAAATCTTTTAGCTGAAATTAAGAAAGGGAACTTTCGGGAAGATCTTTATTACCGGCTAAATGTTTTTCCAATCGAAATCCCGGCTTTAAGAGACCGTACAGAAGACATTGAATTGCTGGTGAAACATTTTATTAAAAAATTCTCAACCGAGCACACAAAAAACATTGAAAATATTTCCAAAGCGGATATGATCCGACTTATTGAATATTCCTGGCCAGGTAATATCCGTGAGCTTATTAATGTTATTGAACGTTCGATCATTTCTTCACAAAATCATACTTTAAAGCTTGATTGGACCAGTCCTAACCAACCAGAAAACATAGTTCTGTCATTTTCGATAGAAGAAGTAGAACGTGCGCATATATTGAAAGTATTAAAGGATTGTAACTGGAAAATTAATGGCAATGACGGTGCTGCACTGAAATTAGGATTAAACCCGAATACACTACGTTCCCGGCTGAAAAAGATGAACATATCTCGGGCTGAAAGTTCATGATCCTCAAGTTATTTGATAAGGATAATTTTACGCTCACGATATTTCGTTAGCTACATGAATTTTCGTTATTAAATTATTTGTTTAATTAGGCCCGCTCTTAAAAAAAAGAATCTTAAGTGATTAATAATTAATGCATTAGATTTTGTTTTTTCTTTGGCATATCAATTGATTGTTTAATGAATTGGCTGTTTGTATAATGTTTTGTTGAATTTAGGAGTTTGTATAATTTATATCAGTTAGAAGTGCCTTTAATATTATAATTGATATAACAGATAGCATACCGGCTGATAAGCATTTTTTTAAGACGCTAACATTCTGAGCATCGAGCATACTAAAATAAAATAATGCTTATTGATTTTATTTACTGGCAACCGGATCTTTTGGCTCCACACTCTATGCTTAAACTGTAGATTTTTAGTTTTTGAAAAATCCAATTTCTTTGAAGAAGCGAATGCTTTTATTCATGTGTTAAAGATTTAAAATCATTCGTATAGTTTTTAGATAATTAAATTGTTTAATGAATCTAACTAATATGAAATCAGAAACACTACTTCCGCATGACATGAAGCCTTCCAGGGAAGCTATTAACCAACAACTGCAAAGAATATTTCTAGATCCCCTGTTTATGAATTCTGAAATCCTCAGGAAGTTTCTTTTATTTATTGTGGATCAAACAATAACAGGCCATGCGGATTGGTTAAAAGAATATACCATAGGAGTTAATGTTCTAGGTAAACCTTCAAATTTTAAACCCCAGGATAATGGTATTGTGCGCATCCATGCCGGAAGGCTAAGACGTGCTCTGCATCACTATTACAATACTTTGGGAGCCTCTGATCCCGTAAAAATATATATCCCCAAAGGCAGATATATACCGGTCTTTATTGACGATCAAAATGAAATTGCAGACAGAGAATTAAACAATATTGACGAATCTTTAGCTGAAGCTATTGCTAATATCCAGGTAAAAAAACAAGAAGCTATTGCGGTGATCCCTTTTCAGCATTTTCATAATGATCCTTTTGAAAATTCATTAGTTGATGGATTGGGTATGCAGCTGAGCACTGCAATGATGCAATTTGATAAATATTCTGTAGTTGCTTATTGTACTATACGCGATCTATGGAAAAGAACAAACGATATATCACAGGTAGCATCGTTTGCCAATGCCAAATATGTTATCACCGGAAGTATCCAGGTATTGGAAAATCTTGTACGCGCGCATTTTCAAATAATTGATTTATACAGTAGCAGGCAATTATTAAGTTGTATGTACGAAGGAGAATGTTCTTCTCAAAATATTTTCAAATTACAGGATGATATTGTACAATTCATCATTTCAGAAATAATTAGGTCACGTAAATTTATTATTGACGATAAACCTTCACTCAGGTCCTTGGTTGCCGTAGCTTAAATACCATAAAAAAATTGGCTTTGCACCCAATGTGTAAAGGCTTAATTGTTTCCTTAACTTAATTTCTATATTACCTTAAATTGGTTTGCAAAAGGAACTCTTTTGACTACTTACTCTAAAACGCTTCAACTCTAAAGGCTGCATTGATTGTCTTTAGAATGCTGTTTGTAATGAAAAGCCTGTTATTCGCATGCTAAGCTATTTATACAATTGTTTTGATTGAATTTTGTTACAATGAAGCGTTTCTTCTTACATGCGTTATTCTGGTTTTGCTATTACATTCAATTTGCTTACACCAGTTTTTTATGGGATAAATCAACCTACACCACATGGCCTTTACATCAATTGCTTTTAATATCATTAACTGCATCTTTGTTGTACCTGGTTCCTCAAATGATCTTTCCTTATTACATGATCTATCGTGGTATGGATAATCTTGTAAAAAAGAAAAGAAGCATTGTTATTAATATACTTGAAATAGTGGCTGTG
Organism: Bacteroidota bacterium; assembly: GCA_013286425.1. GTDB lineage: Bacteria > Bacteroidota > Bacteroidia > Chitinophagales > Chitinophagaceae > Parafilimonas. The sequence continues at coordinate 6,901 of JABDFS010000074.1, forward strand.
CTTTTTGCCTGTGCAGTTCTGGACCGAGCGATCTCTAATTATATATCCCTGCCTTATATGTATAAAAGTCCTGAACGCATTGTAAGCTTGCTAGAAATAAAGAGGATGTTGCTTGCTATGGTTTATATCGGTTTTGCTTTTGGAGTAATGTTTTCTGTAAAAGCAGTACGCAATGAACTTGCTGCTAAAGAACGGGAAAAAAATCTTATCAAAGAAAAACTGGAAACTGAGCTCAAGTTTCTTAAAAGCCAGACCAGCCCGCACTTCCTGCTGAATACGCTCAATAATATTTATGCATTGGCAAGAAAAAAGTCTGATTATACACCGGAAGTCGTCATGCGTTTATCTGAATTGTTGCGCTTTATGTTATACGAAGCCAATGACAATCTTATTAAACTAAACACTGAGATAAAAGTGCTGGAAGATTATCTTGAATTGGAAACGCTGCGTTACAACCAGCGTTTGGCTGTAAGCTTTGAAAAAAATATTGATACCGATAATTATCAACTTACTCCCTTTCTATTATTACCTTTTGTAGAAAATGCTTTTAAACATGGCATCAGCGAAACCCGCTTCGAATCGTTTATTCATATTAATATAATCGTTAAAAATGATCTTCTTTGTTTTGAAATAGAAAATTCAAAAGACAATTGCGAGCATACAAAATCAGCTACCAATATTGGATTAATAAACGTAAAACGCAGGCTGGAGTTAACTTACAGCGACTATACACTTAAAGTGAATGATAACAGTGAAACATTTAAAGTAAATTTATCTGTTAATCTTAATAGCTATGTTGAAATATAATTGCATTATAGTTGAAGATGAACCGCTGGCCGCAGAAGTACTTACTGATTATATTCAGCAGGTTCCTTTTTTACAATTGAATGAAGTTTGCACCGATGCTATTTATGCCATGGAAAAACTGCAGGCCGATAATATAGACCTGATGTTTCTTGACATACATCTTCCTAAATTAAAAGGACTTGATTTTTTAGAAGCTCTAAAAAACCCTCCTCATGTAATTATAACATCTGCGTATAAAGAATATGCCCTGCAGGGCTATGAAATGAATGTCATCGATTATTTGCTAAAACCAATTCGCTTTAACCGCTTTTTAAAAGCTGTGAATAAACTTAACCAGCACAAAGAACATACACTGAATTCCTCACCAAATACCGTAAGCACTGAAAGAAATTTTTTCTTTTTTAATGTAGGAAAAAAGCGCGTGAAAGTCTTTTTAGATGAAATTCTTTATATAGAGAGTTTGCGTGAATATGTACGCATTACCACAAAGGATAAAAATATACTCACAAAATTTCAGCTTAACGAAATTGAAGATCTGTTATCCAAAAATAATTTCCTGCGAATACATCGCTCTTTTATTGCAGCAAAAGATAAAATAACCGCTTTCACTGCCACAGACGTTGAGATAAATAACAAATCAATTCCTATCGGCAGAAGCTATAAAGAACTTGTATTATCGGTATTGCAGGAAGGTTACCGATTTTCATAATTCATTTCAAAACTTCACTTTGCATTTTTCATCACTTTAATACAGGCATTACTAATAACGTATACAAATTTTTGCATTAGGTAGCAAATAAGCGCTTATTAGTCGCATTAAAAGGCAGTCATTCTTTAAAGCAGATACTTTTATAGACTGCTTTATCCCATGCGAAATCTTTTATTAATTACCGGATTACTATTATTTTTTTTAGCTGAAGTTCTGCGAATTTATTTCGTGCTGCCTTATACGGTCAACCAGGAAATTCATGCCACGCAGATTGCTTATTTTTCCTATGAAAATATTGTATGGATTAGAATAGTTGCGTTGCTTTTGGTTGCATATCCTGCACTTAACATTTTCCGCAATGGAAAAATCTGGAAAAAAATCGCCTTGTTTACCTGCGTCATGATTTCCATTATCGCCGCGTATTATTCAAATATCTATTTAAATGCTTCACATAAATATCAGCCATTGGCAATAAAAAATTTTACACTGAAGCGAGATAATAAAATAAGCACAGACAAACAGATAATTGGTGTTTCATTGAATGGAGAAACAAAAGCTTATCCTCTTCAATTGGTCGGTTACCATCATTTTATAACTGATACAATTGGAAATAAGCCAGTGTTAATTACTTATTGTACCATCTGCAGGTCAGCAAGGGTATACAGCCTGCTTGTTAACGGGAAGCCTGATAAGTTTGAGCTGGTAGGATTAAACCGTTTTAACGCGGTATTGAAAGATTCTGCAACGAAAAGCTGGTGGCAACAGGCAACCGGAGTAGCGATAGCCGGTCCTATGAAAGGCAAATCGCTTAATGAGCTCAGCTTTCAACAGGCAAGCCTTTCATCATGGCTTCGTAAATATCCCGGCTCAAAAATATTGCAACCCGATCCCCGGTATGCTCAACAATATGCATTGCTGGAATCGTATGATAAAACTGCATTTAAAAACGGTATTATCGAAACAGATTCCGCCACTTATTCCGCCAAATCATTAATTATCGGTTTTGTAAATAAAAGCCGCGGGCATTCTTATGATTGGAACAAAATAAATTATGTAAAAATGTTTGAAGATACACTTCCCGGCACCCCTTTTTTAATCACTGTTGAAGGAGATAATACATCATTTCATGTATGGAAACGAGACGTTAAAGATCATGTGCTGGAATTTGAAAAAACAAAAAATGCAAATGAAATAACAGACATTAATACTTCGTCTATCTGGAATATGGATGGCCACTGTATAGAAGGAGAACTCAAAGGCACTCAACTGGAAGAGATACAATCTTACCAGGAAACACGCGAATCCTGGAACAGTTTTCACCCAAATACAGATGAATCTGATATTCCGGCTCATTAATCCACGAACAAAAAATTATAACAGACCTTAAAATTGTAGAAGTAAATTGAATTATTTCAAAAAGTAACTCACTTATATCGATATCAGAATAACTTCAGCAAGTGATTAAATTTCAATATTCCGTGCCTTGCTGTTTTGTGCATTTAATATCCTTGCCTTCACCGTTTATATCTTTTTCATTTTGCTTTCTTGTATCCCTCCATTTTTTTACACCATAGCCTACCCCGGCTACTACCAAAACCCATGATCCGGGATCAAGTGGAAGTTCAGGATCCCCCCCAGGATCGCCGGGATCTGTTTGAGCGTGCCCATAAAAACATATACCCAGGGTTAGAAAGGAGACAAGAAATAATTTCGGAAGGTATTTTTTCATAACACTTATTGGAGTTTTCTATATGGTATATAAACGCAAAATAATGCTTTTACAAGCTGAATGCCTGTGCAAATTTATTTGTTTGCTTAATACGAACTAAACAATCAGGAAAGTCCGGCACAACCTTACCGGCTTATTAACGCTTTTAAAATATTTTGTACTCCTGTTTCGGTGTTTAAAATATTTATTACCAACAATCCTGTATTCCAGGATGATTTTAGCAGAAGCGGATAAACTGTATTGATACCTGTGTGTTGAACTGTGCTTACAGATAGTTGTTCTCCTGCAGCATTGTATATTGTTACTTCATAACTTCCCGCCGGCATATCATTGAACTTTAGCATAGCCTTACTACCGGTTACAGGATTCGGGTATATGCTTACTTCACCCGCACTGCTTAAATTGCTTTTTGCTATTGCATTCGCACTTGTCGTTACCCCTTTTTCCTGTTGTTGTTTTTTACCTGTGCGGTTAAATACGATCATGAAGCGGTTACGGTAGCTGTTCGTATCCTTATTCGGGGTAAAAGCATACAGGTTTACATTATGAATATCAAGCGGTGTTTGTGTACCAAGGTATTTGTCTACCAGCGATGCTTCAGCAGGCAAATCATCTGCAACACCTTTTGTAAATATTTGCAGCGTATAAGGATGCTGGCGCAGGTAAAGCCTTATAAGCATGGTATCCGGCTGTTTAGGCACCGGCCTGAACTCAATTGCCAACGTAGTATCGTGGTGTACAATTGCCATATTCTCTATCTCTTCATTCCATTTCTTTTGGGTATCCAGTGAATCTATGTAGACTGAATATTTATTGCTGAAACCCATTCCTACACCATCCATTACCACATTACTCTGATCAAGCAGGTTCACATAGAGGGCAGGCGGTGTATATGGAGTACTTTTAGGAGATGGAGAAGCCTTCAATCCAAATACGCCTACGGTTGTTTCTGTGGTTGATTTATCAGTTTCTTTAAAAGTTAAAGATCCTGCTCCTCCTGTATTGCTGCTGTTTACCTGCACCATAAATGATTCCCCGCTCTGCAGTATGGTGTTGGCAGCATAGTTTGTAGTATCAATCAGATTAAAAGGCACCTGCACGCCATTGCTGAACGTAACATAGCCGCCTACGCCGTTAGCACCGCCGAGGGTGGGGTTCCATACCCAGAACTTGTCTGATGAAATACCCGTATTGTTGGTCTTTACAGCCGCCCGTATATCAACCGGGGCTGCATAAGGATTTCCGATTAATATAAAATCGTTGGGTTTTGCGCCATTGAAATTAATCACATCAGTGCTGCTGCCCTGCTGGTTAAGGAGGCCTGTTGCACTCAGGGTGGTAGCATCAGCAGGAGCTGTATAAGTAAGACAAACATTGCGGTCGCCTCTTACAAACAGGCAATATGCATTGTTTGAACTGGCGGTAACGAGATTCGTGTAGGTAGTTGCAGGAACTACCCATGCATTATTTTGATATACTTTAATGGAAGCATATCCTGTATTGTTTATATCGAAACCGTCGGCTGAACTGCCGCCGCTTATCTCAGTACCAATACCTGGTGTTCCGGGATATTGGGAAGGGCATGTTAATACACTATTCACCAGGCCTTGCTGCCAGGCGGAATTGATGGTTTGATTGGTACTGCTGAACGGAATGGATACAAACCTCCATGCACGCAATGGCGGGAAATATCTTTCTACTGTTACCATACTATTTATCACACCCGTTGAAGGGCCTATCAACGCCGTACCATTGGCATCTGATTTTAATGTAAGAAAGCTATTGCTGTTCAAGGTGCCGTTTACTGTAACAGTGCCATACCCGATAGAAGAATTGCCACCCGCTATGTTAAGCGCATTTTTTAAAGTAGCAGAACCCGAAACGGTAAAAGTTTTTAAATAATTGTTTGTGCCACTCTGGGTAAAGTATAAGTTGTCTGCATTACCACTAACAATAAGCCCGGAAGTTGTAGTACCGGAAATAGTTGCCGATGAATTGCCAACAATGTTATTTGATGTAAGCGTATTACCGTTCAAGGCAAGTATGCCGGAGCTAATTGATGCCGAATCTGTAACGTTTACGTCTTTATTCATTGTTACAGTAGCGCCGGTTTTTTTAACGATAAGGTTATAAAAATTTGTAGTGCTGCTACCCGAAATTGTTGTATTGGTAGTGGAATCAAAAATAATTGTTGCGCTGTCTGAATAGAAACTGCCGTTATTAGTCCAATTACCCCTGACAGAGATCGTATCAATTAAAGAACCAGATGCACGTGCGTTTAGTGATGTCCCGCTGTTTATAGTAAGAGTTCCCGCAATGGTTAAGGTACCCCCTGCTGTAACCCCCCCCGCGCTGGTATCTGCAATGATAACATTGCCATAAGTAACTCCGGAGTAGATAGTTTGAGGAGTGGTACCACTAAACGAAACCGTGCTGGTGCGGTCAAAATTATAATATTGATAATTTCCGGGCACACTGCTGGAATTTCCGGCCTTTGTACCGAGAATCAATTTAGCCCCTGCCCTGATCTGGACCAGTCCATCAGGGCTTACTTTATTGGCATTACTCGGTGTTACAATGCCTCTTAAATAAAAAGTTGAACCAGTATCAACAATAAGAGACTGGCTAACTGTTAAAGCTTCATTATCGCTTGTACCTGTACCTGGTACGAAATTTACAATGGGGGCAATTGAACTTCCATTTCCTATATGTAAAATGCCCGGTATACGGTCGGGCGCATCACTTGAGGCAAAGGAGACAATGTTTTTAGTGGTTCCCGTAGCATTATTAAAAAGAAGGGTGCCATTCCTAAAATTTGTCATTCCCGCGTTAAAGCCAAGTGTGTCATTTATGCCCTGAAAAGCAAAAGTACCTGTTGAAGAGTTTTTAATACCTCCAATGAATACTGTGTCTTTATAAGTAACCGTATCCTTGGTTGCACCAAACATAGTATTACCAATAAATGTAGTAATAGCAGGTGAATTGCCTACAAGAAAATTAATAGTGTTTTTGCCCGAATTGCCTGAATTTTTTAAAGTAGTGCTGCCGCCAATAGTGAGCGCGGCGCTGTTTTGCACCAATGTAGAAGTATATGAGTTGGCGGCTGAGGTTGAAGACCAGTTGCCTAAGCAGTTAAGTGTGCTTGAGGTATTAATAGTTACGCCAATCTCAGGAAGGGAAGTGGCGGAATTACCCTTACCATCAGCAGTAATCGTCATTGAACCACAGCTTACTGTACCTGGGGTATTTCCTAAAGTATTGCCAACATTAAAAATAAGTGAATCATTATAAGAAGAAACAGAAGTATTGTTAATAGTTAATGCACCGGAAATACTAAGGTTATCCAGGATATTAACATTAACTGTAGTAACAGCACTTGCGGCAGCTGGCGTTGACAGATTGATCGTTAATGCGCCAATGCTCCAGCTTGATCCACTGGATAGATTTAAAATAAGTGCACCTCCTGTTGTGCCGGTAAAGTTTATTGTACATATATCACCTGTAGTAGGCACACCTTTCGGGGTCCAATTGTTTTGGTTAAGAAGATTACTGCTTGTACCACCTGTTGCTGCTCCAATCCATGTATATGAGGTTGCAATGCTTTGCTGAGCAAAAGCAAATAACAGGCTCACAAGCAGCACAACATTGCGCTTTTTAAAGCTACTTAACGCATTAAAATTTAGAAGAGATAAATTTTTTTTCATAGAGTACACTTTTAGATTAACGTATTAGCAACCAATATGGTTTCATACACGCTTTCCGGAGGTCTTAAGTAAATTAACCAAGGGTCCTGGCTACGGATTATTTAGTTTTCAACGTAATATTGTGATGCAATTTACTATCATTAATTCTCACGCTATCGTAATTCTGCAAAAATCGTAATCTTTTTTTTAAAGCTTCACAAATTTTTCTTAATCTGCTTTCAAGGCCCGCTTACTCATCAAAAATATTTTTACACCATCACCTGTTTATTACAAACGGAATATTTTTCACACTCCCACCGGCTACATTTCTAACTACTGCGTTATAAATACCTGAGTTCCATGATGCACTTACCTGCAGCGGGTAGACTGCATTGACACCTGCATGTTGAATTGTGCCTGCAGAAAGCTGTTCTCCGGCAGCATTGTATATTGCTATTGCATAACTCCCCGCCGGCATACCATTGAACTTTAACATAGCCTTGCTGCCGGTTACAGGATTTGGATATATGCCTACTTCACCTTCTTTACCCAAATTGCTTTTTGCCACTGCATTCGCACTTGGTTTAATGCCTTTTTCATGTTGCTGATCCTGTTTGCCTGTGCGGTTATATACCACCATAAACCGGTTACGGTAACTGTTGGTATCCTTGTTCGGTGTAAAAGAGTAGAGATTTGCCTGATATATATCCAGCTGTGTTTGTGTGCCCAGGTATTTATCTACCAGCCACGCCTCTACAGGCAGATCTTCCTTCACTCCTTTTGCGAATACCTGCAATGTGTAGGGATGCTGGCGCAGGTACAATCTCAAAAACACTGTATCCGGTTGCCTCGTCACGGGCCTGAATTCTATCGCCAAAGTGGTATCATGTTTTACGATCGCCATATTTTCTATCTCTTCATTCCATTTCTTTTGGGCATCCAGCGAATCTACATAGGTTGAATATTTGTTTCCAAAGCTTACACCCACTCCATCCATAATTACGTTACTCTGGTCGAGCAGGTTAACGTACAATGCCGGAGGTGTGTACCGGGTATTGCCTGCTTTGGGGGATGCCTGCAAACCAAACACACCTGTAGTCTTTTCTACAGCTGATTTATCAGTTTCCTTAAAAGTTAAAGATCCTGTTCCACCGGTATTGGTATTGCTTACCTGCACCATAAATGATTCCCCGCTCTGAAGAATGGTATTGGCCGAATAGTTTGTTGTATCATTATTAAGATCATAAGGCACCTGTACGCCATTGCTGAAAGCTGCATAACCACCTACTCCGTTTGCACCACCTAACGTGGGATTCCATACCCAGAACTTATCTGATGAAATACCCGAATTGTTGGTCTTCACCGCTGCCCTTACGTCAACGGGTGATGCATAGGGATTACCGATAAATATAAAATCACCCGGAATGGCGTTATTGAAATTTACTGTTATATCTCCACCATTGCTATGTTGATTAATAATGCCTCTTGGCCTTAAAGTAGTAGCATTGGCAGGTGCTGTATAGGTAAGGCAGACATTCCGGTCTCCTCTTACAAACAAACAATACGCATTATTGGAACTTGTACTCACAAGATTGGAAGTAGTGCTCACAGGAATTACCCATGCATTGTTCTGATACACTTTAATAGAGGCATAACCTGTATTGTTCACATCAAAACCGTTGGCAGGGGTACCGCCGCTGATCTCCGTCCCGTAACCCGGAGTACCCGGATAGAGTGAAGGGCATTGTAATACATTATTCACTAATCCTTCCTGCAAGGCTGTATTGATGCTCTGGTTAGTGCTGCTGAAAGGAACTGATACAAACCGCCATGCACGCAATGCAGGAAAATATCTTTCCACCATTACCGTGTCATATATATTCCCGTTTGAAACGCCTACCATCGCTGTACCATTCACATCCGATTTTAATGTAAGCAAATTACCCGTATGCAAACTTCCATTTACTGTAACAGTCCCATAGCCGGTAGATGAGTTACCGGGAATGACATTAAGTGTATCACCGGATGCAATATTTCCGCCAAGGGTAAGATTACCACCGGAATTAACCGTAAGCGTTTTTAACTGGTTATAAGGAGAAGATGCAAAATATACGGTACCGGCACCTGAAGTAATCAATCCTGAAGAAGTACTTCCTTTTAAATTTCCATTGCCCGAAAAACCGGTATTAACCGTTAATGTATTGCCGTTAATATCAAGGCTGTTGCCGGTTGCCACAGTTAATGTACCGGGCACTGTTCTGGAACCACTTAATAGAATACTGTTTGAATTTTGTACGGTAACGCTGTAAGGAGATCCGGGGCCGGTTGAACTGCTGTTGCCTGTCCATTCAAGGCCGGTATTTAATGAAGCCAATGTTGTGTTGTAAATTAAAGTTGCAGCAGAACCATACATCGGGCGATTCGTGGCTATTGAGCCATTCGTATTGATGATAAGATTATTATTTATAGTTGAAATACCGCTTCCCGGGTTGAGTGCCACATTTGTTACAGCATTATAAAAACTGGCTGTACCGCTTCCGCTTACGGTTGCGGAGCCTGTTGAAAACGTAGCTGTATTGTTATTACCATTGTAAATACTGCTATTGAAGAAAGTGAAACTGCCACCGGTGATCGTAAAGCTGGCACTACAATTTAACGTTGTCGCACTGCTAAAACCGCTTTTCCCGATGGTTAAATTACCAAAATTCGTTGTACCTGTTCCTGAAAAAGTCTCCGTTGCGCCAGCGTTATCAAAATAGCAGGTATATCCTGTGTTTTCTGTAAGTGACCCATTATTGATAAAGCTATTTCTTACATGGATATAGCCACCGCCCGTGGCGTGCGTTATTATTGCACCACTGTTTATTTGAAGATTATAAAAATCCTTGGCTGCGCTGCCTATTATTGTTCCTGCACCACCAGTTAAAACTACAGTTGAAGTTCCTTCCATCATAGTACCTGCATCATTATTAAACTTATCTGTAACCGTTACATTTGACGACCCGAAATTTGTAGTGATATTTGAATTGCCAAAAGTGAGATCATAGAAAGTTGTAGTGCCTGATATACTTTGAGTTCCTGATGTTGAGGAAGTTAAATTAAAATTAACTGTACGCCCGTTTGCGTTGAATGTTCCGCCATTATTCGTCCAATTTCCTAAGATATACAGATCGCGGGTGCCTGTAGTAAGTTGAAAGACCGCTCCACTAGCTATAACCAAATCACCTGCCAAAGCCCTGTTGGAGCCTCCGGAATTCGGTATAGTTACTGTACCGGTTTGAATATTTATATTTTGAGGAATGCCTGCACCTGCTGAAGTAGTTGATGCTGCACCTGTATTCCATTCGGTACCGGCAGTATAGCTACCTGTAATATTATAACTGAGTGTTGAACTGCTTCCATAAGCAGGGGCATTACCGGAAATAGCACCGCTGTTAATTGTGAATATTCCATTAATTGCTGGCGCGGTAGAAAAAGCAATTGATCCGTTTGAGGTAATATTGGTGAATGTGGTTGTAATTGAACCATTCACTGTATTGCTTCCGGAGAATATCACTGCTCCTGTACTGGCCGTAGCATCAAAACTGCCCCTGTTTGTAAAATTACCTGCACTTGTAAGGGTCAGGTTATATCCTGCTGCCATTGTAAGCGTAGCATTTTTTGCTATCGTTACAGAAGCTGCAAAAGCATCTGCAGTTGAAATCTTAGGTGAATAAAGTGTACCTGAAGGTATATAAACATTCGAAGTTGCTGTGGGAACGCTGTTCGAGCACCAATTGGCTGGTGTTTGCCAGTTATTGTCTGTGCCGCCAATCCAGGTAAATGCCGTTGAAGAACAAGAAGTAAATTCATCTGCTCCCATATCGGGCGTTGTTGTGCTTCTCGGATCTGCGTCAATATCATCGGTAACCGTGATGACTCCGCTAATGGGAGTACCGAGGTTGTCCAAAGTATTGTTATTTGAAACATCCAGGTGCAGATCTGAAGCGCTGACAAATATTGGTTTAATACTCTTTGAATTTGTATTACCTCCAAAACCTGTTTGAATATCAGTTAGCAATTGCCTGTTAGAACCTATAAAACCTAAATAGGTGCCTGTTGTCCAGTAGTCGTTATAATCAATATTGCTGAATACGGTTTTTAATGCCCCTGAATAAATACTGTATCGCTGTGTAGATGATGCTCCTGATGTTTGATTATTAGCGAATATATTATCCCTGAGATCAACAGCGCCACTGGCGGTAACATTACTGCTTATGTTTAAAGCAGCAGTAATACTGCTGCGGCTTTGATTGGAATTAGCTGTAAGGTTTACGGTATTATAATAGATCTTGTACCCGCTGCCACCATCTATCATAATGCCGTACCCGTTATTATTATATCCTGCAGTGGTACTTCCTGTACCTGATACGTCTAAAACAAAATTATTATAAACAGCTATTGTTGGCGAGCCACTCGTATTCAGATAAATACCTTCAGCTCCATAACCGGAAAAGCCAAATAAACTGTTTAATTGAGTAATTGACGATATCTTATTATAAATAATACCAGCAGCGGCGCCACTAAATTCAATTCCCATTGCCGGTGATGAATTGGCCGAAGCTGAAATTCCTGAAACAATATTTCCTGTAATAGTTAGCGCCTGCGAAGAGCCTGTAACTTTTATTCCATCTGTATTGGTTGCTACAAGACCACCTGTATTTGAAATATTAGATATGGTATTGCCTGATATGGTAGCTGTAACAGAACCATTTCCAATCAATATGCCTGCTGTTCCACCAGTCGTAATTGTTGCCCCTGAATTTATAACACCTGAGACAGTATTATTGGAGATCGTAAAGTTTGTTGCATTGCCTGTAACTTCTATTCCGGAAGTGTTTCCATTAATAAGTGCATTGGCATTTATACCGGAAACAGTATTACCTGAGATACTAAAAGCATTTGCGTATTGTATCAATATACCTGCGGAGTAACCCGAACTGACGGTATTATTCGTCAGTAACCAGTTTTGATCCATTGTGGATGCGCCATAAACATAAATTCCGTTTACAGCATTTGAAAGCAAACAGTTTTGTATTGTGTTATTGCTGTTGGGTGAAGCCGCCTGGGTCTGGTAGGATGATGCGTTACTGCCACTTGCAATGCCTGCCCATGAACTTGTAGTACCCGAGCCGGTAATAATGCAATTTTTTATAGTGTTATTGCAACCCAAACAACGGTTGATCCTGCACCAAGAAAAGAGGTACTTGTATTTTGTATAGTCAGATCTCTTGAAGTTGAGCCACTAGCGCTTCCATCAATTGTTACATAATCCGCCCCGTTCAATTCCAATATTGCCGAAGAGCTGGAGCCGCTGATGGTGGCTGATACGCCTGTATTAGGCTTTATGGTTAGCGTAGTGCT
>JABDFS010000075.1:0-3318 GCA_013286425.1 Bacteroidota bacterium
AATGGTGAAGTAGTTACGAAGCAGTTTGTGAAAGAGTAACAGTGAATGGTGAATGGTGAATGGTGAACAGTGAGCAGCGCTCAACACCAAAAACTTAAAGCTGCAGGCGTAAACTGCAACCGCCTTGAGCATCCTTTCCTGGCCTGACCGGGCATCTGCTTTTAAAGTTTTGGATTACCTGCAAATATTCAGGGTTTCAAATAACGCATCGTCAGCCTTGCGGCGGGACGATGCTGGACATAAAAACACCAATAAGGGCTAAGGTTTCAAAACTTAAGCAATTCGGGCAGGAAAAATACATTGCTTTTCTGTCCTTTTCGCCAAGTACTCGATGCTGAACAGCAAAAATTAATTTTGAAATTCAATAATATTTCTGATCTTTAAATTGCTAACCCGGATCTTATTGTAATAGCACCAACGATAATACCAATTGATTTTTTTTAGCTAAATAACCTTTGAAATTTCTTATTATGAGAAAACGCTCTCCTAACTTGTTGCAACTGCTATTTTTTATTTTTTGCGTTTTTATATTGTCTGCTACCGGGCGCTTACCTGCGCAATCCTTTTGGGCATGTAGCAGAGATTTTTTAGCGCGTTCACCCAACGTTTCTGCGGTAACTCCAAAATACAATGAGTATTATGGTAAAGGAATGTCTGGACAACCAATCCCTCATTTTAAAGATGTGGTTTATAGCTTGGATGGAGGTAGTCAAGATGGTGATTTTGACTTGCAAAATCATTCATGTCCAACCCGGGCGGACAACTGTGCAAATAATGATGCCGACGGAACATTAAACTCAATTAATTATGATGGTACATTAAAGTATGATGTTTATTACCCAACAATTTCGAATACATCTTCTCCACCCATGCTGCCTGCAATATTTTTCTTTCATCCCGGTGGCTTTTCTGATTGTTCTTATAAAGACTTGTCTGGTATCAAAAACATGTGTACAGAATTCGCCTGGCGCGGATTTGTTTGTTTTAATGTGGAATATCGAAGGGGTATATTACAGGACTTAAGTATTCCAATGAATAAAACTACAGCCCAGCAGGAAATGGCAATTTACCGGGCCTGTCAGGATGCACGTGGGGCAATAAGAACTGTTTTCCAAAGACAAGACGAAGGATGGGACAATAATTTGTATCAGATTGACAAAAGTCAGATTTTTTTAGCTGGTATGAGCGCAGGCGGTTTAATTGCAATGAATTTGGCATATTATGATCCCGCTGAAGTTGCCCAGGTATTTCCTACGACAGGTAATTCGGCTGCGCAGATCTTAGGAGATATTGATGCGGACCTGTATTACGGATCAGTTACAATCCCATTTCAATCCAGCATAAAAGGAGTGCTTGATATGTGGGGCGGTCTGCCTTTGCCTGCAAATACTTTTGGCAATGTTACCAGCCAGACATCTTTTTTTAGTTCCAATTCTTATAACCCTCCGTTAATAGCTTTTGCGGGTTTTCACGATAATGTATTTTGGTTGGATCCGACTTCGGGGCTGCAAAAAGTGCATTTTTCAACAAATTCTATATATAACTCTGAGTCAACCTGCGTACCCAACATATCTGCAGCTCCCTATTCTGTGGACGCCAGTCTAAGTTTTGGCTTAACAATGGGTAGTACATTGAATATGTACGAGATATTACAAAACTTAAATGTTCCTTCCGAAATGTACATTGATTGCCAAATGAAGCATGGTTTAGACAAGCCTTGCGATCTTGATAAAGATCCTGATTGCATTTACCAATCCGAATTTGGGACGGGATTAGGATCTCCAACGGCTGTACAAGTATACATGGTGCAGCGAGCCTGTGTTTTTTTCCAGGGGTGTGTGAACGGCAAGCCTAATCTTGGAACTACGGAATTCATTGAATGTGAAAATAAAAGGGTTGCCTGCGACCAACATTATACCGGCTGCAGCGATTCACAACCGTGTCCACCTTCTCAATAAAATAAAGAATTATGAAAGCCATTTATGTCATTTTTACCTTTTTATTGAATTTTATTTGTTTGAGTTTAACTGCACAACAGGCAGGAACTTTAGATAAAAACTTCGGTGACAGTGGAATACTCATCGGGCAAAGCAGCCCCACCACTGAAATACGCGTAACCAATACAGCAAATGACAGGTTTGTTGCAGGGTATTCAGTATCATATACTAACACAGGAATGGTTGATTCGTCCTTTGGAATTAATGGAACTGTTATAACAACTTTCCCTTCGGGAAATGCTATCTGCGAAGCTGTCAGAACGCAAGCTGATGGAAAGATTGTTGCCGCAGGGCTTATTGGCATCGCTGGACCAGCTCATATAGCTATGGCACGATATAACCCATCAGGTGAATTAGATTATTCTTTTGGAGAGAACGGCATGGTGGATTTCTCTCTCAACAGGCAAACCAGTATTTCCATGCAGGACATAGCTATTCAAACAGATAACAAAATTATTGTGTCTGCCATCAGTGATCAAACCGGAGATTACGAAAATGTTATTTTCAGGTTTAATGAAGATGGCAGCCTGGACAAAAATTTTGGTAATAATGGAGAAGTTTTTAGCCCAATAGATTATACTCCAGAATATTCACCACTTGTTTTACAACCCGATGGCAAATTTTTACTGGGCGGCAGCCCTGCAAATTCCGGATTTAGGATTGCCCGGTACAACCCTGATGGCACATTGGACGAAGGTTTCGGAAACAAGGGCATTGCCCGTAAAGATTTTGGTACGGGCACTTCTGTTATCATTACCAGTTTAGCTTTACAAGGGAATGGTTTTGTTCTTGCAGGGGGCGAAAAATTTGACCCTAATCAAACGCCCGGTATGTCTATGGTACGATTTACAAGTACAGGCATTGCAGATTCAACTTTTGGCGAAGCCGGCGCAGTTTTAACTGTTTTCAATGACGAATCTGGTATAAATAGAATACTTATTCAAAAAGATCAAAGAATTATTGCCGCCGGAAGTTTATCTTCTTTTACAGATACGAATGAATTAATAATTGTGCGGTACATGACAGATGGATCTATTGACTCGTCCTTTGGAATAAATGGCAGAAATTTAACTGCGGTACAAGACCAGGTAAATTGTCAGGATGCTCTTTTGCAATCAAACGGAGAGCCACTACTTGCGGGCACCAGTGTAAAATACAGCATTCCAAAAATTACTAATGTTACATTTGCGCAATATTATAATGATGGCCAATCCCAAAAACAAATTATCATCACCAAAATCAAACGATGGATACAACATCATAATGGTATTGAATGGAACAACATGCCGGGCGTTCAAAGCTATGCAGTGCAAAGAAGCAT
>JABDFS010000075.1:3418-18964 GCA_013286425.1 Bacteroidota bacterium
ATCATCACCAAAATCAAACGATGGATACAACATCATAATGGTATTGAATGGAACAACATGCCGGGCGTTCAAAGCTATGCAGTGCAAAGAAGCATGGATGGTATACACTGGACAACCGTTTACCGCTCACAGGTTACTGCTTACAGCGCACACTACAGCGACCCAACACCATCTTCTGCCGGTAGGAATTATTATCGTTTGCAAACAACCGGCACCAGTAATGCAGTGGCCAATTCAAATATTATTTCAATTTCAAACGACGATTTAAATATTTCTCTGTCACCAAATCCTGCAAAGAGTACATTATCAATCGCCGGCTTGCCAAAAAATGAAAAAGTGAAAGTAACGGTGGTTGATTTTAGTGGTAACACAGCTATGAGCCATGAGCTATCACCTGTCCCGCCAAACGCGGGAGCTATGAGCGCTTCATACAACCTCAACATTGCTTCATTGCACGCGGGCAATTATATGCTGAAGATTGAAACAAATGGTGAAGTGGTTACAAGGCAGTTTGTGAAGGAGTAAACAGTGAATGGTGAACAGTGAGCAGCGCTCAACACCAAAAACTTAAAACTGCAGGTGTAAACTGCAATCACTTGCAATCTTGTCCCGCTTGACCAGGCATCTGCTTTTAAACTTTTGGTTGCCTGCAAATATTCAGAGTTTCAAATAACGCATCGTCAGCCTTGCGGCGGGACGATGCTGGACATAAAAGAGGATAAAAGAGAACGAATTCTGACGCAGGCGAGTCTGCGCTGCAGCCTTTGATAATAAGTTTTCGACTTTGCGTTTTTTGAAACATTAATCAAAAGTTAATATTTTAAAAAAAAATCGCTATATTAGTAGCAAAACTCGCCCTTATGATAAGAAAGCTTTTATTTTTTTGCTTTTATTTCAAATTCATTCTAATGCGAAGGCACAAGATGAATGCAGTCTTCCTGATCTTTTTTGTCCGCCTTCACCGCAAAGCTCATCTTTAAAAATGGCACTATTTCATGTTCTAAAAACTGAGCCAATTTACTATTACAAAAACCAGTTTCCAACCGGATATCAAGATGTACACTATCGTCTAAACTTTTGTCCATTTAATTGTCCAGAACCTCCTAATAATGCTACTGGTTGCGACAATGATGCATCAAATGAGTTATATTATTATGTTTATTACCCTACCAATTTTGTTGATTATTCAACTTGTTCACTACCTGCCCTTATAATATTTCACTCTGGCGGTTTTAGCGAATGCAGTAGTCCCGATCAAGATGGATTAGACTATTTTTGTACAGCAATGGCAGCACGTGGCTTTGTTGTTTTTAGCGTTTCATACCGCGTGGGCGTTCTTACTGATCCAACACCAATACCGGGAGTTATTCATCCGGTAGGGCCAAAACAACAGCGTGTTAGTGCACAGCAAATGCTTGCAATTTATCGAGCTTGCCAAGATGCAAGAGGCGCAATAAGAAGTATCATACTAGGAAATCCGTCGGAGATCCGATTTAAGATTAACACCAATTATGTTTTTGTAGGCGGGATGAGCGCAGGCAGTCTCATTGCAATGAATGCAGTTTATTATCAATCTCAGGATACCCATCAAGCTATGATCGACGCGGTTTTCCCAAATATTAGTTCATCGCTAGGCAGTATTAATCCTGATTTTTATTATGCGCCCCCGCCTATATTGCCAAGTGACGATTATCTTCCAAATATAGCGGGAGTTCTTAATTTATGGGGTAGTATGTTTATTCCAAAAACCGATCTTGCGATGCCTTACAGCTTTTTTTCAAGCAATAGATATAAACCTCCAATAATCTCTTTTGCAGGAGTTCAAGATCCTATTTTTGATATTCATTCTCAGCCTATTTATTTCTCGCTAAATACCTCGACGAGCTTTCCATTGTGTGGAGTTACTTTGTCGCAAAATTTTGGAAAAGAAACGCATTGTTTAATTTCATCCCCATACATTTCTCCTCACGCACCCTTGGGCGAGGATGAAGAAGGAATAGGCTCTGAAACAATTTATCATATGTTTGATGACAACAGCACTTTTGCAGAATTATATTTAGATTGCGAAATGGGGCATGGATTAGATACAGATGATCCTGCATGTGGAACCTGCACATCAAGCACTAATCCGTTTTTAAAACCTGATCCTGGCAGCAGCGGAAGTTGTATTCAATGTTCTTACCAGAGTAATTTTGGTACACGAGCCAACTCTCAAATGTTAACCTTTGATTATATTGCTGGTCGGACAGCCACTTTTTTTCAAGCTATCATAACGTCAACCACAGGAGTTGTTGGTAATAAAAAATTTGTAGAACAGATAAATAACCGGTATGGCTGCGGAGCGCCTGATAATCCAACATCTTTTATACCCAATACCTGCGATGGTGACACTCATCAATAAAATATAACTTTATGAAAATTATTTTCCTCTTTGTAGTGCTAATAACTTCGATAACTCTTTTTGCACAACCCGGTACTTTAGACAAAAACTTTGGCGAAAATGGGAAAGTAACTACAAACTTTGGAGACGGAACTGCACCCGAAATTAGTAAAGCGATTTTGCAGGCCGATAATAAAATAGTCGAAGTGGGAAATTATAATTCTGATATCATCGAAGAGCCCCAGGGCTTCCTTATAGTTCGGTATAAAGATAATGGTACTTTAGATAGTAGTTATGGTACTGGTGGAAAGACAGTAATTAAATTCTCTTTTGAGGATCAATCCTTTATTAAAGACGCTGTTGTACAAAATGATAATAAAATTTTATTAGCAGGTCTGGGTTGGTCAGATTTTATTCATCCCGTCTATTCAGGCATAATTGCCCGTTTGAGCTCGAACGGTATATTGGACTCTTCTTTTGGCGTTGACGGTGCAATTCAAATCTCTAGCAAAGGGCAAGGAGGTTTTAGTGCTATTGCGTTAGTCAGCGATAACAAATTTGTTGCTGTTGGCGGAGTTGGTGATTCTTCTTTTATTGTTAGATATCTGGAAAATGGCCTGATAGACCAAACGTTTGGGCAGAATGGTTATGCATTTATACCCAACTATTTTGAAGTGTTTTCATGTAAAATACAAACTGATGGGAAAATAGTAATTAGTGGCTATGATGGCCATATCGGATTTCCAAAGTTTTGCATTCAACGATTTCTTCCGGATGGCAAAGTCGACAATTCATTTGGAAATAACGGAACGGTAATTACAAATTATGGCGGTGACGAAAATCAGATACATGACCTAGCCTTTCAATCAGATGGAAAAATTATAGTAACGGGCGAAACAACAACATACTCATTAAACGAAACAAATTTTGCGACTGCAAGATATAATACTGATGGAACGTTGGACAGTGCGTTTGGAACGAACGGAAAATATACTACGGTGTTTACAGGAGCTGTATCTTCAGCAAATAGCATAATTGTTCTTAAAGACGATAGAATTTTGATTGGAGGTATTCAGGCAATACAGACGTCAAATTTTGCAATGACCATGCTCACAAAGAGCGGATTTCCTGACTCAATATTCGGAGGTACAGGCGAGGTTATTACGGATTTTGGCTACGCAAGTTATCTGCAATCAGTGTTATTGCAATCTAATGGAAAGATAGTAGCAGCGGGCGGAAGCGGTCAACAACCGCCTTTTTATTGCTCACTTGCCCGATACAACAACGATGAATCTCAAAAACAAATCATCATCACCAAAATCAAACGATGGATACAACATCATAATGGTATTGAATGGAACAACATGCCGGGCGTTCAAAGCTATGCAGTGCAAAGAAGCATGGATGGTATACACTGGACAACCGTTTACCGCTCACAGGTTACTGCTTACAGCGCACACTACAGCGACCCAACACCATCTTCTGCCGGTACGAATTATTATCGTTTGCAAACAACGAGCATAAGCAATGCAGTTGCCAATTCAAATGTTATTGCCATAACCAATGATGATCTGAATATTACTTTATCACCCAATCCTGCAAAAAGTACGTTATCAATTACAGGATTACCAACAAATGAGAAATTGAAAATAACGGTGGTTGATTTTAGTGGTAACACAGCTATGAGCCATGAGCTATCACCTGTCCCGCCAAACGCGGGAGCTACAAGCGCTTCATATGACCTCAATATTTCATCATTGCACGCAGGGAATTATGTGCTTAAAGTTGAAACAAATGGTGAAATGGTTACAAGGCAATTTGTGAAAGAGTAACAGTGAATGGTGAACAGCGCTCAACTCCAAAAATTTAAACCTGCAAGTGTAAACCACAACCGCCTGAGCATGCTTTCCCGGCCTGATCGGGCATCCGCTTTTAAGCTTTTGGATTACCTGCAAATATTCAAAGTTTCAAAAACGCATCGTCAGCCTTGCGGCGGGACGATGCTGGACATAAACTTGTTGGTGAAGAACACCAACAAGGGCGAACAAAAATAAAGATTACAGTGGTTGATTTTAGTGGTAACACAGCTATGAGCCATGAGCTACCACCTGTCCCGCCAAACGCGGGAGCTATGAGCGCTTCATATGATCTCAATATTTCATCATTACATGCAGGGAATTATGTGCTTAAAGTTGAAACAAATGGTGAAATGGTTACAAGGCAGTTTGTGAAAGAGTGACAGTGAATGGTGAACAGCGCTCAACTCCAAAAATTTAAACCTGCAAGTGTAAACCACAACCGCCTGAGCATGCTTTCCCGGCCTGATCGGGCATCCGCTTTTAAGCTTTTGGATTACCTGCAAATATTCAAAGTTTCAAATAACGCATCGTCAGCCTTGCGGTGAGACGATGCTGGACATAAAATTTAAACCTGCAAGAATAAACCACAACCACTTGCCCGTCCTGCGCGCCTGTCCCGATACTTTTTCGGGGACCTGGTCGGGCATCTCATTCTCAGGGTGTTTAAAAACCACTATAAACTATCGTTATAAATAAAAGATACAGTACCTTCAAACCACCAAACTCTTTTACTATGAAACTAACCTTTACACTTATTGTATTATGTTTTTCTATTGAATTGATGGCGCAAAAAGCGGGTACACCGGACAGCAGTTTTGGTACAAATGGAAAAGTGATATCAGAAAATTACCAGGGCCTTGCCTATGCAAGTGTTTTACAACCTGACGGCAAAATTGTTGTCGGTGGTAGCGGAAGTTATTATAAAGGCGATACATTCCTAAAAGGGTCTTTATTGGCCCGCTACAATACGGATGGCAGCCCTGATCTGAGTTTCGCAGACAGCGGACGGGGTGTATATATTTTAGGTGATAGCGGCACCTTTATACCAACCATCCATTCAATGGCATTGCAATCTGATGGGAAAATTATTGCATTAGGAAACTTTACAGTGCAGCATGGAGTTTTTGCACCTTTTTCCCTTATGCGTTTTAATCCTGATGGAACTGCTGATCAAAGTTTCGGAATTAATGGATTAATGTTGGGAAGTATTTCTGGCGGCTTTAATGATGCGGCCTTTAAGGTGGCTTTATTAAACGACGGAAGGATAATAGTGGTGGGTGAGCCACACAAGGACATTAATGATCTTGGCAGAGGTTTTATTGCCTGTTATACACAACAAGGGAATTTTGACCGGAGTTTTGGAGATACAGGTGTGGTAACTATTTCATTAGACCAGGGGGTGGCTATAAATGCTGTGGCAATAACTTCTGATGATAAAATTATAGCCGGTGGCGGCTATGGCTCAGTTATCCCCTATTATGAAATACTATTAAAGTACAACAACAATGGAACGCCTGATCTCAGCTTTGGCGGGAACGGCATGGCAAAAATGTCTTTCCCTGATGCAACCAACGGGACAGGTTTAAAAGATATAGCGATAGATAAAGAAGGCAGGATAGTAACCGGCGGATTGTTTTATTTACAAAATGCAAAGACTACGATAAAAGTTGGCCGTTTTACTAAAGAGGGATTCCCGGATACTGAGTTTAATGATAAAGGTTATGCTTATACACAATATCCTAAAGGGGATGCTTATGCAAATGCGGTTGCAGTACAGCAAAATGGTAAAATAGTAGCTGCAGGTTATAATGCGATTGGGGATTCAGGGGATTTTACAATTACAAGATATAACCCCGATGGAAGCCTTGATTCAGGTTTCGGAACAAATGGTATTCAAAACACTTTTTTCTTTGGTGAGGATATTGCCTATTCTGTCAATATTCAAAACGACGGGAAGATAATACTTGCCGGCAATTCTATACTTGACAACACATCAACAGCGGATATTGCCCGTTATAATGGTGACCCAAACCAAAAACAAATCATCATCACCAAAATCCGCCGCTGGTTACAGCATCATAACGGCATTGAATGGAACAACATGCCGGGCGTTCAAAGCTATGCGGTACAAAGAAGCATGGATGGCATACACTGGACAACCGTTTACCGCTCACAGGTTACTGCTAACAGCACACACTACAATGACCCAACACCATCTTCGGCCCGTACAAGCTACTATCGGTTACAAACAACCAGTACAGGCAATGCTGTTGCCAATTCAAATGTGATTGCCATAACCAATGATGATCTGAATATTGCTTTATCACCCAATCCTGCAAAAAGTACGTTATCAATTACAGGGTTACCAACAAATGAGAAAGTGAAAATAACGGTGGTTGATTTCAGTGGTAACACAGCTATGAGCCATGAGCTACCACCTGTCCCGCCAAACGCGGGAGCTATGAGCGCTTCATATGATCTCAATATTTCATCATTGCATGCAGGAAATTATGTGCTTAAAGTTGAAACAAATGGTGAAATGGTTACAAGGCAGTTTGTGAAAGAGTAACAGTGAATGGTGAATGGTGAACAGTGAGCAGTGAACAGCGCTCAACTCCAAAAATTTAAACCTGCAAGAATAAACACAACCACCTGAGCATCCTTTCCCGGCCTGACCGGGCATCCGCTTTTAAACTTTTGGATTACCTGCAAATATTTCAAAGTTTCAAATAACGCATCGTCAGCCTTGCGGCGAGACGATGCTGGACATAAAATGAGAAATTAAAAATAACGGTGGTTGATTTTAGTGGTAACACAGCTATGACCCATGAGCTATCAGTTATGAGCGCTTCATATGACCTCAATATTTCATCATTGCACGCAGGCAATTATTTACTGAAGATTGAAATGAATAGTGAAGTGGTTACGAAGCAGTTTGTGAAAGAGTAACAGTGAATGGTGAATGGTGAACAGCGCTCAGCTCCAAAAATTTAAACCTGCAAGTGTAAACCACAACCGCCTGAGCGTCTTACAGGGTTAACTTAAAAATTAATCCTTCCGCGTGAGGTTTATCCCGGGCTGACGGTATTTTAACCTGCCGGCAATTGATTGCCGTTTTCTTTCTACGCAATCGTTTCCGGCAACGATTGCGTAGATTTTTACCGGTTGTTTTATTTTTTCATTTTTTTCTTAGTTAGATTGCAATAGGTTTTTTACCTGGCTTGTAGTATGATTAGAGACTAAGACTGTTTACACTATTTCATCGGCTTGATTATTTATGCCTGTAACAAAAGCAGGCCTCTTTTTCTATTTAGTCAAAGAACATATACTCCAGGTTATTGCTTAACAACAGGGAGACGAAATTTTATCTGCAATTATATTACCCGGTAAGGCTAAACACTGCAAATATTCACGTATGAAACACAAGCATTTTTTTAACAGCAGTTATACAGGAAAACTTGTGCAACTGCTAATGGTATTACTCACATTAAATATTACTGTAAATGCACAGAACACACAGGTTACCGGCAAGGTTGCTTCTAATCAAAGCGATTCTGCTGTGTCTGGTGCCACTATAACTGTAAAAGGGACTAAAAAAGGTGTTGCAGCAGCAGGGGATGGTAGTTTTACCATATCTGCAGCTTCCAATGCAACGCTTGTTGTAACGGCTATTGGTTATACAACACAGGAAGTGCCTGTGAATAATCAAAGCAGCATTGTTGTGCATCTTGTAACAAGCACGCAATCGCTTGAGCAGGTTGTGGTAGTTGGTTATGGTACGCAAAAACGCAAAGATGTTACAGGTTCTATAGCAAGTATAAATGCAGCTACTATTGCCAAAGTGCCTGTTACAACTTTAGACCAGGCTATGCAGGGAAGGGCGCCGGGCGTTCAGGTAATAAACAATGATGCTTCCCCCGGGGGAAATGTAACGGTGCTTATAAGAGGCGTTGGAAGCCTTGCCAGCGGAGGTAATACTCCTTTATATGTCGTGGATGGTTATCCTACAACGGGAGGCCTCAATAACATTAATCCGAATGATATTGCCAGCATAGATGTGTTGAAGGACGCATCGGCAACAGCTATTTACGGAATCCGTGCAGCTAACGGAGTTGTAATTATAACTACAAAGAGAGGCACAAAGAATAAAATGCAGGTTTCTTTGGATGCTTATGCTTCTTCACAAAGCAAACCCAAAGAATATGACGTGTTAAATGCGCAGCAGTGGGCCACGTTTTCTGCCCAGGTTAAGGCCGGAGATTCAACTCGTACTTATAATCCATTGCCGATTTGGGATAATCCCGAATCACTTCACAATGTTGATTGGCAGAATGCTGTTTACAGGCAGGGCTTAACGCAAAGTTATACACTTGGTATTCGTGGAGGAAGTGATAAAGTCCAGGCTGCAATGTCGTTTGGCTATTATGATCAAAAAGGTATTGTAATAGGTTCCTTTTTTAAAAGATATAGCCTTAATCTTAATTTAGACTACCAGGCTACCTCATGGCTCAAATCATCAACAAGTGTAAAATATTCTTACCAGGATCAAAACAATCCTCTTGGAACAGGCAATCTTCTCCAGGTCTCCTTACTTCCTCCAACTTTGGACGGTGGTAACATGCTCACTTACCAGATCAAGGATGCGAATGGCAATTATGGCTTTTACTATCCGCTTAATCCCCTTGTGAGCAAGTGGGGTAACCCGGTTTATTCTGTTGAAACCAACCAATATCAAAATGTAAACAACTATGTATTAGCAACCACTTCGCTGGAAGCTACTATTTATCCCGGCCTTAAACTTAAAACGAATGTTGGGGCAAATGTGAGTGATTATTCAGGTTTCTTCCTCCAGCCGGAAGATGACAGGGCTGCGGCGCAATATCCGGGATCAGTTACAACGCCTGCAAATTATCACCAGACACAGAACCGTACTTTTGAATGGCTGTGGGAGAATACAATATCCTACGACAAAACCTTCGGTCAACACACCATCAACTTTGTAGGTGGTATTTCTGCCCAGGAAAATACATGGACGGGTATGGGAGGAGGCGGTATTCCTCCAAACGATGTTACAAGAGATCTGTCGCTGGTTTCAAATCTTACGCTTGATCAAAATATTCCGGGTACGAACACCGGAAATGGCAGAAACGTCTATTCATTGTCTTCCACATTTGCAAGGGTGACCTACCAGTACGCAGATAAATACATGATAACCGGAACAATAAGAAGAGATGGGTCTTCCAAGTTTGATACAGGGCATAAGTACGGTACCTTCCCTTCTGCCGCTGTTGGCTGGAGAATAAAAAATGAATCGTTTTTAAAAGATGTAAACTGGCTTTCTGACCTCAAATTCAGAGGAAGCTGGGGTGAAGTAGGAAACGAGGCTCCAATAGGATTGTTCCAGTATCAGTCCCTGTATGCAGGAAATTATCCCTCAAATGTAAATGGCGGAGGGCTTGATAACCTCGGCTATCCGTTCAATAAAATATACCAGAATGGTATTGCTCAGACCCAGCCGGCCAATCCAACCCTGAAATGGGAAACGGATAAGCAAACAGACATTGGCATGGATGCCGCTTTTTTGAATGGCGCTTTAACCTTCACCGGCGACTACTTTAATCGCAATTCAAAAGATTTCCTGTTGAAGCTTGCGGCGCCCGCACAAACCGGTTATAATTACATTACCCGTAATGTGGGGAGTATGAACAATAAGGGTTGGGAGTTTGCGGTTAATTATAATGCGGCCGGAAGCAGGGATTTTCACTGGGGTATTGGCATAACAGCTACCACAATTAAAAATACACTTACCAGCATTGCATCAGGAACTGATTTTGTAACAAATTTTGGCGGTCTAAGTTTAAACGGATTCCAGAATTGGCCTGATTTTACCCGTTCTTATGTAGGGCAACCCGTGGGAGAGTTCTTCGGTTTAAAAGCAATTGGTATTTATCAAAGCCAGGCGCAAATTGATGCTCAGAATTCAAAAGCGCCCGGTGGCATATATCGTCCGGGAACTGTTGCAGTACCCGGCGACCGTATTTTTGCTGATATTAACGGAGATGGCATAGTAAATGACCTCGACAGGGGGCCTATCGGAAATCCTCAACCCAAGTTTTACGGCGGGCTTAACCTGGATGCCACTTACAAGGCATGGGATTTTAATGTTTACTTTTATGGCTCTGAGGGAAACAAAGTGTTAAACTACGTTGAAAGCAACCTCGAGAGTTTTGGGTCAAGAGGTTCGGAAGGAATTGAGAATGTAAGTAAAGTATATGCCGAGAATGCATGGACTCCTGCCAACGCATCAAACAGGTATGCAAGAGCTGCTTCTAATGGTGGTGATGCGACTTCGCTTAATAATGTTCCTTCCAGTGTATGGATCGAAGACGGAAGTTTCATTAAGTTGAAAAACGTTTCTATTGGGTACACTTTGCCGGCAAGTTTGTTGAGCAAATATTCCATATCAAAGATCAGGGCCTATGTATCCGGTCAAAACCTCTTTTTTATCACGAAGTACAGTGGGATTGATCCGGAAATAGGTATCCAGAATGGAAATGCAACTCAAAATGGTGTTGACAATGGCACATATCCTTCATCCAAGTATTTCACTTTTGGATTAAACGTAACATTTTAAATAAAGACAAATCCAGCGATATGAAACGAATTAAAGCAATAATCATAATAGGTATAATAGCTCTGCCCTGCGCCGTTATTCCACTATCATGTTCAAAAGGTTTTTTAAATCAAACCAATACATTCGGGATATCTCCTGAGGCTGCTGCCGGTAGTTCAGCGCAGGTAGTTTCTCTTGTAAATGCTATTTATGATACTTATCAGAATAGCGATCTGCTTAAAAAATGCATTTGGTACAGGGCCAATTTTGGAACGCATGACTTCTTCAACTGGGGTGCCGATGTATTTTGGAATAACTATCAGATCTCTGCATCTTTTACCGGGCTTATTACGCTCTGGAACCAATCTTATATTGGTATTGCAAGGGCAAATTCTGTATTTGGGGTTATTACCAAAGCAGAAGCAGGGGGCGTGGTTGACCCTGCGTTAGCAAACCGTTTAAGAGGTGAGGCTTATTTCCTGAGGGGCATGACCTACTATTATCTTGCTGCTTGTTTTGGCGGAGTTCCATTGGAGACAGATACCACCGGTGCTTTAAATCTTGGGTTGAGGCCCAGGTCCTCCCGGGATTCTGTATTCCAACAAGTGGTGTCAGATATGACACAGGCAGAAACTTTACTATTATCAAAAACGCAATTGGCAACTGTTGACCTGGGGAGAGCAACAAAAGGTGCCGCTTATGCTTACGATGGTGCCGCCCGCATGTGGTTAGGAGATTATACAGGAGCTCTGACAGCTTTTAATAATCCGGAATTTAATAATTACCACCTGATGCCAAATTTTGTGGATGTGAATGAATATGATCATCAGAATAATGATGAATCTCTTTTCGAAGTTCAGTTTTACCTTAAGCCAGGTGCTCCGCAGGATTGGGGTGGAAGCTGGAACCCGCCGGGCGCTGAGCTTGGCTGGATAGACAGCTTTAGCTGGCCCAATGAAATAACACAGCAAGGTTATGACTATGGCAATCCTGCATTATGGAACTCTTACCAGCAGGGAGATAAGCGTAAATATCTCACTATTGTAGGCCCCGGCGATTCACTGCAAAGCCCCGGCATTATTGCCAAATGGGGTGGCATAAAAGGTTATCCTCCTGTAACAGCGGGTTTTGCTGCGGGTAATCCAACCTATACGGGTGATGATGGTAAAATTGTAAATACCTGCGGCACTTTAACCAGGCCATGGTATGGAGATGATAAAGGCCGTTCAGGATATGTTTGCGCAAAAAAATGGAGAGATCCTAACCTTACCGGTAATTATAATAGCCCGCAAGATAATGCGGCACACATTTTTGGAGACCAGAACCAGATATTGATGCGTTTTGCTGAAGTGCTTTTAAGCAGGGCTGAATGTAAGGTTCACACAGGTGATGTTGCGGGAGCAATGGCTGACTTAAAACTCGTAAGAGATAGGGCGTGGGGCGGTACTGCACCTGCAGTAATGCAAGACAGCGCCGATTATGCTGGTAACCCAGGCAAACCCATTACCGATCCTCTGCAAATGGTGTTAAGTGAATACAGGCACGAACTGTCAGGTGAATATTCCACTTTCTTTGATCTTTGCAGAGCAGGTGCAGATAATGCTGTAAATTTTATTAATACAGCCAATGGATGTGTGGCCAGTAGTTATAATCCAGTTCCAAATCCTGCGCCTGGCCCAACACATGATGGCAAAACGCATGGATTATACAATACGGCAATAACAGCAAACTGGCTTCTCTTGCCAATGCCGTCAGGCGCCATTTCGCTTAATCCAAATCTTACGCAGAACCCGGGATATTAATAGTAATATTTCCAAATAAGTTTTGTAAAAAGGGTTTCTTTTTTTGAAACCCTTTTTAATTATTAAACTTGTTGTTTTTAAGAAAATGTTTTTATGAATCTGCTCCGATCATTAATTACCTGCTTTGCTCTGTTTCTGCTTTCATCCTGCAATAATCAGCATACATTATTTGAAAGTATTTCTTCTGCACATTCAGGTATTGATTTCAATAATAAAATTGTCGAAGATGATTCTATAAACCCGCTTGATCTTGTTAATGTTTATAATGGCGGCGGTGTTGGTATCGGAGATTTTAATAACGATGGAAAACAGGACATTTTTTTAACGGGCAACCAGGTGTCATGTAAATTATACCTGAATAAAGGCGATTTTAAATTTGAAGATGTAACTGCAAAAGCCGGTGTTGACGGAATGGGAAGATGGGCAAGAGGTGTAGCAGTAGTTGATATAAATAATGATGGCTTGCCGGATATTTATATCTGCAATACAATTTATAAAGATTCATTAAGAAGGCGGAACATTCTATACATCAACCAGGGTGTGGATAAGGAAGGTATTCCGCATTTTAAAGATGAGGCGGCAGCATATGGGTTAGATATCAATGTTCAGTCAACCATGGCCGGTTTTTTTGATTATGATAATGACGGTGATCTAGATATGTATCTTACCGTTAATGAAGCTTCTGCCGGTTATGATCAGACAGTTTTCGGACAACGTCAAAATACATCCAATCAAAGATTAAGCATAGGAAGGCTTTACCGCAATGACTGGGATCCTGCTTTAAAGCATGGGGTTTTTCATGATGTTTCTGCACAGGCAGGAATGATTTATGCGGGCTTTGGGCATTCAGCTACGATCTGCGATATAAACAATGATGGATGGAAAGATATTTATGTATCAGACGATTTTATATCAAACAATATACTCTACATAAATAATCATGATGGCACCTTTACCAATCGCGCCAAAGAATATTTCAAACACACTTCATTTAATTCGATGGGACAGGATATTACAGACATCAATAACGATGGGTTGCCCGATGTTGTTGAACTGGATATGAATCCGCCGGATAACCTGCGTAAAAAAATGATCCTTGGCAGTAACAGTTATATCAGCTACCAGAATTTTGATGCGTATGGCTATCAATACCAGTATGTGCGCAATACTTTGCAATTGAACCAGGGCCCGGTTTTACATGAAGGCGACAGTATTGGCGCACCTGCTTTCAGCGATATAGGGTTTTTAAGCGGTGTAGCACAAACGGACTGGAGCTGGGCGCCATTAATTACAGATTTTGATAATGACAGTTACCGGGACATGATCGTTACAAATGGTTTTCCAAAAGATGTCAGCGACCGTGATTTTATTACATACCGGAAAGATGCTACAAACCTTGCTTCAAAAAAAGAGATCATTAGCAAAATACCAGAGGTTAAAATACACAATTACGCTTTTCATAATAATGGGGACCTCACTTTTAAAGATGTTACAAACGATTGGGGTTTGAGCGTTCCAACATTTTCCAACGGTGCTGCCTATGCAGATTTTGATAATGATGGTTACATGGATATGGTGGTCAATAACATTAACGATAAAGTATTATTATATCGCAATACGGCGGGTGATGAAGATACAACAGATGGCCGTTTCCTGCGTATAAAGTTCAAAGGCTCAGCCCAGAATATAAACGGCCTTGGTGCAATTGCAACCATTTATTACGATCATGATAAAAAGCAGGTGTATGAGAACAATCCTTACCGCGGTTATTTATCAACCATGCAGAACATTGCGCATTTCGGTTTGGGAAAAATATTGAAAGTTGATTCAGTTGTGATCCGGTGGAGCAATACATTAAAGCAAACCATAACAAACGTTCAATCAAACCAAACCATTACTGTAAATATTAAAGATGCAGCACAAAATATTTATCAGCCTGCAACTATAGATTCAACTTCTGTGTTTAAAGAAATAACCGCGGCATCCGGCATCACTTACAGAAATATGGAAGCAGATTTTATTGATTTTAATATTCAGAAATTGTTGCCTCATAAGCTGTCTCAATATGCGCCTGCGCTTGCTGCCGGCGATATTGATAATAATGGTTTGGATGATCTTGTTGTTGGCGGTGATTTTAATCATGCACAATTACTGTTGCAACAAAAAGATGGAAAGTTTATTCAACGGAATCTATTGCGCGGCACTGTTGGAAATACAGTAAGTAAAGATGAAGGTGTTTTATTGTTTGATGCGAACGGTGACAACAAGCCTGATCTTTATATGGCAAGCGGCGGATACCAGTTTCAATCCGGCAGCAGCAATTACCAGGACAGGTTATTCATAAATGATGGTAAAGGAAATTTTAAAGAAGATACGGCTGCATTGCCTGTAAATTATACAAGTAAATTATGTGTGCGTGCATTTGATTACAATAATGACGGCAAGCCTGACCTTTTTATTTCAGGAAGAGTTGATCCGTGGCATTATCCGAGACCAGTAAGCAGTTGCATTTTAAGAAACGATTCAAAAGATGGCAAAGCAAAATTTACTGATGTAACAGATGAAGTAGCGCCCGAATTAAAAAATATCGGGTTGGTGTGCGATGCTCTGTTTACAGATTTTGATGGCGATGGAAAAACAGACCTTATTCTTGCGGGCGAATGGATGCCTGTAACTTTTCTCAAGAATGTAAATGGAAAATTTAAAGATGTAACTGCTTCAACAGGTGTTGAAGATAAAATTGGCTGGTGGAGTTCAATTGTCGCCGGAGATTTCAGGCACACAGGCAGAACAGATTATATTGTTGGCAATGTTGGCACAAATACTTTGTACCAGGCAAGCGATGAATACCCTGTTTACATAACAGCGAAAGATTTTGATGGCAATGGAAAT
>JABDFS010000076.1 GCA_013286425.1 Bacteroidota bacterium
CTTCTCGCCTTTTATCATTGCTCTTTCCAAAATAGAGTTCCAGCGGTTGGTTTGAAGTATGGTTATATTATTTGCTTTTTTATACTTGCCGATCTCATCAGCTACTTTCATACGCTGGCCGAGTATCTGTAACAATTCATCATCCAGATGATTTATCTGCTGGCGCAATTTTTCCATCTGTGCATGAAATTCTTCTGACTGAATATCTTCTTTTCTCCAGCGAATAGCGCTTAACATTTCACCAAGCACTTCCGGCGTTATTTGTTGTTTTGCATCGCTCCATGCATTATCCGGATCAATATGGCTTTCTATGATCAAACCATCATAATCAAGGTCAATTGCTTTCTGTGCAACATCCTGCAGAATATCCCTGCGTCCACAAATATGTGAAGGATCATTGATCATCATCAAACCCGGGTTACGGCGCTTCATTTCAATTGCCAAATGCCACATGGGAGCATTGCGGTATTCTGTATTTCCATAAGAACTAAAGCCACGGTGAATCAAACCAATTTGTTTAACACCTGCTTTTGCAACACGTTCAACAGCGCCTGTCCATAATTCAAGATCAGGATTGATCGGGTTCTTTATTAACACCGGAACATCAACGCCACGCAATGCATCTGCAACATCCTGTACACTGAAAGGGTTAACCGTTGTACGTGCACCGATCCATAAAACATCAACATCAAAATGTAAAGCATCTTCAACCTGCTTGCCCGTTGCCACTTCAACCGTAACAGGCATGCCCGTTAACTCCTTAGCTTTTTGTAACCAGGGCAATCCCTTTGTGCCAACGCCTTCAAAACTGCCGGGGCGTGTACGGGGCTTCCAGATGCCGGCACGCAGCATATCAACCTTTCCTGTTTTATGTAAACGAACTGCTGTTTCAATAACCTGTGCTTCTGTTTCAGCACTGCACGGCCCTGAAATAATTAATGGCCTTTTGTGCCATACGGATTGAGTAACCTCTTTCATATTTGCTTCAATTGCTTGCATGTTTTGATATTTTTTTTGTAGCGGGCATTTGTACAAGCATGAAGCTTCGTTGTGTCACTCCCTTGTACTGTTGAATCATTATTCAGCAAAGCCTGCTCTTTAAAAGGGGTGCTAAAATAATCAGAAATGTTGACTTTACGGGCTTAATGTAAATGGATTTATCTGATTGCTAACTAAACAAGTGTTAGTTATACAGCAGTAACTGTATAATTTATATAGCCAGATAAGTTTGCCGGGCGTATACAAAACCCATTGTATGATTAAACATCTTTTATAATGTGCTTCTATATTACTACGCGTTTATATGATAATCTTCCTGAGCCAAATAGAAATACAGGCGCACCGTTTATACGGTGTTCAAGCTTAACAGAAAGAAGCTCATTTCTTCGATATAACTTCGATATAACTTCGATCTATTGAATCGAAGAAATATCGAAGTTATATCGTGGTTTTTTCGAATTTATAAGCCTGATAGTGTACTTTAATACTTTGTTACACCCTGACGCAGCCTGTTTTAACTGTACAACAGGTTGAATTATTCTTTGATAAAAGAACATCCAATCTTTTCATTTCCCCTTATTAATTGTACCCTGTAAATACCGGGATGTAATTCTGATACAGGCAACGATATTGAACTTCCCTGCACAGATGTAATCCGCACAACTTTTTCTTTTTGCATAGCATAATTAAAAATTGTCAGAGCAGCACCTGTATTATTACCAGTGAGTTTTGAACCATCTGCTGTTGAAATATTAATTGAAGATTGCGCTGGGTTGGGAATAACTTTTAATACCTGCATTATCTGAGATTCATCTTTGTTACCTGAACTTACATTTAACGCATGTGAAGGATCTATTTGAATATGCTGGCAAAGTGCTTTTACTATAAGCTTGCTCAGCTTCGTCCAGGTTATTTTGTATGTTTTAAACAATGGCGTATCAACAAAAACTCCGGGAAGTGTATTATCAATACCAAATTGTTTAAATGGCGGTTGTTCCCGTTTTATACATGCACCTGAACCATCTGCAAGATCGCGCAGCAAAACATTCGTATACATTTGATATACGTTTGTTACAGGTTCATATACTCCTAATGTAAGCATGGCAAACTTTTTATAGTCTCCTGCATTTTTTATTTCCAAACCTGTGCGACTTAAATACCTGTTATACCGAGGCGTAGTAACCGGAAAAATACTAAACTCATTCAGCGCGGTTATACCGGAAGCGGCATTAAAATTCGCATACATAAAATAGGCTTCGCCCGCTACACTGTCCTGTGAATTATAATTTGATGTTAGCCCGGTTAAATAAATTGAATAATTGTTGTTGCCGTTATTGCTAAAGATTAAATCGTTACTAATATCTGTCTTAGGATCGCCAACCTGCTGGGCTGTTATAAGAGCGCCACTTTCTTTTAAATTCATTACCAATACCTGGCGGTCTGTTGCTCCGGTAATCTGCATATCAACATAACCGGAAATTATAAGCTGGTCACTGCCGGATACCGCTGTATAACAGGTGATCTTATCACCCCATATATTCAGATTGGAAGGCAGCGTATACCTTGCCGTATTACCCGCAACAGGAATGCCGCTTGCCTGCAGCTGCATATAAAACAGGTCAGCATTTCCGTTAAGGGTTTTCCCAGTGCATTTCTTTATATATCCTGTTAAAGACAGCTTTTTATCGGTAGTTTCTGCAACTGAGTTTGCCGCTTCATTGCAACCGGAAGTATGATAAGTATATTGCCAGACCAAAGCGCCTGATGCACCATTTAGCTTGGTAGCTAATATGAATTCTTTGGATTGTGTATTATCAGCGTATCGCCCAACCAGCACAATATTTTTTATCGCTGGTTTCAATTATATCATTGTACTCAATTACAGTATTTACATTTTTTGAGGTTATGGCTGCAAGGTTTATTTTTTCAGCCCAAAGAACACTTAAGGTAGCTGCATCAATTTTATAAATAGCTGGTGTGGAATACACCTTTAATCCGGCAGTAGTAAGAGTTGAATTACTTATAAAAGATAACAGGTAGTAAGCGCGCCCGAACTTTGATTTGATAACTTTCTTTGGAAACATATTTAGTGCAGATCCAAATTTTTCCTGCACGCCTTGTTCGGTTAGGAAATTGAGATTAGGATCATACTCGCTTAAACTTAAATTTCGCTTTGATGTGTCTTGTTGCTGGTTGTTTGCCCAAATAAGAAATGCACGTTTCTGCGAATTGTTTGATGATGTGCCGGTATCAATTACAAAGCCCGCTCCTGCATAGTTGTATTGAGATTTGTATTGATTAAAAATAATTTCATCAGCATTTTGTGCAGATAATTTTAAGCTTGCAGCAAAGCTTATTAAGACGATGAGCTGCAATAGTAAAAGTTTTTTTTTCATAACCGGAATTGATAGTTAGCTCCTACTCTGTTGTGGCTTTTCGGAAATGCGCCGTTAAATGAAAGGGGGATTGAAAAATTGATTTTAAAAGATGTCGAAAATATTTCCTGAGTTAATAAACCTGGAGTCTTGATTGTATCGTAAAAACCGGGAAAGGAGAAAACAAATAATGAAGAAAGTTACAATTGATACTTTGGGCTTAAAGCGCATTTATAGTTACTAAGCGTTTTGGTTGATTGGCTTAGATCATAGTGAAAGCATTGAGTTTATTGCATATTAAAACAGCCACTTGAATGTATGCGCATTCAAGTGGCTGTTGCTGTTTTTATTGATTGATTATTCTTACTTACTCCACGTATTATTGCTCATATCTGCGTCCATCCAAATTCCTCCATCCAATGTAAGGCTTTTTATTTTCTTTTTTGTGTTGATGTTTACCGTTGCCTGTTTCTGATCATTCATCCATATTGCAGGCGTTTGATGAAATGTTTCTGAAGTTCCATCATCGTATGTTGCAATAACGTCAACAGGTGCAGCCATTCCGCCAATATTTTTTATAGTAAGTGTATAATTGTTCCCGCTTTGTTTTACGTTGCTTAAAGCAAGATCAATGTAATACGTGCTGAAGAACCAGTTGTTCCAAAACCAATTTAAACTTTTTCCATTCACATCATTGAACGTATAAAAGAAATCCCATGGAGTTGGATGTTTGCCATGCCACCTGTCCATATAAGCCTGCAAACATTTTTTGAACATGTCATCACCCAGTAAATCTTTCATTGCAAGGTAACCTAGAGCAGCCTTTCCATATTCATTATTGCCAAAACCATTTGTTCCGGAAAGTGCATCACCGGGAGTAACAACAGGTATTTGCTCATTATCTGAAATATCATTTATCCAAGGGTCTACCCTGAATTGTTTAAACAATTTTGAAGCTGCCTCAGTGCCCACATCTGCTGAACCGACAAGGTATTCAAGTGTTGTTGCCCAACCTTCATCCATAAAGCCATAACGTGTTTCGTTTATGCCCATATAAAAAGGCATATACGTATGCGCTATTTCATGTTCTGCAACAAAGCGCGCAAAAGAAGTATCTTCAAATGCTTCATCATTCACCATCATAGGATATTCCATATCTGCAAAACCCTGGAACACGGTTGTTTTTTCATAAGGATAAGGAACGCCCGGCCAGTTATGCGAAAACCAATCCAATGAATGTTTTGCATATTGCGCCACGTAATGATAATCTGCAGCGCCATCATTATAAGCAGCATTGGCAACAGCTTTTCTACCGGTTTTATCATCAACCACAACACTGCAGGCATCCCAGTTATAATGATCGCTGATGCCAAAAGCCATATCAGGAATATTGTTGGCAACAAACTGCCAGCTATTGATATTGTTTTGCGTAGTTACATTCTTTGCAGCGAGATCCTGTGCTGTTACAATACGCACTGTTGCATCTGAATTGAATGATTGTCGGTAACGTTTTAATACATCAGGCTGCAATAATTTTTCAGGTTGCTGCAATGTTCCCGTTCCCCAAACAATATAATTTTTAGGAACATTTACGGTTACAACATAATCGTTGAAATCGCTGTAGAATTCATGGCTGTCAACAAAGGGCATCCTGTCCCATCCATTATAGTCATCCAACACAGCTATGCGTGGATAGAAGTAAGCGATAAACCACGCCGTTGAATCAATCATGCCTTCGCGGTTACTTTGTTTGGATACATCATAATGCCATTGAAAACTCAATTGCATTGAGTCTTTTGGCGCTAATGGCTTTTGTAAATGAAGCGCATAATTTGTAAATGCGTTTTCGCTTTCTTCAGCATTTAATTTTTCACCGTTAATAGTTATTGCGTCAATGTGAATACCGGAGGTTAGATAATCTGTTTGAGCCGGCACATCTCTTGCCGCTCCCGGCTTATGAATGTTTAAGAACAACTTTATTGATGGGTTATGAATTGAATCGGTATTGTTATTAAAATAAGTTATCGTTTCTGTACCGGTGATAGTGCTGTTTGGTGGCGCAGCATTGATAGTAATATTATAAAGTGCATGATTCTGCCAGTAATTTTTACCTGGATTTCCATCCATACTTCTTGTGCCTTTTGCATAGGCCTGCTGAATATTCCTGGGCATGAATAAATCCTGTGCAGATAGCTGGTTGGTTGTTATTACAACAACAAAAAACAAGAGAACGTAACGCATAATTGCAATCAGTTTTTAATAATTAACAAGTTGATATTTATGATATGCTTTGTATTTGAAACATTAGCTGCCATTTAACCCTTCTGCTGAAGTGTTGCGAGGCAAGGAACGATGCGACAAAGTACAAAAGCCCGTCACCAAAAATCTATTCAAATTTTTCGAAGATAAATACTGGCTGCAAAATGGAATAACCTGTTTTACATAAACGGCAATCACAGCCATGATATCAATATCATGGCTTCCGCATGAAGCGGGATTGTTTGACTAAGCTTTTACAAGTTTTGCTTGCAAAAGCAAGTCGCACAAATAAAAAACCCCACGTAGAAACATGGGGTTCTAACCAAAACCAACTGCTACGAAAAAACTATTGAATAGAAATTTCTTTAGGCAATACTTTTACTTCTTCTTTTTTAGGAAGATAAACTTTCAACACACCATCTTCATACCTTGCCTGTATAGCTTCAGCATTTATAACATCATCTACGCGAAAACTGCGTTTAAAGCTTGTGAAATTAAATTCACGGCGATGTGTTTTGTATTCTTTGTTCTCAGTGTCGTTTTTCTTTTCATAACCGATGCTAAGTAATCCTTTATCAAGATTAATTTTAAAATCTTCTTTCTTTAAGCCCGGTGCTACCAATTCAAGATGAAAGCCTTCTTCATTTTCATGAATGTTAACAGGAGGCGTATTTAAGCCAAGTTCTTTACCGAATGAAACCGGCAAATTGCTGAAGATGTCATCGAACAAATTGTCGATAGTTCTGTAGTTACGTTTTACCAAAGTTGTCATAATATGATTTTTATTTTTTTAAATGATTATGGCACTACCTGAACAAAGCACATACCACCAGGTTTTTAATGAAAAAACTTCAGGAATAAGTATAATTAACCTGACAAGTATTGTATTATTTCATTTATTTAATGTCATCATGACTTTTTTTGCATTCACTAATATTCCATTGATCTATTAAACTATCTTGTATTCTTAAAAATCGGTTGCATACAACAACGGGTTCATTCTTTTAGTATCATTGCACGTTTTTAAAATTACCGGCTACATGTATCCTAACTTATATTATTTATTTAAGGATGTTTTTGGATGGAACTTGCCTGCTTTAAAAATCATTAACACTTTTGGTTTTTGTGTTACCATTTCGTTTTTGGTATGCGCATGGCTTTTAGTGAAAGAATTAAAGCGCAAACAGGCCAACGGATATTTTACTTATAAAGAAACTGAGATCGTTGTTGGCAAGCCGGCCAACACAGGTGAACTGCTTATTAACTTCTTTTTAGGGTTTCTTCTCGGATATAAAATATTGGGTGTATTTATTATTAAAGGTGCGTTGAATGATCCGCAGGAGTTTATTTTTTCTTCACATGGCAGTTTCCCCGCGGGTATTTTATTAGGGTTGTTCTTTGCCGGACTTAAATGGTGGGAAAAAAATAAAACCAAACTTACTAATCCTGAAACGAGAACCATTCGAATATGGCCAAGTGACAGGGTTGGTGATATGACGATAATTGCAGCAGTATTTGGTTTTGCAGGAGCTAAGATTTTTGACAATCTTGAAAACTGGGACCGGTTTATACAAGATCCTGTTGGTAATTTATTTTCGCCAAGTGGCTTAACTTTTTATGGAGGTTTAATTGTTGCATCACTTGCACTTCTTTATTATTTCAGGCGAAATAAAATAAGTTTCATAAATGTTGCTGATGCCTGTGCACCGGGATTGATGTTTGCGTATGGCTGGGGAAGAATGGGCTGCCAGGTTGCCGGCGATGGCGACTGGGGTATAATCAACAGCGCTTTTTTAAGCGATGCTGATGGCACAGTTCAATTGGCAAATTCACCGAACGATTTTCATAGAGTGCTTGTTGATAATTCAACTTATTATGTGAATCAATTTGGTTCGCTTGACAATGTACAACATGCAGCCGTTAAGCCATTTTTTGGTTTGCCCAACTGGCTTTTTGCGTACACATATCCGCATAATGTAAACAATGAAGGGATTCCCTTATTTGGCTGTTCATGGGATAATTATTGCAACCATTTACCGTTACCTGTATTTCCTACACCTATCTATGAAATAATTACCTGTCTTATATTATTTGGAGTATTATGGTCGATAAGAAAAAAAATAAAAGTGCCGGGAAGATTATTTGCGATCTATCTGGTATTAAACGGCCTTGAACGGTTCATAGTAGAACACATTCGTGTAAATACTAAATATCATTTTCTTGGATTAAATCCTACGCAGGCAGAAATTATTTCATTAGGACTAATTGTTGCAGGCGCTGTTTTATATGTTGCCGCGCCTAAATTAAAAGTCTCGAAATACTTATCTTACAAACAACAAGCTGCGGTTACGCAAAATAGAGTTTAGAATATTTTTTCTAGCTCTACTGCTTTGCGTTGGGTGATTAGTTTATCAATGGTACTTTTTTCTGTACTATCAATTTCAGTTAATACAGCAATTCCATTTAACAGTGACTCCTCATCTGCAGTAAGCAGTTTATCACTTAAGCATAATTCATAGCAGTGAGAATATAATGCAAGATTATGAACAGGGTTTATCATCTTAAGCAAATACTGCAGGTACTCTGTTTCGCCGGTAATTTCTTTCTTGTACGATTGATAATGCAGCAACTCTTCTTTAAAATTAAGATCGCGATGCATCTGCAGTTCAACAAATTTTGATGAAACAGCATCTATTTCATCTGATGAAAAGTTCCCGTCTTTAAAACAACAATGCAAAAACAAATGGCATATAGCTTCATCCTGTGTAGTGATATAATCCTGGTACATACAATTTTTTAAAACTGTATGAACAAGTTTAATGCCGACAAAAAAATTATTGCATAAGAAGCCTTACTAAAATTCCGGTTACGATAGATGAAGCAAAACTCATTAATGTACCAATCAATACATATTCTGCTTCTTTGCGCATATTATCACCTTTAATATCGTTGAAACGCAATATTGATTTTGCAGCTATCAAAAAACCAATTCCTTCAAAATGATTATTGATGACAAATGTGAGTACGAGAATTCTTTCAAATACACCTATCCATTTTCCTGCTTCGCTTAAACTGGTTGAAGAACGATCATTATTTTGTTCAATATCATTTCTCCAGCGTTGCGTGGCATATCCTAATAAATAAGCAAGCGGATAAATAACAAAAAGATATGCGGTGATGATAACCCAGAAATTATTATTGATGAGTATTCTTGTAACGATAACAGCAGGCCAGTTAACATTCTCGTAAAAGGTCACCCAAAGTACAACCAGCACAATTATGTGCATCACCTGATCTGCAATAAAAGTTACAGCGCTTTCTTTTTGG
This sequence comes from Bacteroidota bacterium, assembly GCA_013286425.1. Taxonomy (GTDB): domain Bacteria; phylum Bacteroidota; class Bacteroidia; order Chitinophagales; family Chitinophagaceae; genus Parafilimonas. The sequence continues at coordinate 8,961 of JABDFS010000076.1, forward strand.
TACACTTTCCACAAATCAATAAAATAATGCGTAACAAAAACTATTACCGGAATTATCCAGATCGACTTATCAGGAGAAAAAATATATACGAGCGAAGCATGTATTAAACAATGCACGTATAAAAACCATGAGCCGGCTTTCTTTTCTTTTTTTTGTTGAATGAGTTTCTTTGATTGCAGAACAAAATCGGCAAACAAATGCGCAGCTATCCATTGAAGAATTGTTAGCATAACTAAATATAATTAAAGTGCAGCAACTATTTCAAATCTTTGCAGGATGCGGTTGATCACAGGCCAACCGGCTGCCCGTAACCGCTGATGAACCGAAGGTTGTTTGATATCTAAAGCCTTTGCAATTTCTTCCTGCCTGGCATTTTGCAGTTGCAAATACAACGCTTCAGCCTGTGGGCCGCTTAAGCGGTCAAGTAAAAAATTTAATGAGGCGCTATGTACTTTCCATTCTTCATTATCATCATTGTTTGCAAAAGCAATATTTATAAGCTCTCCGCGCTTTTTAAGTTCATCAATATTTTCACCGGAAAGCCTGAATGCCGTGCCATCGGAAGTAACAATATTAGTTCCTGCAAAACTTATATCGCCCACGCCAACAGATTGCCTTATCTTAAATTCATCTGCTGCTAAAAAACAATACAACGAAACAGCAGTACGCAAGCCTGCAACTTTATTCTTTACAAGTATACATTGAAGGCTATCACCTCTGAATTGTTCCATCTTAAAATCAGGAAGTGATGCAGTTATTTTTTTTGCAAACGCATCAACCTTTACCTGCAGTTTCTTTCTTTTTAAAGCATTCAATTTTGAAGAGCCAACAATATCACCGGTAATAACGACAGCATCTACAGTCTTCGCCATAGTATTTCTTTATATTTCAAATATAGTATTTAAATACTATATTTATTAATTATAGTGCTACAGTACTATAAAATATGTTTATAGTGTTTAGATACTATAATGTATTTGCAGACAATTTCCGGTGTTGCTTTACCAGTGTGAACATTTGCAGAAACACTGCGACCAATATCAAACCAAAACCCCAGAAGAAATATTTGCTTAAGGTTTTGTCTTCATGAAAAAAAATAAAGGCGAGGATAATTCCATAAACAGGTTCTAATGTAAGCGTAAGATTTACGGTAAATGCGCTTACTTTTCTAAGCGCGTTTATGTATAGAATAAATGTAAGTATGGTACAGAAAAAACTTAATATCAGTAACCAAAGCCAATCGTAACCTTGTGGAATTTTCTGCTGTGCAGGAAAAAATAATTCATACACAGGCAATAGTAAAGTTAACCCTATAAAACCGCCGGTTAATTGATATAACATCAGCGTTTGTGGCTTATATCCTGAAACAAGTTTTTTATTCATTACTGATACAAGTACCGTTAAAATTGCTGAGATCAATCCCACGTAAATACCTGTTGAAAAAGATAAATTGGTTGCATAGATCAATGCAATGCCACCTAAAGCAAACAGGCCAAGTATAAGCTCATATACATCTATCCTGCGGCGAAAAAAAATGGGTTCAATAATGGCGCTTAATAACCCGGTTGTACTTAAACAGGTTAAGGCTATAGAGACATTCGAATATTTAATACTGCCATAAAACGTAAGCCAGTGCAGGGCAAGCAACGTTCCAACAGCAGCTACTTTTAAAAAGTCTTTCAGGGAAATTTTTGTAATGCCTTTAAAGAAATAAAGCATCACCCATAAACCAATTGTTGCAATAAGCATGCGCCACCAAACCAGCCACCCTTCCTGCAAACTTATTGCACGGCCTAAAACGCCTGTAAATCCCCACAAAAAAACGGCGATGTGTAAACGTATAAGCGCGCCTTTCATGCAGCAAAGAAAATTAAACAGCAGTTGTTACCCACCAGGTATTTTCAAAAGCATCTTTTACACCACCTGTACGGCCATAGGACTGATCTGACATTGGTGTAACAACAGAAGCACCATTGCTTAATGCGTTATTATAAACCTCATCAGCATTATCAACATAAATAAAAAAACCTGCAGGTTGCGGAAGATATTGATCAGTGCTGTCCGCAAACATGATAACGCTGTCATTGATTTTTATTTCTGCATGCATGATGATGGTTGCATCACGCATGTGCTTATTAAGAACTTCAGCATTAAAAACCTTTTGCGTGAACTCTATAAATCCTATAGCGTTTTTTAAAATCAAATAAGGCATTACAGTTTGATAACCTGCAGGAATTTTGGTGCGCATATAATTAATTTAATCATAGATATACAACCAAAAAACTAATTGGTTTTATTTACATTGCCTGTGCTTGCCGAGTTATTTGGATGTTGATCCATTTTAAGCAAACCCATTAGTTGCTGCATAGTGCGTTGCATGCCATCTGTGCTGCCATCAAGAAACATAATATTGCCTTTTCCAAGCTCAGCAAAGTTTTTAATGGCTTCTGTCCACATGCTGAAAAGAATAACATTCGTATCAAGGTTTGCCTGTTTCATTTGTTCTGCAGCCTGGCTCATACCTTTTGCAACTTCTTCCCTGAATAATGCCACACCTTGCCCACGCAAACGTGCTGCTTCACGTTCAGCTTCCGCAGAAATTTTAATGGCATTACCTTCTGCTTCTGCCCCTTTTGTTTTAGTGATAAGCAACGCCTGCCCTTCGTTCTCAGCAGCGGCTTTAAGATTATTACTCGCAACAACACGGCTCATGCTTTCCATGATAACTTTATCAAACGTGATATCGTTTATCTGAAGGTCAAGCAAATGATAGCCCCATTCTTCCAGCACATGATCTACTTCTGATTTTACAGATTCAACCAGGTCTTTTCGCAAACCCAGGATCTCTGATTGTTTTTTTGTAGCAACATAAGAACGAATATTACCTTCTATAGTACGCACCAATGCCTGCATCAGGTCTTTATCACTGATAAATTTGAATGCAACTTTTTTAACCGTTTCTTCATCAGCATTCATTACAGCATATAACAACATACTTTTAAAATAAACATTTGCCTGGTCTTGTGTTACCGCCTGGAATTCCAGTTCAACCGACCTGTTTTGTATACTTATGCGGCGATATATCTGCTCGAGTATTGGTATTTTGAAATTAAGTCCCGGACGTAAGATGCGTTGATATTTTCCAAACATTGTTACAACTGCTATAGTTGCCTGGTTAACGGTTACGAGCCCGCTGAATACAATTATTAAGATAGGTATCAACCACCAGAATTGAGAAAAGCTATTCATGAATTACAATTTTGGCGGAAAGGTAATAAGAGTTGTGAACTAAGTTTAATATTTAGCAGGTAATTAAATTAACGCGAGTTCTGGATGTTTTGAGCCACATTAATAACATAGCTTTCACCACAATCATACTATAGGCTATTCAATATATACTATCTTTTTGTGTGGTTCATTTACTTTTTCAAAAATGCTAGCGGACTAAGTTTCGGTCTGACACATACAAACTACATTACTTTATCTGTTTATTCTCCATAGATATTCCTGCCCTTAACACAGGATTTAATCAGCTATAACTCGGCTATAACTCAGGTATAAGTCAGCTATAGGTTGGCTATACGTAAGTTTTAGCAAATGCAGTAAAACCCTTAGACCAGGCGGAGACAATGGAACGACTTTATTCTGTTCTCAAACTCTTCACCGGGTTTGCTATCGCTGCTTTTATTGCCTGGAAGCTTACCGTAAACAACGCGATTAATATCACTAAAACTGCTGCAGAAGCAAACAACCACCAGCTTTGTGTAATACGATAAGGATAATTTTGCAGCCACTTATTGCCAACAAAATAAGAAACAGGTATTGAAATGATCAGTGATATTGCTACGAGTTTTAGAAAATCTTTTGAAAGAATGGTTACAACACCTTGCACAGATGCGCCTAACACTTTGCGTATGCCAATTTCTTTTGTGCGCTTTTCAGCAGATAAAACAGATAACCCAAACAAGCCAATGCATGAAATGAATATTGTGAGAATTGCACCAAACAACATGATCTGTTTCCACTTGGCTTCAGCATCATAACTTTTTACATTTTCTTCACTCTTGAATGTGTAACTGTAAGGGTTTACCGGGAATAATTGCTTATACGTTTTTTGAATTGTCTTCAGGCTTGCTGCAGCACTATTGGGTTTTATTTTTATATAAACCATTCCAAAACTATTGTCTTTTTTCATAGTAAATAGTTGCGGACTTATCTTTTGATTCAGCGGTTGATAGTGATAATCTTTAACCACGCCGATTACATTATACTTTTTATTGTTATACCAGAAGTTTACAGTTTGATTGATCGGGTTTTTCCATCCTGCCTGCTTTACAAACGATTCATTTACCAATACAGAATTAGCCGAATCAGATGGAAAAGCAGCAGAAAAATTTCTGCCCTTTATTACAGGAATTTTAAGCGTTGGCAAATAAGCTTCATCTACAGTTTCATAATCGAACTGTATAGTAGAATCGCTGCTCACTTTTGCAACAGTTCCCCACTGGCCCCCATTGCGCGGCGCCACACTAACAATATTGGGATCTTTTAATAATTCGATTTTAAAAAGCTGTGCCTGCTCATGTGATTTAAAGTTGTTGTTAACAACAACGAGGTCAGTATCATCATAACCTAATTTTTCATTCGTTAAATAATTAAACTGCGAATAAATAGTAAACGTTGCTATAATTAAAAATGAAGCCAACGCAAACTGTAATACCACCAATGATTTCTGCAGATAATTTTTTCCGGCAAGATTAAACCTGCTATACAAGGTCTGCACAGGTTTATACGATGATAATATCAATGCAGGATAAAAACCGGCAAGCAAAGAAGTGATTAAAAAAAGAAGAATATAACCGGCTACCAGTTTTACATCAAACAAATATGAAATAGCAAGTGCTTTATTAGAAAGGCTGTTGAATACAGGAAGCACCAGCTCCACTAAAATTATTGCCAGCAGGAATGCGATCGTGCATAATAAAAATGATTCACCAAGAAACTGTATAATGAGTTGCTTTCTTTCGCCACCGACAACTTTTCTTATACCAATTTCTTTTGCACGCTTAACAGAACGCGCAACAGTAAGATTTATAAAATTGATACACGCAATAAGTAATATGAACAATGCAATGCCTGAGAGTATATATGAATACATTGGATTGCTTGCATCTGAAAGACCGTTTTGTGCAGGCAATTCAGTGCTCATATGCATATCGAGAAACGGCTGCAATAAATATATACTTTTCCAGTTATCTACATCATCACCAAACTGTGCCCTTAACGATGTAATTGCGGATTTTGAATCGTCATTATAAAACCGGTTCATCTTCGATTCAATGGCCTGGATATTTGCATTTGAATTTAAAACAACAAATGTGTTAAGAAAAAAGTTGAACCAGTTCTGGCTGTTTGATGCATCTTCTTTCGATTCTCTTATCGGCAGAAGCATCTCGAATTTTATAGAAGAGTTTTGCGGGCATTTTTTTGCAACAGCTGTTACTGTATGCGGAACAAAATCACTGTCATCTTTCAGCATTATTATTTTACCGATAACATCTGTTGTTCCAAATTGTTTTTTTGCAGCTTCTTCTGACAGTACAACAGACGAAGGGTCTTTCAAACATGTATGTGGATTGCCGCTTATTAAAGGAAAAGAAAATACATCAAAGAAAGTTGAATCAGCATATAATAAATCCTGGTCTTTTACTTCGGTGCCAGTTTTTATATTCTCGCTGCCGCTTTGTACGCGAACAAAATATTTTATCTCAGGAACATTTTGTGCAAAACGCGGGCCTTGTAAATAGCCTGTGTTTGGATCTTTTCTTCCTTTCACTCCGTTCTTATCAATGCCCTGGGTTGTTATGCGATAAATATTACCGACATTTTTATGAAAGCGGTCATAACTCACTTCATCCTTTACATATAAAATGATCAGCATTGCGCAGGCAAGTCCAATACTTAAGCCTGCAATATTGATGAAGGAATAAATTTTATTTCTTGATAAGTTGCGCCACGCAATTTTGAAATAGTTTTTAAACATAAAAAGCAATTTCTGATGTCTGATTTATAAATTGTGAGCTTTTACCTTTCACGATTGACGATTCACATTTCTTATTCCGTTCTTAAACTCTTAGCAGGATTTGCAATAGCTGCTCTTATTGATTGATAACTTACTGTTAACAATGCAATGGTGATCGATAATAATCCCGCCAATACAAACACCCACCATTCTACATCAATATGATAAGTATAAGTTTTAAGCCATGCATACATTGCCCACCATGCAATGGGTGTTGCAATGATCAAAGAAAAGATCACAAGCATTAAAAAATCTTTTGACAGCAGGCCGGTAATACTCATTACAGATGCACCCAATACTTTACGTACACCAATTTCTTTTATACGATTCTCTGCCATGTATGTTGCCAAACCAAATAAACCCAAACATGATATAAAAATGGTTAAGCCTGCAAACAAAGCAGCTAATGTTCCGGTACGCTTTTCTTCCCGGAATTTTTGCGCATATGACTCATCTGCGAAATTGAATGTAACAGGATATTGCGGGTTATATTTTTTGAATACCTTTTCTGCTAACTGCAGATCTTTTTGAGTTGAGTTAGCCGGGTTTAATTTAAAATGAATGGTAGTGAACCATGATTTCGGGCCCATTATTGCAAGCTGTTGCACTTTTTCATACGGTGATTCATAAATAAAATCTTTTACTACACCTACAACATGCCATTCACCGCCATCAGCATTTATGATTGAGCCAACAGGGTTCTTTAACCGCATTACTTTAACAGCAGATTCGTTAAGCATCATAGCCATTGAATCCGTTGGATATTTATATACATCAATATCTCTTCCCTGCACAATTTGAACACCCATTGTTTTTACAAAATCCACATCAGAAGCCATACGCACGAAATCTGTTTTCTTATCATCTTCAGTTGCACCCGGCCAGCTCCAACCCCAGCCATCGCTGTACCGTTGTGTTATCGGGCTCATTGATTTTGTTACGGAGACTGCAGCGCCATTGCTTATAAGTTCGTTTCGTATCAGATCATAATGCTTATCAACATCACCTTGTATAAATGTGTAAACCAGTTTATCGCGCACGAAACCGCTATCTCTTGATTGCGCATATTGTATCTGCCTTTCTACTATTATAGTACATATAATTAAAGCAATAGCAAAAGTAAATTGTATTACCACCAATACTTTACGGGGTGTTACCAATGCATTGCTTGCTTTAAAAGTTCCTTTCAAAACTTTTACAGGTTTGTAAGATGAAAGATAGAAGGCAGGATAACTTCCGGCAAGTACACCGGTGAATACGATAAATGCAATTGCAAACAACCAATAAGAAGTATTGCTCCAGTCTATATAAAGTTTTTTATCAACAAGGTTATTAAAGCCGGGAAGGCTTAATTCAACAATTAAAATAGCAAGCACAAATGCAATAAAAGCGAGCATAATACTTTCGCCTATGAACTGCAGTATCAGCAATCGCTTTTGCGCACCAACAACTTTACGGATGCCCACTTCCTTTGCACGCTTTTCACTGCGTGCTGTGCTAAGGTTCATGAAGTTTATGCAGGCGATCAATAAAATAAATGCAGCAATAATGGCAAACAGTTTTACCGTTTCAACCCTGCCGCCAACATATTGTCCGTTCTCAGATTTTGAATACAGCCATTGGTCAGCGAGTTTTTGTGTGAACACTTGTGTGGTTGATGCATCACCTGTATTTTTTGTATGATCAATAGTGATGTTCTTAACCTTTGCATCAAAAGTCTTTTGCGAAACATTGTTCTTTAAGAGCACATAGGTCTGCACAGAATTATTTCCCCATGCGCTGTCATTCCAACCGATCTTGTTCATGTAACTCCAGGGCAATAAATACTCAAAATCAAACTTTGTATTGTTGGGCAGATCTTTTAAAACACCGCTTACCGTAAAGTTATCCGTGCTGTCGAGCCTTATTATTTTGCCCATTGCATTTTCATCGCCGAACAACTTTTTAGAAAGCTCCTGTGTAATAACAATTTTATTGATGCTGTTTAACGCAGTTGAAGTATTGCCGTTTATTAACGGAAAACTAAACATGTTTAAAAAACCTGTATCAGTAAAATAGCCTTGTACATTCAAATGTTTATCGCCTACAGATAAAAGGAACGTTGAGTAATTTGTTCTTACAGCATCTTCAACTTCAGGAAACTCCTGCTTTACGGTTGGCCCTAGAATTTTTGGCGTAGAGCTCCATGCCCAGAGATCACCGTTGAATTTATCACGGTTGTTCAATGTATAAATACGGTCTGCTTTCTCATGAAAATGATCATGACTCATTTCATTTTGTATCCATAATAAAATGAGTATAGCGCTTGCCATACCTACAGCAAGACCTGCAATATTTATAAATGAAAATGCTTTATTCTTCCAGAGATTGCGAAACGCTATTTTAAAGTAGTTGCTAAACATAGATGATTATTTCTGATGCCTGATTTGTTGATGCCTGGTGCAGAGTTCACCTCAAAAAACAAACCTCAGGTTATTACAAATAACTTTATTAAGAATCTTTCAATCCCTTTAAACAATCAAATCAAGGTTCAGGCTATATCAAAATATTTTCAGTAACTGTTTGTCCATCCAACATGCGGATGATGCGATGGCTGTAACGTGCATCATGTTCGCTGTGTGTAACCATTACGATGGTTGTTCCCTGCTCATTCAATTCTGTAAGCAACGCCATTACTTCGTTACCATTATTTGAATCGAGGTTTCCGGTAGGTTCATCGGCCAGTATTAATTTAGGATGATTAACAACAGCTCTTGCAACGGCAACACGCTGTTGCTGGCCACCAGATAATTGTTGCGGATAGTGATTACGGCGATGCATGATCTGCACTTTATCCAATACTTCTTCAACACGTTTTTTTCTTTCTGCTGTTTTAACGCCGGTATAAATCAAAGGCAGTTCAACATTTTCAAACACAGTCAGTTCATCAATAAGATTAAAACTCTGGAATACAAAACCAATGTTGTTCTTGCGCAGGTCTGCACGTTTGCGTTCATTAAAATGTGCTACTTCAATTCCGTTGAATACGAAGCTGCCATCATCAGGATCATCGAGCATACCCAAAATATTAAGCAGTGTTGATTTGCCGCAACCTGAAGGGCCCATTACCGCTACAAATTCTCCTTCTTTCACTTCAATAGATAATTTGTTGAGCGCAACAGTTTCCACTTCTTCTGTGCGATAAACTTTTTCAAGTTCTGTGATCTTTATCATGTTTGGTTTTTTTTAGCTGTCAGGCATCAGGTTTGAGGTTTCAGCCTGATCACGACTTTGTTATATAATTATTAATTTACGTTTACAATGAGAGATTTTCAAGAGCTTACAATTTGGCAACGAAGCCACCAGCTTACTTTAAAAGTTTATTCGATTACCAATTCTTTTCCGCCTCAGGAACTTTATACACTATCGTCTCAAATGAGGCGGTCAGCATCTTCTATTCCCACAAATATTGCAGAGGGGTGCGGTAAAAGTTCCAATGCTGAAATGAAAAGATATTTATTCATTGCAGCAGGTTCCTGTTCAGAATTAGAATATCAATTTATCTTATCAAAAGATTTAAATTATATTCCTGAAAACCTATTCAAA
>JABDFS010000077.1 GCA_013286425.1 Bacteroidota bacterium
CGTTTGTACATCAACAAAGGCAATTTTAAGTTTGAAGACGTTACGCAGCAATCGCACATTGCAGATAAAGAAGGCTGGTGCACCGGCGTTACGTTGGTTGATATAAACAATGATGGCTGGTTGGATATTTATATCTGCCGGTCAGGTTTTGATAACCCGGCGCTGCGCAAAAACCTGTTATTCATCAACCATCACGACCTGACGTTTACTGAAGAAGCCGCGCAATATGGATTGGACAATGCAGGCTATTCAACACAGGCAAGTTTTTTCGATTATGATAAAGATGGCGACCTGGATATGTTGCTCATCAATCAATCTGCGCCTGACTATTCAAAAAACATGGCTGCTCATCCTGAACAACTCAGCCAGCCCGCATCTTCCATCTTTGAAAATAAATTATACAGGAATGATAACGGCCATTTCACAGATGTAACAAAACAGGCAGGCATTTCTTCAGATGTGCTCGCTTTTAGTTTGGGTGTTAGTACTGCAGATATTAACCAGGACGGCTGGCCCGACATTTATATCTCCGACGATTTTAACGGCCAGGATTATTTCTACATTAATAATCATGACGGCACTTTTTCATCGCAGTTAAATAATAAAATTGATCACACATCATTATACTCGATGGGCTGCGATGTGGCAGATTATAACAACGATGGCCTGCCCGATATATGCACGCTGGATATGCTGCCTGAAAACAATCATGCAATAAAAATGCATTTTGGTGCAGATAATTTTGATGTATACCAAAACCTGTTTAATAGAGGATATTCTTATCAGTACATGCATAATGCATTGCAGAAAAATAATGGCAACGGAAGTTTTAGCGAGATTGGCCAGTTGGCAGGTATTTCAAATACTGACTGGAGCTGGAGCCCGTTGTTTGCTGATTTTGATAATGATGGAAAGAAAGATCTTTTCATCAGCAATGGTTATGAGCACGACAATACAAACGTTGAATATGCAAAGTTTTCTTCCACAGAAAATATGCGTTTACGGCAGGGTGGCGAGCCGATGAGCGTTGATGATTATCTTTCAAAAATGCCACCGATAAAGGTTGATCATTACATGTATCATAATGAAGGCAACGATCATTTTGAAAACAAAATAAATGACTGGGGATTGAGCGATACTGCTATTGCCAACGGCGCTGTATATGCTGATCTGGATAACGATGGTGCTCTTGACCTGGTAACAAACAATGCAAACAGTTATGCGTCTGTTTACAGGAACAACAGTGAAACGTTATTAAAGAATAATTTTTTACGGTTACAGTTTCATGGCAGCAAACAAAATGCTTACGGCATTGGTGCGAAAGTGTACGCATACAACAAAGGCAATGTATTTTATTATGAACAATTGCCCGTGCGCGGTTTTCAATCAAGCGTTGATTTAACAATGCACATTGGTTTGGGAAATAATACGCAGCTCGATTCGTTGCGTGTTATATGGCCGACTGATGAAACGCAATTATTGCTGAATGTAAAAGCAGGTCAAACATTACAATTAAATATCAGCGATGCGAAAGAAAAATATAATTACACAACAAAAACTACAGAACCTTTTTTTACTGTTGATTCAACAACGCTGAACTATACACACAAAGAAAATTATGTAAATGATTTTGCAAGACAGGTATTGTTGCCGCATTTTTATTCGCACAATGGCCCATGTATGTGCAGTGCAGATATTAATGGTGATGGATTAGAAGATATTTTTATCGGGGGATCCAAAGGCAATCCCGGTGCGGTTTTCGCTCAACAGGCCAATCATACATTTAAAAAAAATCCGGAACCTGCAATTGATGCAGATTCATTAAGTGAAGATGCGGACGCTATTTTCTTTGATGCGAACGGTGATAAGAAACCAGACCTGTTTATTGCAAGCGGAGGTTATGATGATTACAATGAAAATGATGCTTTATTGCAGGACAGGTTGTATATAAATGACGGCCATGGAAAATTTATAAAACAGCAAAATGCTTTACCCAAAAATTATGGAAGCAAAAGTTGTGTGCGCGCTTATGATATTGATGGCGATGGAGATTTAGATTTATTTATCGGAGGCAAAGTTGTGCCCGGTAAATGGCCGCAATGTTGTGCAAGCAGTATTTATATTAATGACGGCCATGGAAAGTTTACAGATGAAACAGGTAAATGGAATGCATCATTAAAAAATATAGGAATAGTTACCGATGCTGTTTGGGCTGATATAAATCATGACAATATAAAAGATTTAATTATTGTTGGAGAATGGATGCCGCCAACAATTTTTATCAATGATCATAAAACACTTACTGCTACACCATTAAACAAACAATTGGATTCATTAAAAGGCTGGTGGAATACGATTGTTGCGGATGACATTGATAAGGATGGAAACGTTGATCTTATTCTTGGTAATTCTGGTTTGAATGCGCAACTGAAAGCAAGTGTAAAACAACCTGTTGAATTATATGCAACCGATATTGATGATAACGGAACAATTGATCCGATCATTACAAGTTACTATGGCGACAAATCTTTTCCTTTTGTGATGTTGGATGATCTTAATGCACAGGTGCCATCAATCAGCAAAAAGTTTTTGGACTATAATACTTATGCTGATGCAACCATTAATGATATTATTCCTTCACAAAAGTTAACTGCGCTGAAACCCCTTCAGGCAAATACCTTCAGCACAATCATTTTAAAAAACAACAGCAATGGTTTTACTGTTGAACAGTTGCCTGTTGAAGCACAGTATGCGCCTGTATTTACTGTTTGTTGTGCTGATGTAAACAAAGATGGATATGATGATTTACTGCTGTTTGGCAACAATAATTATAACCGCATCCGCATTGGCAGGTTAGATGCCAATCATGGCATGTTGTTCCTGAATGATGGTAAAGGAAAGTTTAGTTATGTTCCTCAAGACAAAAATGGTTTTAATGTGCACGGCGATGTAAGAAGCCTTTTGATGCTGAACAACAAATTGTTTGTTGGTTTGAATAATAAACCGGTACAGGTTTATCAGCTACATTAAGTTTTCTTAAATAACAAAGCGGTTATAATAAAACCAATAAGTTTGTAGTAAGTGCTAATCATTAAAACCTTTCACTATGAGCTTTAAAGAATCATTTAAGGTAAACGGCGAAAACCTTCTTAAAAAAGTAAAAGAACTGATTGAAGAAGGCAACGTAAGAAAGATCACCATCAGTAATAAAGATGGCAAAGAACTGATGAGTTTCCCTTTAACACTTGGTGTTGTAGGCGCTGTGTTTGCACCAGTGCTTGCTGCCATTGGTGCAGTGGCTGCTCTTGTTGGTGAATGTACGATCACTGTTGAAAGAGAAGAAGAAGAGCCGAAGTAATTTCATTCAAATTACACTTGAATGAATGCAGGCAACTCAAGCATATTAACTATTAATGCCGGGTCATCAAGCATTAAAATTGCTTTATATGAAGCAGGTAATAAGCCTGTGTTGTTGTTATCGGGCAACATAGAAAAGATAGGTTATGGTAATTCGATACTCATCATCAAGCAAAACGATACAAAAAATAATTTCAGTTTAAACGCGGGTGATTTTAATTCCACAACAATTGCTTTGATTGATTGGCTGCAGCAACAATCGTGGTTCAGTAATGTAAAAGCAATCGGCCATCGCATTGTTCATGGTATGCATCACACACAATCAGAAATTATAACGGATGATCTTTTAAAAGAATTAAATAGCATTGTTGAGTACGATCCGGATCATCTTCCTTCAGAAATAAAACTTACAGAGCTTATAAAAAAACGATACCCGCAATTAATGCAGGTTGCCTGTTTTGATACGGCGTTCCATACAACCATTCCTGCTGTTGCGAAAATGTTTGCTATTCCGAAAAAATATTTTGATGAAGGTGTTCAGCGTTACGGTTTTCATGGCATATCGTACAGCTATTTAATGCAGCAGTTACAAAAAATTAATAGTGCTGAAGCAAATGGCCGCATTATTCTTGCGCATCTTGGAAACGGTGCAAGCATTGCTGCGGTAAAAGATGATAAATGCATTGATACAAGTATGGGCTTTACACCTGCAGCAGGCATTGTTATGAGTTCACGCAGCGGCGATATTGATCCCGGTGTTGCATGGTATTTAATGAAGCAAGGAATGAATGCAAAAACATTTAATGATGTTATCAATCATGAATCAGGTTTGGTTGGCATTTCAGGGTTAAGTGCTGATATGCAAACATTGTTGGAGAAAGAAAATGAAAATAAAAATGCAGCATTAGCGGTTGATGTTTTTTGTTATCAAATAAAAAAATACATCGGCGCATACATAGCAGCATTAGGCGGATTAGATGTACTTGTTTTTTCAGGCGGCATTGGCGAGAATGCTTCTGAAATCCGTAAGCGCGTTTGCAATGGTTTTGAGTATATGCATATTGAAATTGATGAAGCGCTTAACAACAATCATCAGCAATTAATATCAACCAATAACAGCAAAATAAAAGTGTATGTTATTGCAACGAATGAGGAGTTGATGATTGCAAAAGAAACTTTTAGTATTTACACAAACAAGATTGATCATTCATAAAATATAAACAATGAAAGCACCCGAAGTTGAAACAAACGAAATAAACGAAACGCTTTTAAAAAAGATGAATGCTTATTGGCGTGCCGCCAATTATGTTTCTGTAGCGCAGATTTATTTGTGTGATAACCCTTTGATGAAAGAGTCTTTGAAACTTGAACATATTAAAAAGATGTTGCTGGGTCATTGGGGCACAACACCGGGACAAAATTTTATTTATGTGCATCTTAACCGCATCATCAAAAAATATGACCTGGATATGGTGTATATCTCAGGCCCTGGCCATGGTGGCCCTGCATTGGTGGGCAATACATATCTTGAAGGAACGTACAGCGAAATCTATCCCGATATATCGCAGGATGAAGAAGGCTTGAAAAAACTCTTTAAGCAATTTTCTTTTCCAGGTGGCATTCCAAGCCATGTGTCACCTGAATGCCCCGGTTCCATGCATGAAGGCGGCGAGTTAGGTTATTCATTAAGTCATGCATTCGGTGCTGTGTTCGATAATCCTGAACTCATTGTTGCCTGTGTTGTGGGTGATGGTGAAGCAGAAACAGGACCACTCGCAACAGCATGGCATTCGAATAAATTTTTAAATCCTGTACATGATGGCGTTGTGTTGCCGATACTTCATTTGAATGGTTATAAAATTGCGAATCCAACATTGCTGGCAAGAATCAGCAGTGATGAACTGGAAAATCTTTTTAAGGGTTATGGATGGAAGCCATACATAATTGAAGGTGATGAACCAATGATCATGCATGAAAAAATGGCGAAGCTGTTAGATGAAGTGATTGAAGAAATAAAAGCGATCAGGACACACGCATCGAATAATAAAGATTATGAACGCCCGCGCTGGCCGATGATCATTTTAAAAACACCCAAAGGCTGGACGGGCCCTAAGATGGTTGATGGTTTGCAGATCGAAGGCACATTCAGATCGCACCAGGTGCCTTTATCAGATCCTGCAAATAATCCAAAGCATTTAAAGCAACTGGAAGAATGGTTGAGAAGTTATAAGCCCAATGAATTATTTCATGAAGATGGCAGCTTATTAAAAGAATTGAAAGCACTTGCACCTGAGGGAGATAAAAGAATGGGTGCAACGCCGTATGCAAATGGCGGTAAAAATGTTTATGAATTACGCATGCCTGATTTTAAAGAGTATGGTTTAAAACTTAAAACGAGAAGTGAAACAGGCCCGGGTGATACATTGGTAACCGGAAGTTTTATCCGTGATGTTATCAAGCAAAATGAAGCGCAAAAAAATTTCAGGGTGTTTGGCCCTGATGAAACATTGTCGAACAAATTGAATGCAGTATTTGAAGCAACCAATCGTCAATGGGAAGCAGCAGTAAAAGACACCGATGATTTTTTAAATAAAGAAGGACGTGTAATGGAAGTGTTGAGTGAGCATCAATGTGAAGGCTGGCTTGAAGGTTATAACCTTACAGGAAGACATGGTTTGTTCAATTGTTATGAGGCATTCATTCACATCATTGATTCCATGTTTAATCAACATGCAAAATGGCTGAAGGTTACATCTGAATTACCATGGCGAAAAAGGCTTCCTTCATTAAACATATTATTGGCTTCGCATGTCTGGCGACAAGATCATAATGGCTTTACACACCAGGATCCCGGCTTCATCGATCATGTGGTAAATAAGAAAGCATCAGTTGTGCGCGTGTACTTACCTCCTGATGCAAATTGTTTATTGTCTGTGATGGATCATTGTTTACGCAGTAAACATTATGTGAATGTTGTGGTGGCAGGCAAACATCCTTCGCCGCAATGGCTGAACATGGATGAAGCCGTTATTCATTGCACCAAAGGCATTGGTATATGGAAATGGGCAAGCAATGATGAAGGAACAGAACCTGATGTAGTAATGGCTTGTGCAGGTGATGTGCCTACACTGGAAACACTTGCTGCTGTTTCTATCTTAAAAGAGAAATTGCCTGATCTTAAAATACGCGTGGTGAATGTTGTTGACCTGATGAAACTGCAGCCCGAAGAAGAACATCCGCATGGTTTAAGCAATAAAGATTTTGATGCATTGTTCACAAAAGATAAGCCGGTGATATTTGCATTTCATGCATATCCGTGGCTGATACATCGTTTAACGTATCGCAGAACAAATCATCATAATATTCATGTACGCGGTTATAAAGAAGAAGGAACGATTACTACACCTTTTGATATGACTGTTCTGAATGACATGGATCGTTTTCATTTGGTAGAAGATGTTGTTGACAGGCTGCAGCAATTAGGTGATAAAGGCGCTTACCTAAAACAGGAGATGCAGGATAAACTCATCATGCATAAAATCTACATAAAAGAAAATGGTGTTGATATGCCTGAAGTAAAAGAATGGAAGTGGAAGGAATAATTCAAACGAGAATATTATTTCAACACATAGAGACATAGTAGCATAAGTTCATATAGAGCTCATAACTACTATGTGTTTCTATATGTCTTATGATCCTATGTGTTGAATTTTTTCAGTAAGCAAATTGTTTTGAAATATTCCTAACTTTAAGCAACTTTCTTAACAGGAAACAAGTTCTTTCTTAAAACATTTCTTCATTTTAAACATCAGCGCTATGAAAAAATTATACACCGCCGGACTTTTTCTTACTTCTTTCTTTTTATTGACAAGCTGTTCCAAAGATGTAAAAGCTCCTCAAAAAGTTGCCAATGCTACAGCAACAAGCGTTACTTCAAACGTGAATACAACAACAACTACTACTACAACTACAACTAGCACAAGCAGCCAAACGCAAACAGGTTGCGGCCATACCTGCGGTGGTGGTGGTTCCTGCGGTGGAAGCAGTTCTGGAAGCAGCTCTTCAGGTGGCGGCAATGGTTATTGATCAATTGCATCAGACTTCGCAGAACGATCTGTTGGCAAATTATTTTCAAACATGTTATCATAACATGCAGTATTTTCATGCTGCATAATATTTCGCATTTGCAATAGGTATACAATGGGAAATAATGATAGCCTGCCAAACATAAGTTCAAAAGGAATTCAGCAAAATACATTTGATGCTATCGTGATCGGCAGCGGCATGACCGGCGGCTGGGCTGCAAAAGAATTGTGTGAAAAAGGATTGAAAGTATTGGTGCTTGAAAGAGGCCGCAATGTTGAACACATAAAAGATTATCCAACCGCAACACTTGCACCGTGGGAATTGCCACGACATAATGAGTTATCAAAAAAATTTTCAGACGAAAATCCTATCCTTACTCAATGTTATGCTGTTGAAGAAGCTACCAAACATTTCTTTGTAAAAGACAACGAACATCCATATATACAAACAAAACCTTTCGGCTGGATTCGCGGTTACCAGGTTGGCGGCAAAAGTTTAATGTGGGCAAGATGGACGCAGCGCTGGAGCGATTTGGATTTTGAAGCAAATGCAAAACAGGGTATTGGTGTTGACTGGCCTATTCGATATAAAGACATTGCCCCCTGGTATTCTTACGTTGAAAAATTCGTTGGCATCAGTGGTAATAAAGATGGCCTTCCGCATCTGCCTGATGGTGAATTTTTACCGCCGATGGAAATGACGTGCATTGAAAAATATTTCAAACAACAAACAGAAAATAATTTTCCAAACAGGCATGTCATTATTTCACGAACAGCAAATCTTACAAAAGGTTTGAATGGAAGAGGGCCTTGCCAGTACAGGGATTTATGTGCACGTGGTTGCCCTTTCGCAGGATATTTCAGCAGCGTGTCGGCATCATTGCCTGCAGCAAAAGCAACCAATAATTTAACGCTGCGCCCGTTCTCTGTTGTTCATTCAATCATCTATGATGAACAAAAACATAAAGCTATTGGTGTACGCATTATTGATTCCAATACAAAACAGGCAACAGAATATTTTTCAAAGATCATCTTTATTAATGCGGGCACTATCAATACAACATTGGTGTTGCTGAATTCAACATCAAATCAATTTCCAAATGGCCTTGGTAATACAAACAATGTGCTTGGTCATTATTTAATGGATCATAATTACCGTGCAAATGTGGGCGGTTCTTACGATGGCTTCAAAGACTCTTATTATTATGGCCGTCGGCCGACAGGTATTTATATTCCGCGCTTCAGAAATGTTGATAATGATGTTCAGAAAGATTTTATAAGAGGATATGCGTTTGCTGCAGGTGGTTCAAGAAGTACGGGCGATGTAACGAACGATACTATCGGTGCAACATTCAAAGAACAATTAACTGAACCCGGCGATTGGAATATGTGGATGACCGGCATGGGTGAATGTTTGCCTTATTATGAAAACAAAATTTCTTTAAGCAACGATAAAAAAGATGAATGGGGAATTCCGCAGGTAGTAATTGATTGCGAATACAAAGCCAATGAAACAAACATGCTGAAAGATATTTTAAGCAGCGGAGGCGAAATGTTAGAACGCGCAGGATTTAAAAATATTTATGCGAATGATAATAATGAAGCGCCCGGACTTGGTATTCATGAAATGGGAACAGCGCGTATGGGAAAAGATCCAAAGACATCTATATTGAATGAACACAATCAAATGTGGGATGTAAAAAATGTTTTTGTAACTGATGGTGCATGCATGGCATCGAATGCCTGCCAGAATCCTTCAATAACGTACATGGCTTTAACGGCACGGGCTGCAAATTTTGCGGTTGATGAATTGAAGAAGATGAATTTATAATTTGAAAATGTGCTGATTTGAAAATTTGAAAATGAAGAACAAAACTTGTTGCTTATAAAAATTAATTTAAATGATTGCTGTTATCGGAAGTTCCAACACAGACATGGTTATTAAATGTGCGCATTTACCTGTGCCCGGTGAAACCATTTTAGGTGGAAATTTTTTTATGACTGCTGGCGGCAAAGGTGCTAACCAGGCTGTTGCTGCTGCAAGATTAAATGGTGATGTAACCTTCATTGCAAAAGTGGGCAATGATGTTTTCGGCAAACAATCAATTGAATTATTCAACAAAGAAAATATCAACACTGAATATATTTTTATTGATGATGAACATGCATCAGGCATTGCATTAATAACAGTTGATGATGGAGGTGAAAATTGTATTGCAGTTGCGCAAGGCGCGAATGGAAATTTATTGGTGGATGATATTAAAAAAGCCGAACAGGTTTTACATGATGCTGATATTATTTTAGCGCAGTTGGAAATACCGATCGCAACCATTGAATACATCGCATCATTTGCAAAACAGTATAATAAAAAATTGATTTTAAATCCAGCGCCAGCCTGTATGTTGTCAGATGAATTGCTGAGTAAGATTTCTATTATCACACCCAATGAAAAAGAGGCTTCAATGCTTACAGGCATTGAAATAAATACTCATGATAATGCAAAGCAAGCTGCGCAATCACTTGCTGCGAAAGGAATAGAAACAGTTATTATAACGTTGGGTGAAGACGGTGCGTTGTTGTATCATCAAAATGCATTCAGCATTATTTCAACAAATAAAGTAACGGCGATTGATACAACAGCTGCGGGCGATGTATTTAATGGTGCATTGGCTGTTGCATTATCAGAACAAAAAAATATAGAAGATGCAATTGCGTTTGCTAACAAGGCTGCATCCAAATCGGTAACAAGATTAGGTGCGCAGGCATCTGCGCCGTATAGATCAGAATTGTCTGAACCATGATTTGGGTAGATTATTGGATTTACAGGATTATCAAAAATATTTTATGAGAAAATTTTTGTTGACTTTATTTTTAATAAGCACAATAGTTAATGCATTTGCACAATCATCAACTATAAAAATATCCAAAGCAGTTTTGCAGGATAAAATTAAAGGCGGATGGGCCGGGCAAACTATTGGCGTTACGTTCGGTGGCCCTTATGAATTTCATTTCGACGGAACGTTTATCGGCGATTACCAGAAACTGATGTGGCATGATGGTCTGATAAAAGATAACATGCTCAACAATGCGGGTTTGTATGATGACTTATACATGGATCTGACCTTTGTTGATGTGTTTGAAAAGTATGGGCTTGATGCGCCGGTTGATTCATTTGCGAATGCGTTTGCACATGCGGGTTATATGTTGTGGCATGCGAACCAGGCAGGCCGTTATAATATTTTGCATGGCATTAAAGCGCCGATGAGTGGTTATTGGAAAAACAATCCGCATGCAGATTGTATAGACTACCAGATTGAAAGTGATTTTTCAGGATTGATGAGTCCTGCAATGCCCAACACTGCTGCAACGATCGGTGATAAGATTGGCCACATTATGAATTATGGAGATGGTTGGTATGGCGGTGTTTTTGTTGGTGCGATGTATACACAAACTTTTGTTTCATCAGACATTAATTTTATCATCAATGAAGCATTGAAAATGATTCCGCAGCAGAGCGAATTTTATCAATGCATTCATGATGTTATTGAATGGCACAAACAATATCCTGATGATTGGAAACAAACATGGTTTGCTATTCAAAAGAAATGGGCAAATGATGTAGGTTGCCCGGAAGGTGTTTTTGAGCCATTCGATATTGATGCAAAAGTAAACGCTGCTTATGTTGTAACAGGGTTGTTGTATGGCAATAAAGATTTTACAAAGACCCTGGAAATTACAGCACGTTGCGGCCAGGATGCAGATTGCAATCCTTCGACAGTTGGCGGAATATTGGGAGCATTGTTGGGTTATGATAAAATTCCTGCTTACTGGAAACAAGGTTTAAAAGAATCAGAAGATATAGATTTCAAATACACAACTATGAGTTTAAATGATGTGTATGCCATCAGTTTTAAACATGCATTGCAAATTATTCAACGCAATGGCGGGAGCGTTAATGATAATGATGTTATCATCAAAACACAAAAACCAACTACAGTTAAGTTTGAAAAAAGTTTTGATGGTTTATATCCGGTTGCAAAAATTCCGGTGCAATGGAATGATGAAAAAAATAATATCAGTTTTAATTATGAAGGAACAGGTTTTGTACTGCGCGGTGAATCTGCTGATTGGGAAAGCAATACAGATTTTGTTTTTCATACAGAATTATATGTTGATGGCAAGTTGATTGAAAAACCTGAACTGCCTGCAAATTACACAACACGCCGCTATGAACTTTGCTGGAATTATGATCTGCCTAAAGGAAATCACACAGTGCAATTAAAAATTTTAAATGCTTCAGATAAATATTCTATCAATAATGTTGAAGCAATTTATTATACCAACAAACCGGTTGATGGCATGAAAGAAAATGAAGCTGATGCAAAAAAGTGAGTGGTGAGTGGTCAGTTGTGAGTAAGTTCCATAGCTTATAGTTTCTTACTCACTATTCACCACTGACAACTCACCAATAACTTAAACTATAAAAATTATAAAACTAATTGCTATGTTCATTGTTCACGATTATGCTTTGGCCATTGTTTTTTGTTTCATCACTATGTTATGCTGGGGTTCATGGGCCAACACACAAAAGCTTGCAGAAAAAAACTGGCGTTTTGAATTATTTTACTGGGATTATGTAATTGGGATCTTAATTTTTTCAATTATCAGTGCACTTACTTTAGGCAGTACCGGCGCACAAGGCAGAAGTTTTATAGATGATTTAAAACAGGCAGATAGCAACAATATTCTAAGTGCATTTATTGGCGGTATCATTTTCAACGCAGCCAACATTTTATTCTCTGCAGCCATTGCCATTGCAGGCATGGCGGTTGCTTTTCCTGTTGCCATTGGTTTGGCATTGGTATTGGGCGTGATCGTGAATTTCATGGCTTCGCAAAAAGGCGACCCAACATTATTATTTGCAGGAGTTGCTTTAATAACAATTGCAATTATCATCAATGCCGTTGCATATAAACGCAATAGCAGAGCAAGCAGCAAGCCATCATCAAAAGGTATTATTATTTCTTTGATAGCAGGCGTATTGATGTCTTTCTTTTATCGCTTTATTGCAGCTTCAATGGACCTTGACAATTTTGAAAATCCTGCTGTTGGAAAAATGACTCCCTACACTGCTGTGTTTATTTTTTCTATAGGAATATTCATCAGCAATTTTTTATTCAATACTATTTTAATGAAGAAGCCTTTTGATGGTGCACCCGTTTCTTATCGTGATTATTTCAGCGGTAAATTCAAAACACATCTTACCGGAATTTTAGGCGGGTTAATTTGGGGGCTTGGTAATTCATTAAACCTTATCGCCGCCGGCAAAGCAGGCGCGGCCATATCTTATGGCCTGGGGCAAGGCGCTACATTAATCGCAGCCTTATGGGGTGTTTTTATCTGGAAAGAATTTAAACAATCACCAAAATCAACCAACACATTATTAACTGCAATGTTTTTGTTTTTTGTTGCAGGTATAGCATTGATTATTTATGCAGGGCTTTAAACAAAGTTGTTGCATCAATATTTATTTATCTGAATAGTTCAATTTAGTCAACTCATATTTTAAATTAACTTGTGCTTTAACGATTGCCTTGTATGAAGCCTTTAGGAATTTATGATATAATAAGAATTGATGAATATTCATCTACACCAAAATACCAGCAGATAATAAATTCTGTTTTAAAAGCCATCGAATCAGGCAGGTTGCGTCAACAGGATATTCTTCCTTCGATAAATGATCTGAGTTATGAATTAGATGTATCAAGAGATACTGCTGAGAAAGGTTATCGTTACTTAAAAAAGATTGGTATACTCGGTTCTGTGCCGGGTAAAGGATACTACATAAAAAATGTGTCTGTCGATCATGTACTCAAAATTTGTTTGCTCTTCAATAAACTGAGTGCGCATAAAAAAATTATTTACGATTCCTTTGTTGAATCGCTTGGCAATAATGCAGCCATTGATTTTTATATCTATAACAACGATTTTTCTTTGTTCAAAAAATTATTGAGTGAGCGGCATGAAGATTATACGCATTATGTAATTATTCCGCATTTTATTGAGGGCGGCGAGAATGCTTACGAGATCATCAACACTTTGCCAAAAGAAAAACTCATTCTTCTTGATAAAAAAATTTCCGGTGTTAATGATGATGTTGCTGCTGTGTATGAAAACTTTTCCAAAGATATTTATAATGCTTTGCGCGAAGCAGGAGACAGACTGAAAAAATATGATACACTAAAAATTATTTTTCCTGAGAACAGTTATTATCCGCAGGAAATTGTGGATGGCTTCCGCAGGTTTTGCCAGGATTATGCTTTTAATTATAAAGTGATCAATAATATTGAAAGCGAAGAAATAAAAAATGGTGAAGTATATATTTCTGTGATGGAAGACGACCTTGTAAAACTGGTAGAACGCATTATGCAATCAGGCCTTGAGCTTGGAAAAGATACAGGCGTTATTTCTTACAATGAAACACCGGTGAAAAAAATTATTCTCAATGGCATTACAACTATATCAACTGATTTTTATCAAATGGGTAAAATGGCTGCGCAATCCATTTTAGATGATTCAAGAGCACACATAGAAGTGCCGTTTATCCTTACACTTAGAAATTCCCTTTAAATAATAGTATGTTACAGCTTATTATTATTCATCATCTTCTTCATGATAAGCATCCTCATTGCTGTAATAAGCATCCGTCCATTCTTTTGCTGTTCCATCGCTTAACAATTCAACAATATCAAAAATAGGATCGGTTTTTCGCTTCCATTCCTGTATAATACGTTCATTGTATTTTTCAACATACATACAATGATCACTAATAACTTTAATCTGTAACAACGTAAGATTTTCATGCTGTTTTTCCTGTATCAAATAATAACAACCTGCCTCTAACAATGCATAAGAATACATAGCCTGTCTTTTATAATTTTAAATAAAGTGAGAATTTAATGGGATGGGCTATAGAAAGTGGGTTAGTGATTCTGAGTAAGCCCGTGATGCAAATGTATCAAAATAATGATAAGTGCAAGGGAAGGTTTTAAGAAATTAAATAAAGCAATGTTAATTAGATCAGGAGTCTGTTCTGGATAAAGCTGGCTTTGCGAAGCTGTCAGTATTGGTTTTCATACGTTTACGGTAGTTGCCAAAAAGACTTTTCAGTTGAATGGAAAGAACACCAAAAACGCCTTCTTTCAGGATTTTACCGCTCATCTTACTTACGCCTGTTTTGCGGTCGATGAAAACGATAGGCACTTCTTTTATTTTAAAGCCTAATTTCCAGGCAACAAATTTCATTTCTATCTGGAAAGCATATCCAACAAATTTTATTTTATCAAAATTTATTGACTCCAATACTTTTTTGCGATAACAAACAAAGCCTGCAGTAGGATCTTTTACAGGCATAAAAGTTATCATGCGCGTATAAAATGCGCCACCTTTTGAATAAATATGCCTGTCCAAAGGCCAGTTTTCAATCTTTCCACCCGGAACATAACGGCTGCCCACAGCTACGTCATAATTTTCATACTTGCATGCATAATACAGGCGCTCCAAATCTGAAGGGTTGTGAGAGAAATCTGCATCCATTTCAAAAATAAATTCGTATCCGTGTTTTACACCCCACTTAAAGCCATCAATATAGGCTGTTCCAAGCCCGAGTTTTCCCTGTCTTTTCTTGATGAATAGCTGACCTGGATAAAATAGTTTTAATTGCTCAACTGCATCGCCGGTTCCATCCGGTGAATTGTCATCAACCACTAAAACATGGTAGTTACGATTAAGAGAAAAGACTGCTTTGAGAATTAATGGGATATTCTCAATTTCATTGTATGTGGGTATGATCACTAATTTTTCCAAAAAAAATGGGGCAAGTACCAAAAATACAATATACTGCCTCAATGACTAAATAAAAAAAGCCAAAATTGGATTAATTTGTTTTTTTTATAAATCCCCTGTTAAAAATTTCTGTTAGTTTTTGTTTGGTATTAAGCGTAAAATCTCCTTTCATCATCCAGTCATAATACTGCGGCTCTGTTTTTAAAACATCAAGAACAGGCTTTCCTTTATGTTTTCCGAAATTAAAGATCTCTACACCATCAACTTTAACCATGCGCCGTGCAAAATCAACACAATCATCTTCGCCAATACAATTCAAAATCGTTTCCAATGTTAAGCCAAGTTGCGGATACCTTTCTACCTGGGCATGTAAGATTTCGAGTGTTGCAGCTGCGTCTGCTTCAGCGCTGTGTGCATTTTCAAGTATTTTATTACAATAAAATTTATAAGCCGCACCAAGCGTCCGTTGCTCCATTGTGTGAAATATCTTCTGTACATCAACCAGCCTCCTGCTTTCCATCGAAAAGTCAAGCCCGGACCTTAAAAACTCTTCAACCAACATGGGTATGTCGAAGCGGTTGCTGTTATATCCACCTAAATCACAATTGGTAAGAAACTGTTTTATTTCGTTGGCAACCTGCTTAAATGTAGGTGCATCTTTTACCATTTCATCCGTAATACCATGTACATTACTTGCTGCAACGGGAATAGGTCTTTGTGGATTAATGATCTTTCTTTTTTTCTGCGTGCTTCCATCGGGCATTAATTTAACAATAGCAATTTCAACTATCTTATCAGTTGCAAGATCAATTCCTGTTGTTTCAAGGTCTATTACTGCAAGCGGATGTAAAATCTGGAGGTTCATTTTTATAGATTACAATTGGCGAAAATAGCATTAGTTCTCAAATGAAAATCTAATGCAGGCAGAGGTTTTTAATGATTTCAACAATTCTTTAAAACAATTTTCCAGTACTTTTGGCGTTAATTCATTTTATAAACCTGTTATGCGTACCACTTTAATTTTTGTGATGGCCACGTGTTTGTGCATCATGATCTTTACATCTTGTGTCGGAAGCCGTAATTCTAACTGCCCTTCCCATGACCCCAATTATTGGAGTCACAGATAATAATTCCCTGAATTTTATTTTGCTAAAGAGCGTCCTATTACAATACGTTGTACTTCACTGGTTCCTTCATATATCTGTGTGATCTTTGCATCGCGCATCATCCGCTCAACATGATATTCTTTTACATAGCCATAACCACCGTGAATCTGAACGGCTTCTGTTGCTGCCCACATAGCTGTTTCTGAGGCAAATACCTTAGCCATTGCAGAACTGATCGTATAATCTTTGTTGGTGTCTTTATCCAATGCAGCTTTATATATCAGTAACCTGCTTGCTTCCACTCTTGTTGCCATATCTGCCAGTTTAAACTGTATTGCCTGGTGGTTGATAATCGGCTTACCAAAAGTTTTTCTTTCATTGGCGTAGTTTACAGACCTTTCATACGCTCCCGCCGCAATGCCGAGCGCCTGTGCCGCAATACCAATTCTTCCGCCATTTAATACCTGCATGGCAAATTTGAAACCGAAGCCTTCTTTACCAATCCTGTTTGCTTTGGGAACTTTTACATCTGTAAATTGAATGGAGTGTGTATCACTGCCGCGGATACCCATTTTGTTTTCTTTAGGCCCAACTGTAATTCCGGGCAAGCCTTTTTCAATTATCAGTGCATTTATTCCCTTAGAACCTTTTGACCTGTCTGTTTGTGCCATTACAAAGTATACACTTGCGCTTGAACCATTGGTTATCCAGTTCTTTGTTCCGTTTACAAGATAATAATCACCCATATCTTCGGCAGTTGTATGCTGTGATGTTGCATCGCTGCCTGCTTCGGGTTCGCTTAATAAAAATGCGCCAATGTATAATTCATTATCTTTTTTCCCCTGCGCCAGCGGAACAAGGTATTGTTGTTTTTGCTCTTCTGTACCATAGGCCTCAAGCCCCCAGCATACAAGACTGTTATTTACACTCATGCAAACAGCAGTGCTGGCATCAACTTTTGCAATTTCTTCCATTGCAATTACATAACTAAGCGTATCAAGGCCGGCACCACCATATTTTTCGTTTACCATCATGCCCATAAAACCAAGGCCTGCTAATTTTAATACCTGTTCTTTGGGAAAGAGCATTTTTTCATCGCGCTCAATTACACCCGGTAAGCATTCATGGTTGGCAAAATCACGTGCAGCCTGTTGAATCATCAGTTGCTCTTCGCTTAGTTCAAAATTCATAGAAGAAAATTTGCGCGCAAAACTACGCTAACAAGTGTAAGCTTTGATGAAATTGTTTTATTTATTATGCATTCAATTAAGCTGCTAAAGCAAGCCTTTTAGTGTTTCCCATTTGAATGTGACGCAAAAGGCTTTCAAATCAAGAGGCAAGATAAAAACAGGCTGCCGCACAGTTCCATTATTTATAACGTTTATTTCTTTACAAGTCTCAAACAATCCGGGTTTCACCTGCGCACCGGCGCTGCCTGCGCTTCCCATGAACCAACCATGAACCAACCATGAACCAACCATGAAGGAACCATGAAGGAGAGTACAAGCTGTCTAGTCCTAAAATAATGTGAGTTCGGGATAAGGATACGAAATTGGAACGTTATGAAATTAAAGATGACTGTAAAATATAAAGCGCTTCAACCGTCATTTCTGACATAAGGAGAAATCTCTTGAAGTTTAGAGAGCCTGAATAATCATTTAAGTTTACAAACAATGTCTTACCATTTTTCAATTTTAATCCACAGATCAATCCAGTTTGGATTTATTAAATTGATTAGGTTTTCTTTTTTTATCCTGCTCCATTTTTTTCTTTGTTTTTCTCTAAGGATTGCTTCTTGTATTGAAAAAAAGTTTTCATAGTATATGCAATATTCCAGGTTGTATTCATCTGTAAAGCTGCCTTTAAAAAAATGGTTTTTGTGTTGGCAGATTCTTGCTTGCAGATCTGATGTTATACCAACATATAATGTGGTTTTTAATTTGTTTGTCATTCTGTAAACACTTCCGCCTTTTGTTATTAAGTAAAATAAATTAATTAATCCGTGATGTTTTCATTTTGATTTACAGCTTTAATTTCCAGAGATTTATTTC
>JABDFS010000078.1 GCA_013286425.1 Bacteroidota bacterium
GGTAGAAGTTCCTGCCGGTACCACTATCTTAAATGCAGCACGCCAAGTTGGTGGCGATGTTGCACCACCTGCAATGTGTTATTACAGCAAGTTGCAGAACAGTGGTGGTAAATGCAGAACCTGTTTGGTTGAAGTAAGCAAAGGCTCTGATAAAGATCCAAGGCCTATGCCGAAGCTGGTTGCAAGCTGCAGAACAACCGTGATGGATGGAATGGAAGTGAAAAATATTACTTCAAAAAAAGTGATCGATGCAAGGGCCGGTGTTGTTGAAATGTTATTGATCAATCATCCTTTGGATTGCCCTATCTGCGACCAGGCAGGTGAATGTGATCTGCAGGATCTGAGTTTTAATCATGGCAAAGGCAGCACACGTTACGAGTTCAAACGCAGAACTTTTGAAAAACATGATTTAGGCGAATACATTCAACTGCATATGACACGCTGCATTCTTTGTTACCGTTGCGTGTTTGCTGCAGACCAGTTAACAAATTCACGTGAACATGGTATATTGGACAGAGGCGATCATTCGCAGATTGCTACTTACATCGAGAAGAATTTAGATAATGATTTTATAGGAAATGTAATTGATGTTTGCCCGGTTGGCGCTTTAACGGATCGCACATTCCGTTTTAAAAACCGTGTATGGTTTACAAAACCTGTTGATGCACATCGTGATTGCCCTACATGTTGCGGTGAAGTAAGATTGTGGATGCGCGGCGATGAGGTATTCCGCGTTACTGCAAGAAGAGACGAATGGGGCGAAGTTGCAAATGCTTCAGATGGAAAAACAGGATGGATATGCAATGAATGCCGCTTCGAAAAAAAGGATACAAAAGATTGGGTAATTGAAGGCACAACGAAAGTAAATCGTCAGTCAGTTATTGCATCCAATAAATATGTAGGCCTGCAAAAACCACCGGAATTTTTGCTGGATGTAATGGATGGTGTAAAGCCAAGATATATGTTGGACATTCATAAGGTAAGCGAAGTGAATGAACCTGAAATACGACTGGATTTAATTGAAGGCCCGGCACATAGTACCGACTTTGAAATTGCAGACGAAAAGCGTGAAGAAAAATAAATGAGTAAGAAAGAAAAATTAATTCTGAAATTACTCACTGGAAGGTCTGATGCAAACTTTGATTTAGACGATTTAGTTCAAATTCTTATTAGACTTGGTTTCGAAAAAAGAAACTCCGGAAGCAGTCATAGGATATTTTTAAAAGATGGAATTGAAGGAATTATTAATCTTCAAAAAACAAAAGATGGTAAGGCAAAACCTTATCAGGTAAAACAGGTAAGAGAGTTTTTAATAAACAATCAATTATTGAATGATGAATAAATATGAAACAATAATCTTTTGGAGTGAGGCAGATGATAGTTATATCGCTGAGATGCCTGAATTAAAAGGATGTATTGCACATGGCAATTCACCCGATGAAGCATTGAAAAATATCCAGGAAGTTTCAAAACAATGGTTACAACTGGCAAAAGAAAAAAACTGGAATATTCCTGAGCCTAAAGGCAGATTAATATTTGCATAAATAATAAAGCATGTATTTACTTACGGTAGACTGGATTCTTTTACTTGAAAAATTAATATTGATCGCAATTGTTGTGATGGCTTCTTTACTCGTTGCCATGTATTCAACATATGCTGAAAGAAAGATAGCTGCTTTTATGCAGGATCGTATAGGCCCAAACCGTGCAGGCCCTTTTGGAATTTTGCAACCATTGGCTGATGGTGGTAAACTCTTTTTTAAAGAAGAGATCATTCCCAATCATTCCAATAAGATTTTATTTATACTTGGCCCTTCATTGGCAATGTTAACAGCAATGATGACCTGCGCTGTTGTTCCGTGGAGTGGTGATATTAATTTATTCGGCAGAACAATTCCATTACAAATTGCAGATGTAAATATTGGGATCCTTTACGTGTTTGCAGTGGTAAGCTTAGGTGTTTACGGAATAATGATTGGCGGCTGGTCGTCAAATAATAAATTCTCTTTACTTGCTGCATTGCGCGGCGCAAGCCAGGTTATAAGTTATGAACTGGCAATGGGACTTTCATTGATTGCTTTATTAATGATGACAGGCTCTTTAAGTTTGAAAACAATTGTTGAACAGCAAATGGCTTCTCACTGGAATGTGTTGTATCAGCCATTGGCTTTTTTAATATTTTTTGTTTGCGCATTAGCCGAATGCAACAGAACGCCATTCGATCTGGCCGAAGCTGAAAGCGAATTAAACATGGGCTACCACCAGGAATATTCTTCTATGAAACTTGGCTTTTATTTGTTTGCTGAATATGTGAACATGTTTATCAGCAGTGCAATTATGGCAACGTTATTTTTTGGTGGTTATGATATTCCTTTCTTTAATGAATCTGCACACACAGATTGGGGTAACTGGTTAGCAGTTGCAGGCATTGTTTGTTTCATGATCAAGATTTCAATTTTTATATTCGTGTTCATGTGGATTCGCTGGACAGTTCCAAGATTCCGTTATGATCAATTGATGAATCTTGGATGGAAAAAATTAATTCCATTGGCGTTGGCAAATATGCTTGTAACAGGTGCAGTAATTTTATGGATGCATAAATAATAATCATGAATATTTTTTTAGATAAATCATTACCGAAAAGAACACGGATTTTATTGCAGATACTTCGTGTGGTTTTATTGTTATTAATTTTCGGAAGCATTTTTTATGCAACCATAAATCCTGCAGCCGGCGATATTATATTGAATGTAAGCGTTGGCATAGCAGTTATTTTTATTGTGATAAGAATTGTTACTGGAAGAAGAAAGAAAAATCTTGCAGCAAAACAATTAAATAATACCACAGAAAATATAAGAGATCAATACAACAACATGAACTGAAATAAAGTTGGTCAACAAATTATAAAAAATATTTTTGCAAACCTTTTTCAATAGATGACAACATTAACCAACAGAGCAAAGCCCGTAGATCGTAAGCCGATGACTTTCTTAGAAAGCATTTACTTATGGAATATTTTTAAAGGGATGATGATAACGCTCAAACATTTTTTTAAAAAGAAAGCAACCATTCAATATCCTGAACAAACACGTCCGTTCAGCCCGGTGTTTCGTGGTGTACAAATATTGAATCGTGATGAAGATGGAAGAGAACGTTGCACTGCATGTGGTTTATGTGCGTTGGCTTGTCCTGCAGAAGCAATAACGATGGAAGCTGCAGAACGTTTGTCCGGCGAGGAAAATCTTTACAGAGAAGAAAAATATGCAGCTAAATATGAAATAAATATGTTGCGTTGCATTTTCTGCGGTTTTTGCGAAGAGGCTTGCCCTAAAGACGCTATTTATCTTTCAGAAACATTTGCTCCATCTGCATACAACAGGAAAAATTTTATTTATAATAAACAAGATTTATTGATTCCTGATCCAAAAACACAACCTGAAGAATTTGCACAAGCGAAAGGGTTAAGAGAAATCAATAAAAAGAATAAATAACTAATGACTGCTACCGAAATATTATTCTGGCTCTTAAGTGCTCTTGCTTTGTTTAGCGCCGTTATGGTGTTGATAAGCAAAAACCCTGTACATAGTGTGCTTTGGCTAATCGTGGTTTTCTTTTCAATAAGCGGTCATTATATTTTGTTGAATGCACAGTTTCTTGCAATCGTTAATTTAATTGTATATGCAGGCGCAATAATGGTATTGTTTTTATTTGTGATAATGCTGATGAATTTAAACAGCAATACTGAGCCGCAAAGAAATTCGCTTGTGAAACTTGCGGGAGTGGTTGCAGGTTGTTTGTTGCTTACAGTAATGGTTTCTGCTGTGCGTTCTGCAGGTGAAATAAGTAAAAGCCAGGCAGTAATGAATGAGGGTGATATTGGCCTGATACAAAATATAGGTAAGGTTTTATTTACAGATTACGTTGTGCCGTTTGAAATAAGCAGTGTATTGTTTTTAAGTGCAATGGTTGGAGCAGTGGTGATTGGGAAGAAGGAGTAATTTGATAATTTGAAGATGTGCTGATTTAAAAATTACACATCACAATTCATTTTCAAATTTTCAAATTGATAAATTTTCAAATTGATTTATGCCGATTCAGTATTATATAATTTTAGCAGCAGTACTTTTTTGCATTGGCGTGGTGGGCGTCTTAATACGCCGCAACGCGATCATAATTTTTATGTGCATTGAGCTAATGCTTAATTCAGTGAATCTTTTGCTGGTTGCATTTTCAAAAATGCATTACGTAACTGCCGGTAATGATAATAAAAGCTTGCCGCTGAATATTGGAAGTGATGCACAGATTTTTGTATTTTTTATAATGGTTGTAGCGGCAGCAGAAGTAAGTGTGGGATTGGCAATTATTGTAATGATGTATCGTAATGTACATTCAACAGATGTGAATTTTTTAAACAGGCTAAAGAATTAAGCCCCAACCCTAAAGGGAGGTGGGCAAAGTGATTGATTTTAATATTTGATTTATAAATTTTTAGAGGTTAAAACTCCCCTTTAGGGGGCTGGGGGCGACATTATGGTTTACTTAGTTCCGCTTTTTCCTTTGATGGGTTTTTTGCTTAACGGCATTTTCAGAAAGTCGTTATCAAAAAGCCTTGTTGGCATTATTGGTTGCGGCTCGATACTCGCTTCATTTATTGTAAGTGCAATTTTATTTTCACAGGTAATGTCAAACGGAGTATCGGCTGTTCAGCCTTTATTCCAGTTTATAAATGTGCATGATTTTAAAATTGATTTTGCTTTCCAGGCTGACCAGCTTTCATCTTTGTTTTTATTGATTATAACCGGTGTTGGTTTTCTCATTCATGTGTATTCAACCTCGTACATGCATGATGAAGCAGACGAGCATTTTGCAAGATATTTTTCTTATCTCAACCTGTTTGTGTTTTCAATGTTGTTGCTGGTGTTAGGCGCGAACTATGTTATCATGTTCATCGGTTGGGAGGGTGTTGGTTTATGTTCTTATTTATTGATCGGTTACTGGTTTAAAAACGATAGTTATAATTACGCAGCGAAGAAAGCTTTTATAATGAATCGCATCGGTGACCTTGGATTTTTATTAGGTATCTTCTGGCTGTTATCAAAACTTGGAACAGCAAATTATAATGATGTATTTGCAAATGTTTCTCATCTTTCTCCAACAGATATAACAGGTATAACTGTTTTATTATTTATTGGTGCAATGGGTAAAAGCGCACAGATTCCTTTGTACACCTGGTTGCCCGATGCAATGGCCGGTCCAACACCTGTATCTGCATTGATACATGCTGCAACAATGGTTACCGCCGGTATTTATATGGTGGCGCGCAGCAATGCTTTGTATTCATTAAGTGCTGTTGCTGAAAATCTAGTGGCCATTGTTGGTATTGCAACAGCATTGTTCTCTGCAACAATTGCCATCAAACAAAATGATATTAAAAAAGTGTTGGCTTATTCAACAGTAAGCCAGTTGGGTTATATGTTTTTGGGATTAGGCGTTGGTGCATACACC
The DNA here is from genome assembly GCA_013286425.1 of Bacteroidota bacterium. Lineage (GTDB taxonomy): Bacteria > Bacteroidota > Bacteroidia > Chitinophagales > Chitinophagaceae > Parafilimonas. The sequence goes on from JABDFS010000078.1 coordinate 5,506, forward strand.
GGCTCTGTGTTTCATGTTATGACGCACGCTTTCTTCAAAGCATTGTTGTTCCTTGGCGCAGGTTCTGTTATTCACGCAATACATAACCAGCAAGACATTCGTTATATGGGCGGGTTGAAAAAATATCTTCCAATAACACACATTACTTTTTTAATTGGATGTGTTGCAATTGCGGGCATTCCGCCGTTTAGCGGGTTCTTTTCAAAAGATGAAATTCTTGCTGCAGCTTATGCTGTTAATCCAATCTATTGGGTGTTGGGTGTTATCGGTGCGGGAATGACTGCCTTCTATATGTTCCGTTTATATGCAACAACTTTTCTTGGGGAGTTTCGCGGAACAGAAGAACAAAAACATCACCTGCATGAAAGTCCTGCAGCCATTACTATTCCGTTAATTATTCTTGCTGTATTGGCATTTGCAGGTGGTTTTGTAAATGTACCTGCAATATTTGACGGACATGAAAATCTGCACCATTTTTTATCACCTGTTCTTACAACGGAACCTTCACATGAATTAGATCATGGTACAGAGTTAACGCTCATGGGTATTTCAGTTTTAGTTGCTGTTGTTGCCGGCGGTTTTGCTTTAATGAAATATAGTAAGAAACCGGAGTTAAGTGAACCTGAAGGTCTCGGTAAAGTATTAGCAAATAAATGGTATATAGATGAGCTGTATGACGCGTTGATAGTTAACCCGCTTGATTCACTTGCTTTATTCTTTAAAAATGTAATTGAAAAATCAGGTATAGATGGGTTTGTAAATGGTGTTGGCACATTCATTCAATATTCATCAAGAAGATTAAGACTGGTGCAGAATGGCAGAGTAGGTACTTATATTTTGTTCATGATCTTTTCAATAATTGTATTGTGGCTGGTATTCTGGAATCAAACAACAATAACTAATTTCTTTCAAAAAATATTTTAATAAGCATGATTGCTTTATTACTCATACTTGTTCCGGTTACTGGCGGTTTAATTACTTTATCTATAAAGAATGAAAACTCCGTTAAAGGATTTTCACTGCTTGTTGCTATAGTAACATTGATACTTGCATTAGTTGGTGTTTTCTCTAACAATGCAACGTTATTAAATTATGATGCATCATGGATGCCCGACCTTGGAAGCCGCATTAGTTTTGGTTTGGATGGAATGAGCAAGATGCTTGCATTGCTTACTGCAGTTTCATTGCCCATAATTATTACTGCTACTTACAAAAACACTTATGCTAATGCAGGAAAATTTTACAGCTTAATGTTTTTATGCCAGGCAGGAATGTTGGGTGTTTTTCTTTCAATGGATGCATTGCTGTTTTATTTTTTCTGGGAACTTGCATTAATTCCTGCTTATTTTCTTTGTTCAATCTGGGGCGGCGAAAAAAGAATACAGGTTACTTTTAAATTCTTTGTATACACATTTGTTGGTTCCTTACTAATGCTTGTTTCTATTTTATTTATCTATTTCAAAACGCCCGACCATTCATTTGCATTACAATCTTTCTATCACGCAAAACTTACTGCAACGCAGTCGCAATGGATGTTCTGGTTATTCTTTATAGCGCTTGCTATCAAGATGCCCATATTTCCTTTTCATACATGGCAGCCCGATACATATGAACAGGCGCCTACTGCAGTAACGATGTTATTAAGTGGTGTTATGGTTAAGATGGGCGTGTTTGCAGTTATACGCTGGCTGTTGCCTATATTTCCTGATGCATCGCAGAGCAGCAGCTCATTCATCATTACATTATCAGTAATCGGGATGTTGTATGCTTCATTGATTGCAATAAAACAGGATGACATTAAACGATTGATCGCTTATTCTTCAATAGCACACATGGGTTTAATGTGTGCCGCATTATTTGCAAATCAACAGGTAGGAATACAAGGTGTATTGATACAAATGTTTAATCATGGTATAAACATAATAGGATTGTGGATAGTTGCTGATGCAATAGAAAAACAACTGGGCACAAGAAAGTTCAGCGAGCTGGGCGGCCTTGCACAAAAAGCGCCAACACTTGCTATTTTGTTTGCAGTAATGTGCCTTGCAAATGTTGCCTTGCCGTTAACCAATGCATTTGTTGGTGAATTTCTTATGTTCAATGGGTTGTTCCGCTACAACCCAATAATGGCGGGCATTGCAGGCATAAGCATTATACTGGCTGCGGTGTACACACTTAACATGATTCAGAAAATATTTTACGGAAATACAGTTGCAATAACAGAGAACGCAAGAGACAGCAGTTTCAACGTTAATGCAGCATTGGTGATACTGGTGATAGTTGTAATTGTACTTGGTATTTATCCGCAACCAATGATCAATTTAACACAAAGCAACGCGAATTTGTTCATCACCAAAATTCCTTAACAGACAATAATTATGAACGCAATTATATTTTCAGCAGTCTGGGGCATGGTAATGATGTTTTGTAGTTTTCTTGTCAGCAATAAATCTATGTACAGGCATATTGCTGCAATTGGATTATTGCTGTTGCTTGTTGTAAATGTGCTTGATTCAAATGGCGTTTCACTCCTGCACATAGATGCAGGCGATATGCTTGTATATACACGTTTTGGTTATTTATTTAATTCTATTGCTATTGCATCAACATTAATTTATGTATTGCTGACAGGCAAAGACATTGAGCGCTTAGGTAATTATGTGGCAGAGTATTTTGTATTGATATTTTTTGTGCTTTGCGGTGTTGCTATTCTTTCTGCTTACAATAATTTGTTGATGTTGTTTATAGGAATTGAAATACTTTCTATTCCTTTATACATTCTTACAGGAAGTGATAAACGCAATCTTAAAAGTAATGAGGCGGCATTGAAATATTTCTTGATGGGCTCTTTTTCGACGGGCATTATGCTGATGGGAATTGCTTTGATGTATGGCGGAACCGGAACTTTTTCATTGGAAGTAGCAAGAACAGAAGCAGGTTTATATAAAGGCGTTTCATTTCTTGAGATCATCGGGCTTTTGTTACTGATGGTTTCTATGTGTTTTAAAGTTTCTGCTGCACCATTTCATTTCTGGACGCCTGATGTGTACGACGGCGCTCCTGCAGTATTTACGTCTTTCATGGCAACCATTGTAAAAGCTGCAGGCTTTATTGCATTCCTTAAATTATGTTATGTAAGAATGACGGCAACTTCAACCGCTATTGACTGGCAGTTGCTTTTTGCAATCATCATCATTGTAACATTATTGTTTGGAAATATTACGGCGATATTTCAGCAAAGCGTTAAACGCATGCTTGCCTATTCAAGTATTGCGCAGGCAGGCTTTATGTTATTTGCGCTTTTTAGTTTGAATGAATATGCAAACAAAGGTTTGCTTTTATACGCTGCAGCTTATAGTCTTGCAACCATCGGCGTTTTTGCTGTATTGGTAAAAATGAAAGATGTTACGTTTGAAGGTTTTAATGGCCTTGCAAAAACGCAACCTGTACTTGCTGCTGCTAATACAATCTTTCTTCTTTCACTGGCGGGCATTCCGTTAACAGCAGGTTTTCTTGCAAAATATTATATGCTTGCTTCCATTATTTCAACAGGTCATTTTATATGGCTTGTAGTAGTAGCTGTTTTGTTTGCTGCGATAAGCGTATATTATTACTTCCGCGTTATACAATCAATGTATTTTAAAACCGGTGAACCTCAAACTGAAACCGTAACTCAAAGTTTTAAAATCGGGCTTATGGCGCTTGCTGCTCTTATTATCGTTATTGGCGTTTATCCACAGTTAATATTTAACTGGTTATATTTTTAGAGTTGTATTAATTGGTTGAAAACGTTGATCGTGAAACCAAAGCCAAATGCATGCAATACAGATGCCGTGTTGCGATCCCGAATTCCGTCGCTTTACTCCTTGCCGGGACAGGCGCAACCATGCTTAATCGAAGTTCATTAGCGTTAACCAAAAAATCTTCTCATATTATAAAAACGCCTTTCAAATAAATTTCAACTTCAATTAAAACATAGGTTTTATCTTCATTGCAAATTCATCTTTACTTTTTATTAAATGACACTTAAAGATTCTTTTAATCTTGCCTTTCGTACTGTAAGAAGCAACAAACTGCGTACAGGAATTACAGTAGCAATCATTGCTTTTGGTATTATGGCGTTGATTGGAATTATTACTGCTATTCAATCGATGAATGAAGGGCTGCGCAATAGTTTTTCTACAATGGGCGCAAATGGATTTACCATTGCTTATAAAGAGCGTTTTCGGTTTGATAACGGCAACGACAACCAGAAAGTAGATAAAACAAAGAAGGCAAAAAAATCGAATCTTGATAAATACATCCAGCTGCATGAATCAGAAGATTTTAAGCAGATGTACCATTATCCGGCGATTGTAAGCATATCGTTAACCGGGTTTGGCAATTATGAAATTCATTACAAGGATAAAAAAACCAATCCTAATGTGCGCATGAATGGCGGTGATGAAAATTATCTTGCGGTGAACGGTTTTACCATTGAAGAAGGAAGAAATCTTACGCCTGCCGATGTGCAAAGCGGCCGCAATGTATGCATGATCGGAAGTGATGTTGCAACAAAATTGTTTGGTCAGTTCAAAGATAAAGCCATTAATAAATTCATTAACATCGGCGGCTCGCCTTACTTGGTAATTGCTGTATTAAAATCAAAAGGTTCAAGCGCAATGTTGCGTGCAGATAATGTTGTGATAACCTCATATAACAATGTTCGCAGAACAGGTTTCGGCGGAAACTCTTTTGTTATTGGCGTGTTGGCAAATGATATTACGCAGGTTGATGGCGCGGTAAATGAAGCCACTGGTGTTTTTAGAAATGTGCGCAAACTATTGCCTACTGATGATGACAATTTTGTGATCGAAAAAAGCGACAAGCTTGCATCTACATTTATAGAATTATTAAGCAGTATACAAATGGCCGCCGGTGCTATCGGTTTAATTACATTGATCGGTGCTGCAATTGGCTTAATGAATATAATGCTCGTTTCCGTTAATGAACGCACGCGTGAAGTTGGATTAATAAAAGCAATTGGCGGCAAACGCAAAAATATACGGCAGCAGTTTTTATTTGAATCCATCATCATCAGTTTGCTTGGCGCATTGTTTGGAATCGTACTCGGCGTGATCATTGGAAATATATTTGCCCTGCTGTTAAACGCCGGCTTTACAGTACCGTGGGCGTGGGTGATCGGTGGTATAATAATTTGTTCCGGAGTTGGTTTACTCGCCGGTATATGGCCGGCAGTAAAAGCGTCAAAGCTCAATCCCATTGCAGCTTTGCGGTATGAATAGTGTTTTTATAATCGCCGTATTCAATTCAAAATAAGCTTTCATCTTAACGCTTTATAAACTACCTTGGATTGGCGCTTAAAAAGCAAACCATTATTTTTGCACGGTTTGTTTCTAACGTTTGCATATTTATCATTTTGTGAAAAATTAAATTATAATGGCAGATATTTTTGAAAGGCTTTTAAAGCATTATGGCCCTATTGGCGAACATCGCGAAAGATCACATGGATATTATACTTTCCCCAAGCTGGAAGGTGAAATTGGTAACCGTATGCAGTTTCGCGGAAAAGATGTAGTGGTTTGGAGTTTGAATAATTATTTGGGATTAGCGAATCATCCTGAAATACGTAAAGCAGATGCTGATGCAACTGCAGACTTTGGCCTTGCATATCCGATGGGAGCGCGCATGATGAGTGGCAACAGTAACTATCATGAACAGCTTGAAAAAGAGCTGGCCGAATTTGAGCATAAAGAAGATGCTATTCTTCTGAATTATGGTTACCAGGGTATAATGAGTGCAATCGATACTTTGTGCGGAAGGCATGATATTATTGTATATGATGCGGAATCACATGCATGTATTATTGATGGATTGCGTTTGCACACAGGCCATCGTTATGTATACCGTCATAATGATATTGAAGATTGTGAAAAGCAATTGCAACGTGCAGCAGCTTTGATAGAAAAACAAAAGCAGGGCGGCATTTTAGTCATTACTGAAGGTGTGTTTGGAATGGCAGGAGACCAGGGAAAACTTAAAGAGATTTGTGCATTGAAAGATAAATATCAGTTCAGGTTATTGGTTGATGATGCACATGGCTTTGGTACATTAGGAGAAACAGGTGCAGGTGCAGGAGAGGAGCAAGGTTGCCAGGATGAGATCGATCTTTATTTTTCAACGTTTGCAAAATCAATGGCATCTATTGGCGCGTTCATCGCAGGCCCGGGAGAGATCATTGATTTCATACGTTATAATATCCGCTCACAAATTTTCGCGAAGAGTTTACCGATGCCTTATGTAATTGGTAATCTGAAAAGGTTACGCATGTTGCGTTCAATGCCTGAGCTAAAGGCAAAGCTTTGGAAGAACGCAAAAGCTTTACAGGATGGTTTAAAAAAGAATGGCTTTGATATCGGTAAAACAGATTCTGTGGTTACACCTGTTTATATGAAAGGCGGCGTACCTGAAGCAACAGCAATGGTTGCAGACCTGCGTGAGAATTATGGTATCTTCTGTTCAATTGTTGTGTATCCTGTAATCCCCAAAGGACATATTATTTACCGCCTGATACCTACAGCAGCACATACATTAGAAGATATTGACGCAACATTGAAAGCCTTTAGCGAAACAAAAGCAAAATTAGATGCAGGCGCTTATAAGGTTGAAGATATAGTGCACATGGCTGAAGAACGTTAGAAGTATAAAGTAATTATTTATATTATTTCACCACATAGTTATGAACTGTGTGGTGATTTTTTTTATGGCTTATCTCGACCAACAAATCTTGCATCTCCATGTAAAAAATTGATAGCACGCTCAATATTTTTATTTAAAGCTTCTTCCGATTTAAGATTGTTGAGATAACGTAAAATTTCTTTTTGTCGTGAAGGCGGTAATCCGTTAAAACAATCTTTTGCTTTTTTGTTTTTATTCAATGCAGTTTCAAATTTCGGATGCATGGGTGTTGTGCGTTTTGCTGCATCAAAATCAATTTTTATTTGGATGATATCGCCAACGTCTTTTCCCGCTGCTTTACGCATGGGTGTGTTTAAATATAAGCGCCATTCACCGCTATACTTCACAAGATGCTGAATAAATTTTTCTTTGTTGATAGTGAGATGAACAGGTATGTGGCCTTTTTCTTTTCCTGCTTTTTTAAATAAGTAATTCAATATTTCATCCGGCACAAATACATAAGGATTGATACCTATTATAAATATTTCAGCAGAGAAAGATTTCATTGAAATATTTTAATGTTAATTGCCACGAATACACGAATATCTCGTTCGTGCATTCGTGGCTTAATATTATACTATTGCTTCACCCTCTTTTTCAGTTAACTCTTTATAAGCTTTATACAATTGTTCACGAATATTTGAATTGGCTTTGTTCTGAATTGTTCTGCCATCAATTTCATGTACAGGCGTTAACTCACCCATGGTGCCTGTTGTAAACACTTCATCAGCATTATAAAATTCAGCGATAGAAATATTCTTTAAAAACAAGGAAATTTTTAATTGATGTGCAAGCTTGATAACATTCTTTCTTGTTATGCCCGGCAAACATGCATCCGCATTTGGTGTTAGTAACAAACCATCCTTTACCATAAAAATATTGCAGGCATTTGTTTCAGCAACAAAGCCAAGATTATCCAACATAATTGCATCATCTGCGCCTGCATAATTCGCTTCAATCTTTGCAAGAATATTATTGAGCAGATTGTTGTGATGAATCTTTGAATCCAAATGCATCGGTGAGTTACGGCGAATATGTGATGTGATCAGTTTTACCCCCTTTGCATTATCATACACAGGAGGTTTATATTCTGCCAACACAATTAAACAACTGCCGCTTTGATTCAAACGCGGATCCATTCCCGAAGTAATTTTTTCTCCGCGTGTAAGTGTTAGACGAATATGCGCATCATTATAAAAATTGTTTGCCTTTAATGTTTGAAAGATGGCATCACGAATAAACTCTTTAGAAGGAATATCCGCAAATACCAATGTATGTGCTGAAGCCTGCAAACGCTCTATATGTTCATTCAAACAAAATACTTTGCCATTATAAATTCTCAAACCTTCCCACACTGCATCTCCGCCTTGCACTGCGCTGTCAAACACAGAAATTTTGGCTTCACTGCGATGATACAATTTATCTTTTATGAAGACCTGTATGTTTTCGTTCTGCGGATAAAATTTTTGTTGCATGTCTTTAGTTGTGAAATGTTAGATGTAAGAAGTAAGATGCTTTTCATTTTACATCTCACCTTTCACATCTCACTTTAATTCATATACCGCTGCTTCATACGGACGAAGTGCAGTTGTATTATTTGCGGTTGTATAATTATCAATTAAAAGATTGGCATTCGTAAGATCAATGCCTGTATTGGCTGTTGCTGCATTCTTTGAAAAATTCAACAGCACTAAAAACTTTGTTCCGTTTAATTCTCTTGTATATGCATATACCTGGGTGTTAGCTGCATCCAGCAGTGTATATTTTCCATATACCAACACAAGATTATCTTTTCTAAGCTTCACAACTTTTCTGAAATAATTCAAACAACTGTTGCTGTCTTTTTCTTCTGCCTCAGCATTTACAGTTTTATAATTTGGATTTATTTTCAACCATGGTGTTCCTGTTGTAAAGCCTGCATTTACAGAGGCATTCCATTGAAAAGGAGTACGGCTGTTATCTCTCGCAGAAATTTTTTGCGCATTTAAAAAGGCTTGCAGATCGCCACCTTTTTCTTTAATCTGTTTATACATGTTCAGCGATTCAACATCGCGGTAATCATCGATCTTATCAAACTTTATATTGTTCATACCGATCTCATCGCCGTTATAATAATAAGGTGTTGCACGCATCGTCATTAAGAATGTTGTAAGCATTTTTGATGAAAGTACACGATACTCGCCTGAATCATTTCCCCAGCGTGTAACCATTCTTGGCTGGTCATGATTGCCAAGATAAATTGTGCCCCAGCCTTTATTTTCAAAAACACTATCCCACCTGGAATAAATCTTTTTGAACTCAACCAAACTATAACCTTTCGGGTCAGGCACTTTAAATTGATTCGGCAAATAACCTAAACTCACGCCTTCAAAATGATAGAGCATATTTAATTCATGGCGATCGTCATCAACAAAATCATGCGCATCATCTGTGGAAACACCAATGCCTTCAGCAACTGTCATCACATCATACCTGCTTAACACTTCTTTGTTCATCTGTTGCAAATAATCGTGTACATGCGGACCATGGGCATAATACTTTACAAAGTCGCCATTATATTCAGTAGGCAATGTTGGAAATGCTGTGTCTTTTGAAATGAAAGGAATTACATCCATACGAAAACCGTCAACGCCTTTATCAAACCAAAACTTCATCATGTTGAAAATATCTTCACGCACTTTTGGGTTTTCCCAATTCAAATCAGGTTGAAAATCCCCGAAGTAATGCAGGTAATAGGAGTTGGTTACTGTATCATATTTCCAGGCGTCATTGTTCACATCAAAGAAACTGTAACGCGCTGCAGGCTTGCCTTTTTCTGCAGGCCACCAATGATAATAATCGCGGTAAGGATTGTCTCTTGAACTGCGTGATTGTTTAAACCATTCATGCTGATCGCTGCTGTGATTCACTACCAGATCCATCACTAATTTTAATCCGCGGTCATGCATGCCTTTCAATAAAGAATCAAAATCATTCATCGTCCCGAATTGTTGCATGATGTTTTGATAATCGCTGATGTCGTAACCATTATCACCGTTGGGTGATGAATAAATCGGATTCAGCCAGATAACATCAATACCTAAACTTTTTACATAATCTAGCTTTAAAAGAATGCCTTTCAGATCGCCGACTCCATCGCCGTTTGCATCTTTAAAACTGCGCGGATAAATCTGATACACTACTGCTTCTTTCCACCATTTGCGGTTTAGGCCTGAAGTATCGTTGGCGGTGGTTGTATCTGGTTTCATTGTTGACCGGTTGGAATTGTTGCAGGCTGATAAAAAACAAGTTGCAATCAATACATATAAAAATGGTTTTTTCATGTTGCTGATTATGAAGCTAAGGTAAAGTTTTAAACAGCTTTAATAGAGTAAGGATATAATTGCTGATAATAAATTTTGCATTCTTTATACAACGCTTCCAGATATCCAGGCAAATCACGCTCACTTGTTTTTTGTTTTTCAAAACCTGTTGACTGATGCACATTATCGTACCAGTATTTTGCCCAAACGCCATCATACGATTTTGGTCCCGCAGGCCAATGCAACATTTTTTCTGTGAATGAAATTTGCAATGCATCACACAATTGTTGCAAAACATTTTGCGGTGATTTTAAAATTTCATTTGAATCCAGCACAATGCAGGAAAGATTTTTTTCTGTGAGATAATTATACAGCCACCATTGTTTTTTTATACCAACATCCTGCATGGTAATATCTTTTATAACCTGCGCATAAGAAGCAATGATTTGTTTTGGATTACGGATGAAGAGAACGTTTTTTGTTTGCGACAAAAAATCCAAACTGATGTTTTCTAAGTGATGCGTCATCTGTTTGAAGAAGGCAATTGGTTTATGATGATCAGCTAAGATGATATCACGGATTACATTTTCGCCATTACTATCTTGCACTTGTAAAATTGCTTCTTTCCCCGGATGATGAATGCCCGTTGACAATAAATAATGTGCATACAAAGGTTCATCAAATACAATCGTATCATAACGCTGTGCAAATCCATACATCATTGCAGTAGAAATATTGCGCGGACTGCTCCAGAGATTAATACGTGTTGTTGTTTGCATAAAAAGCCTTGAAGAAATATACATCTTCAAGGCTTGCAATTTAAGTTGATTATTCATTTCAATTCGCCCGGCACAACATCAATAACACGTTTATGGCCGTTGCGTAAAATGCCTAATTGTTTTTGTTTGCCGATTATATCATAAGAAAATAATTTATGCATGTCATCAACCGAGCCAACAGGTTTACCATCAAATTCAACAATAATATCACCCTCACGCAATTCATAATTATCTACATCAGCATCGGCTACTTTTTCAAACACATAAACGCCTGTGCGCTTTTGCAATTTGTTTGCAGCAATCATTCTTTCTGTAAGACTTACCATTTGCCCGGCAATGCCGACATATGCTCTTTTTACTTTCCCTTCAATTATAATTTCCCCTGCGATATATGAAGCAAGATTAGATGATACTGCAAAACATAAACCTTGTGCAGATGGAATAGTTGCAGTGTTCACACCAATAACATTACCTGAAGAATTTACTAACGGTCCGCCAGAATTGCCTGGATTTAAGGCAGCATCCGTTTGAATGATGTCATCAATCAAACGTCCGTTCTTTGCCCGTAGAGTTCTGCCCAATGCACTTACAACACCTGTTGTTACAGAATACTGCAAACCTAAAGGATTGCCGATTGCAATAGCAATTTGTCCGGCTTGTAATTTGTCTGAATCTGAGAATAATAAAGCTTTCAAATTATTATCAAACACTTTCAACACAGCAATATCAGTTGAAGCATCTGCGCCTTTTAATTCTGCATTCAAACTTCTTCCATCACTGAATAAAACTTTTATATTATCTGCATCTTCAATTACATGATGATTGGTTACAACATAACCATCTGAAGAAATAACAAAACCAGAACCCGAAGCCGGCGCTGATTGCACTTCGCCGCGCCTGTTCTTTATTTTTTTCTCAACCTGTATATGTGCAACTGATGCTGCCACATTTCCAACAACGCCTGTTATTGTTCTGGAATAAGCATCCAGTAAACCGGCATCTTCATTATTTATAAAAGAAATTGTATTGTTCATAGAAGAGCGAATGCAACGAATAGCTTACCAGGATTTTTTTGCGACATAGTGTCGTGAAAAGCATCATATCAATCAAACAAAAAAGTCATGCAACATTGCTGCATGACTTTTTGTTGAACATTATAAGTGGTTACATTAATATACTGCGATTTTTTCTACCTGTGTTCCGTTATCGGTTGTTATTTTAAGTATGTATATCCCTTTTGCTAAACCAGCTAAAGAAATTTTTTCCTGCGCGCCATCAATAACATTGTTTAATGTTTTATCATAAACAACCTTGCCGTTTGAAGTGCTCAATTCAAGATTGGCTTTGTCTGATGAATTATGGAAGATAACATTTGTGAAATCTTTTGCCGGGTTAGGCATAACATTTACAGGCGTTTTATTAAGGATATTGGCTGTTGCAGATGATGCAATCAATGCAGAAGAAGTTATTGTAAAATCAGCATCAGATATATCAAAGAAAATATTCCCTGCACCTGCAACTTCTATGCGCGCCTGCGTTGTATTTATTTTAGGAATAGTAATAGTTGCGGAACCTGTATTAGGCTTGGTACCAATCAAAGTAAATGTTTGTCCTCCAT
>JABDFS010000079.1 GCA_013286425.1 Bacteroidota bacterium
AAAAATCCACGAGGCAATATCTGTTCTGTAGGCATAATCCTGCAGCCAGCTGTGCATGAAATAATACGACAATGGAAATGCTAAAAGAAATGATAGCACAACAAGCAATACAAAATCTTTCGACAATAAATTCCATACATTGAATACAGATGCGCCCAGAACTTTACGCACACCAATTTCTTTCTTACGTTGCTCTGCAACGAATGAGGTTAATCCAAATAAACCAAGGCAGGAAATAAAAACAGCAAGCATTGCAAAGATGCCGGCCAGTTTACCGATGCGTTCTTCATCTCCGAATTTTGCAGCATAATCATCGTCTACAAATTTGTATTCAAAAGGTTGATCGGTATTGAATTTTTTGAATACCGGTTCTATTTTACTGATCGCATTTTTCGCACTGACAGATGGATTTAATTTAAGAATGACCATATTGCCCGCATCACCTGATAACGGGTAAATAATTGGCCTTGCTTCATCGTATGGCGATTCAATCACCATGTTATGAATAACGCCAATTACCTTCAACGGTTTATCCCACCATGTTACGGTTTGCCCAACAGGATTTTTCAGATTCATATAATTAACTGCAGCCTCATTTAAAATGATGGCGCTTGAGTCTGTTGCAAAATCCCTCGAAAAACCACGGCCTTCTTTAATCTGCCAGTTTATAGTATTACCATAATCATAAGAAGCACTTACAACACCAAAATCAGTTGAAAGATTCGGATCTTTTCCGGGCCAGCTAAAACCGCTTGTGCTGTTCCATATACCTGTTGTCGGGCTTTCTGATTCAGCCATAGAAACAACTGCACCTGTGTGCATGATCTCATCTTTCACTGCATTAAAATGATCGTGTATAGAAGGATTATTTGTAGGAATGCTGATGAGGTTTGCGCGCGTGTAACCAACAGGACGATCTTTCGCAAATTGTATTTGCCGGTATACAATTACAGTTCCAATGATGAGTGAAACCGAAACAGTGAATTGCAATACCACCAATACTTTGCGCGGTATTGCTGCATAACGGCCTGCTTTAAATGTTCCTTTCAAAACTTTTACGGGCCTGAATGACGACAAGTAAAATGCAGGATAACTTCCGGCTATTAAGGATGTGACCAAAATGAAAGCAATACCGATCAACCAGAAGGTTGGATTGCTCCATAATATCACCATGTGCTTATCAGAAACTTTATTAAAGAATGGCAATGCAAGCCATGCAATAATTATTGACAATACAAATGCAAATGATACAGTTAATAATGATTCGCTGAAGAATTGCCAGATGAGTTGCCTGCGTAAAGAGCCGATGGTTTTTCTTATACCAACTTCTTTTGCGCGCTTCTCGCTTTTTGCAGTGCTTAAGTTCATGAAGTTGATGCATGCCAACAGTAAAACAAATATGCCGATGATGGTAAACATCTGTACATACTTTATTGCACCGCCAACATTTTTCCCATCTTTAAATTCAGTATATAAATGCCATTTGCTCATTGGCATTAAAAAAAGTTCAGGTTTCTTTTTTTGTAATTGTGCATTTATCTTTTTGAATTTTGCGTCTTTTATTCTTGCAGAAACGGTTGCAAAATCTACATTGTTATTTATCTCTGCGAACAATGAAACAAAGTTTGGCCGCCATGGATCTTCCATGCTTTTTAAATCATTGTTCGTATAAAAGAAGTCCCACGAAGCAATAAAATTCAGGTTGGCAAAAGTTGAATTCTGCTGGAAATCTTTATATACACCGGCAACTTTCAACGGTGGCATCTGGTCAACCTTTATTATTTTATTTATGGGATCATCATTACCAAAATATGCTTTAGCTGCAGATGCAGAAATGATAACAGAAGAAGGATCATTCAATGCATTGCGTTTGCCTTTCAACATATCCAACGTAAACATATCAGGCATTTCTTTTTCAAAATAGCCGCCACGATCATTTAATTTTTTATCACCGATAGTAATGATATGATCACCGGTCGTAGCCATTACAATATGCTTAAAATCGCTGCCATAATTTGTTCTTAATTCAGTGGCAAGCGGGTAAGGAACACTCCACCATGTTTGCACTTCGCCATTATTACTTACATTTTGAATAACCTGTGCAATGTGATCGTAGTTATCAAAACTTTTGTTGTAAGAAAGTTCATCGTACATCCATAATCCAATCAGGATAGCAACAGCCATTCCCAATGAAAGCCCAATGATGTTAATGAACGAATGCATCTTATCTTTTAAAAGTGCACGCCACGCGGTTTTAAAATAATTTTTGAACACGATATAAGTTTTAAGTTGTAAGTGTTAAGTTATAAGTCAATAAAACATTTCGCATTTCACTTCTTACTTCTCACATTTCACTACTCTGTTCTCAAACTCTTCACCGGGTTTGCCAGCGCTGCTTTGATTGATTGAAAGCTTACGGTTATCAATGCGATGGCAACAATTACCATAAACGGCAATACAAAATATATCCATTCAATATCTATTCTGAAAGCATAGTTCTGCAACCATTTGCTTGAAGTGATCCATGCCAACGGGACTGTGATTACAAATGCTATGATCAGTAACAAAGCAAACTCGCGATACAATAAATTAAGAATGTTGCTGACAGATGCACCCAATACTTTTCGTATGCCGATCTCTTTTGTTCTTTGTAATGTAGTGAATGATGCAAGCCCGAATAAGCCAAGACAGGCAACTAAAATGGCAAGGCTTGTAAACAAACCAAACACCTGCCCGAAACGTTGATCCGCTTTATACTGCTCATCAAAATGATCATCTAAAAAGAAATATTCAAATGTATTGCCCGGGAAAAATTTAGCCCATTCAGCTTTTGCACTGCTGATGGTTTGCGCTGCATTTGTTGCAGAAGTTTTTATAGAGATAGAACCATTTACATCGGGGATCAAACGCAATATCAAAGGTTCGAATGCTTCACGCAACGATTGCTGATGAAAATTTTCTGTTACACCTTCAATAATATATTGATCTCCCCAGAAATCTATTTTCTTGCCAATCGCATCCTTCGGGTTATTAAAACCTAATTGCTCAATGCCTTTACGATTAAAAATTACAGAGTGTTTATCGGAGCCATAAGATTTATCAAACGGCCTGCCTGCAATCATTTTCAATCCGTATGTTTTTAAATAATCATAATCAACACCAATAACACGATATTGTTTTTGTTTTGATTCATCCTGCCCTACAAGTTTTATGCCGCCTGCATTCCAGCCAACAGCTTCGCCGGGAATACTTGTTGAAACAGTAATATTCTGAACAGAAGTATTTTGCTGTAATTCCTGTTTAAACGCAGTTATCTTTTGTAAGAAAGTAGAATCAATACCAACAATTGGTGGCGGCACAATCAGTGTTTGATCTATGTTCATTCCCAATGATTGTTTACGCATGTATTGTATCTGCTGATAAACAACAACAGTACCCATCAATAAAAATAATGATGCAGCAAACTGGAATACTACCAACGATTTTCTTAATAAAATTCCCTGGCTTGAAGTGCCTAGTTTTCCTTTCAATACTTCAATAGGTTTAAAGCCTGATAATACAAATGCTGGATATAAACCGGAGAAGAAAACACCAATAACAAACAAGCCCGCAAGGGCTAACCAGAAATTAGTTTGTGTAAATAATGAAAGTGAAAGTTGCTGGCCTGATATTGCATTAAACCCGGGAATAGAAACCAGAACAATTAACAAAGCAAGCACTAATGCAAAGCCGTTCAACACAGCTGATTCAGATAAGAACTGGATAATAAGTTGCCTGCGTTGCGAACCTACAGCTTTGCGCACACCCACTTCTCTTGCCCGTGTAATAGCGCGTGCTGTCGCAAGATTGATGTAATTCACCCATGCGATCACCACTATAAAAAATGCAATAGCTAATAAAAGATAAACTGTTTTGCCATCGCCGTTTTCTCCGGGTTCCATCATGTAATGTGAGTACAAATGAATATCAGTTAAAGGTTGTAAATTATATGTGACACCGGCGTTGTATTTCTTCATATCCGCATCGGTAAACTTCTTTACGACGGGGATAAATTTCTTTTCAACCACTGCTGGGTCTGCGCCTTTATGCAGCAACAAATAAGTAAGGCATCCATCCCATTCCCACGCATTTTCAGGTCCATTACCTGCTGAATCTGTAGTCCATTTCAGAAAAGTTGAATATGAAAGCAGCAAGTCAGGTTTAAGCTGTGTATTAACCGGCGCATCTTTATACACGGCATTGATTGTATAATTATCTTTCCTGTTTAACCGCAATGTTTTGCCCACAACATTGGTTGTACCAAAAATTGTTTTTGCAGTTGATTCAGATAAAGCCGCAGTGAACGGCTCTTTCAACGAATTATTTTTATCACCTGCAATCAGTGGATAAGTAAATATGTTGAAGAAAGAAGGGTTGGTAAAATAAACCTTATCAATTTTTACAGGTTGATTTTTTTACATCTGTTGTTACTTTTCCGTTCTGAATAACCTTTACATAATCGTCTATTTCAGGTATTGCCGCTTTGAATGAATTGCCAACAGCAAATGCGCCTGCAGCCCATTGTGTGCTTAGCTTTCCGTTATCGTACCTGTCCTGCTCAACACGATAGATACGATCTTTATTCACCTGGAAATTTTCATAACTCAATTCAAACGACACATATTGAAGTATGAGCAAACAGGCCGCAATGCCAATTGCCAATCCAAGAATATTAATAGCTGAATAGGCTTTGTGGCGTTTGATGTTGCGCCAGGCGGTTTTAAAATAGTTTCTGAACATACATTCAATTTTTAAATTTTGGAATTTTCCAATTCAATTTTTCTTAATTATTCCGTTCTCAAACTCTTCACCGGATTTGCCAGTGCTGCTTTTATTGATTGAAAACTGATCGTGATAAAAGCTATGATAACAGCAAGTAATCCTGCAATAGCAAAGACTGTCCAGCCAATATTGATTTTGTATGCAAATTCCTGCAGCCATTTATTCATCATATACCACGCAACAGGTATTGCAATAACAATTGCAATCAACACCAACCACATAAAATCTTTTGCAAGCAATTGTATAATGCCGCTTACACTTGCGCCGAGTACTTTGCGCACACCAATTTCTTTTGTGCGTACCTGAGCCGTATATGCTGCCAATCCAAACAAACCTAGGCAGGAAATAAAAATGGCTATGCCTGCAAATATGTTGAAGAGTAAACCCGTACGTTGTTCACTTTCATACAGGCTTTTGTATTTATCATCGAGAAAATTATAAGTGAATGAGAACGCAGCATTGTATTTATTCCATTCCACTTTTGCTGCAGCTATAGTGCCAGGCAAATCTTTACCTGTTGTTCTTATATAAAGCTGCCCGTAAGTTTTTTGATGATCATAAAAAATTGCCGGCCTTATTTTAGTGCGCACTGATTGAAAATTGAAATCTTTCAGCACACCTGTTATCGTGCCTTCAGTATTCCAAAGCCTGATGCGTTTACCAATAACCGGCTCTTTTATACGCATTGCACGCACTGCAGATTCATTCAAAATAAAATGCGTTGAATCGGAAATGTCGCCAACAAAATTTTTACCTGCTGCCAACTGCATTTTAAAGAATGGAATAAAATTCTGATCAACATTTACTGGAGATAACATTACTGTTTCACCGTTTTGTTTGCCGTCCCAATCGTTATCGCCTGTTTGTCCGCCAATATCAATAATATCTTCACTTGACCATGTAACATTTTTTACGCCGGTTTGTTTCATCATATCTGCGCGAATCGCATCAAGATGTGGCGCCATATGAATAACCGGCATTGTTAACACATTCTCTTTATCGTATCCTAATTGTTTTGATTGTATATAACGAAGCTGGTTGCCTATTACAATAGTGCCTGTTATCAATACAATAGAAAATGTGAATTGAATTACTACCAACACTTTCCTGAACACTGTGCTGCTGATGCTTGCTGATATTTTTCCTTTAAGCGCTTTAACAGGCTCAAAAGAAGAAAGCAAAATAGCGGGATAAATACTTGAAATAACAAGCGTTCCTGCAATCGTTACCAGTATAACTATCCAGATATGATAGTCATTGAAATTGATCGAAATGTTTTTGCCGGAAACCTGGTTGAACAATGGCATCAACATATATACAAGCGTTAATGCTATTGCAGTTGCAAGCACAAACAACAATATTGTTTCAACAATAAACTGCATAAATAACTGCCATCTTGCAGCGCCAACAATCTTGCGCAGGCTTACTTCTTTTGAGCGCAACATTGAACGGGCCGTTGAAAGGTTTACATAATTTATGCATGCAATAATTAAAATTAAAATTGCAATGATCATGAACATACGTACCATACCTGCGCCACCTTCACTGCCATCGCTGTGATATAAATGTATTTTTTCAAGCGGCATCCAAACATAACCTATATCAGTATCATCTGATTTAACGCTCAGATGTATATCACGCAGTTTCTTTGCAAAACCATCGAATGAAAAACCTGGCTGCAATAAAAAGTAAGTATCAAAATCAAAATTTGAATAGTCATTATCAATGTTCCTGCCATCAGTGGCGCCAACATATCTTTTTTGAGCAAGCAAGCTTACAGGAAAAAACATATCCCCCTGTATACTTGAGTTTTTTGGGAAATCTTTTATTATACCTGTTACTTTAAAACCAACACTGTCATCTGCAGTAATTATTTTTCCAAGCGCATCTGCATTACCAAAAAATTTCCTGGCCGTACTTTCTGTAATTACAACTGAGTTTCTATCAGGAAAGGGATTAACTGCATTGCCTTTTATAATTGGAAAATCGAACACGTTAAAGAAAGCAGCATCGGTAAAATAATTTCTTTCATCACTAAAGCTTTTATTGCCGTATTTGTATAATCCATAGAAATAGTTTTCGGTAATGCGCACTACATCTTTAATACCGGGTATCTGCTGCTTTGCCATTATACCAATGGGTGCAGTGGTGGATGTCCATAACTGGCGGCTTGCATTGGTGCCGACCATGTTTTCCAGCTTGATAATATTCGGTGCGTTTTTATGAAAGCTGTCATAACTGTATTCATCCTGCACCCAAAGCAATATCAATAAGCCAACAGTCAAGCCAATAGTTAAGCCTGCAATATTGATGAATGCATAAAATTTATTCTTCATCATATTACGCCATGCCGTTTTAAAATAATTTTTGAACATAGAAGTTGATTTCTGATGTATGATTTTTTGATGCTTGAATGTTCAATATTCACCACTCAGTGCATTTCCATTGTTTTTCATTGATATTGTTCCAGTAATGTAATTATATCTTCATGCCCTCTTCGCTCTGCCCAGGCTAAAGGTTTAGCCCACGTAATATTTTCAGGAAGACCCGTATCTGCTCCATGTTTTAATAACAATTCAACCATTTCTTTTTTTCCGTGCTTTGCAGCATAACCCAATGGCGTTGAATAAAACTCCTCATCAATTAAATTTACATCCGCACCATGTTTTATAAAAACAGATGCACTTACAACATCACCTCTTCCTGCAAAATGATGAAGCGGCGTTACACTTAACCAGTTTTTGAAATTCGGATCCATCCCCTGTTCAAAAAGAAATTCTGTTAATGCAAGAGATTTAATTGTATCCTGCGGAGCCTGGCTTGCAACACCAACAGCAATTTTTGTTGCAAGATTTGGCTGATACTTCAACATTAACCTGACAAATGCATCGTGCCCTTGTCCTGCGGCGCATTCAAGCGCGTATGCATCATCAGCCAGTGAGGGGTCGGCAGCAAATACTGCAGCAGCAGTTTGTATATCGCCATAATACGCAAGAAGGTTCACATCTCTTGAAGCGCCGTGAGAGCAAAGCAATTCAATCATAGGCTGATCGTTGTTTGCGATAGCAGCACTTAATGTATCCGCAGAACTTTCAACGGGTACGTTTGGATAAGCACCATGCTCCAATAGCAATTTTACAATCTCAATATCGCCATTACAAACAGCCGAATGTAATGCGTGCCCTTTCGGGGCAATACTTTCCTCAGGAATATTTACATCAGCACCACGATCAATCAAAAGCTTTACCATTTCTATATTCCTGCTTAGCACTGCATTTTTTATGGGTGACGCTGAACCCGCGTAATATGTTACGTACGCATCATTTTTATTTACGAGTAAAGGGTCTGCATCAAGCAATTCACGAACACGATCTATGTTTCCTTTCAGCGCAGCCATATTTATGTCGAGATAAGCTCCACGTTCAATCAATAATTTATAAATATCATTTGGCTTTGCAACTGTATCTTTAGGAACATCGCGCCATCCGCGATAATTATAATCACCATTTGTAAGCTGCAAAGGCCTTGCGCCATTAAACCGCTTTGCGTTAATATCTGCACCACGCTTTAATAATTCATCAATCATCTCAGGCTGCCTTGTCATTACTGCCCAATGAATAGGTTGATTTGTAAATTCATCTCTTGCGTGCAATAATTCAGGATATTGATCAAGTAAGATTCTTACTCTTTCAATATTCCTGCTTTTTATCGCTTCTGCAATTATTGTTCCGCCCGGAGTTGCTTTTGTACCTGTTGCTTTTTCAAGCATTAATTGAATCTCTTTATAGCCACGGTCTTTAGCAATCTGTAAAAGCGTGTCATCTGTTCCTGAGTTTACCGGATTAGCTTTTTGTGAAAGAAGATATTCAACAATTGCGGGCTGATTTTCGCGAACAGCAAAGGACATTGCATTACGATAATCAAAAGCAGCACGAACAAGTGAAGGATCTTTTTCAAGTAATTCTTTTATTGTTTGTAAATCGCCTGAAGCTGCTGCGGTAAACATTTTCCATACATCCGTACCGCTTCCTGTTGACCAGAGTAACAGTTCATCTTTTTTCAACAATTCAGGTTGCGTCATAAGGTTTTATTTCTCTATTCTGTTCTCAAACTCTTTACAGGATTGGATATTGCAGCTTTAATCGCATGGAAACTTACTGTCAGAAAAGCAATCAGTAATGCAAGTATTCCTGCAAGTAAAAATGTCCACGCACTTAAAGGCATACGATAAGCAAAACTTTGCAGCCATTTATTCATAACAAACCATGCAATGGGTGAAGCAATAACAACAGCGATGATAACAAGCTTTAAAAAATCTTTTGAAAGCAACGCCACAACACTTGTTATGCTTGCGCCTAATACTTTACGCACACCTATTTCTTTGATACGCTGCTCTGCACTGAATGTTGCAAGACCAAATAAACCCAAACAGGAAATAAGAATGGCAATCACCGTAAAGTCTCCTACAATAGCGGCAAGCCTGTTCTCTGTATCATAATTTTTCTGGAAATCTTTGTCGAGAAAACTGTAATCGAATGGTTCGCCTGCATTCAGATTATGCCATACATTTTGTATTGATTTTAAAGATGCATTTACATCACCTGACTTTGTATGCACAATTACGTAGTTGAATAACGGCGGAACATTCAACTGGAAACCATAAGGGCCAATAGGTACATGCAGATCTTCATAATGAAAATCTTTTACAACACCTATAATATTATAGTTATAAGTAACACCATTAAACGTTGCATGTAATTTCTGATTAACTGCCTGTGCTGCATTTTTAAATCCGAAGAGTTTTGTTGCTGTTTCATTCAATACCAATGTACCTGTAGTGCCTGTTGTATCTTCTGTATAATAATCGTCACTAAACAACCTGCCGCTCAGCCGTTGAATATTTAAAGTTTGCAGGTAACGTGTGTCAATATAATTCATCTTTACATCTTTGCCTTGTTGCATGCTTCCGCCATCGGTGTAAAAAATATTATCAGAAAAATTTGTTATGCCCGGGTAAAACAAAGAGGCACCCACACTTTTCACATCTGCCTGTTTCAGCAATTCATCTTTAAAAGATGTATACATATTTTTTGCAGCACCACTGCGTAATGGAATTACGATCTGTTGATCTTTATCAAACCCGAGATCAGCAGAGCGCAAATACTTCATTTGACTGGCGATAACAACTGAGGCAATAATTAATACAACCGAAATAATGAATTGAAAAATTACAAGGCCTTTGCGCAATGCCACTGCTGAAAATGAGTTGGAGAATTTTCCTTTTAAAACTTTAACCGGTTGAAAAGATGACAAATAAAATGCAGGATAACTGCCGGCAATTAAACCTGTGATCACTGATAAAATAAAAAATGCAATGATGACAGAAATATTTGAAAGAGACAGCGACAATGTTTTGCCCGAAACGGAATTAAACATGGGCAGTAACAATTCTGTAAAAGCGATGGCTAAAGCAAATGCAGCAACACTCATAAATACAGATTCGCCTAAAAATTGTAACAGCAACGATTTCCGTTCTGCACCCAACACTTTTCTTATACCAACTTCTGAAGAACGTTTTGATGAACGCGCAGTTGCAAGGTTCATGAAATTGATGCACGCGATCAACAACGTAAACAAAGCAATAGAACCAAGAATATACAAATACGTTACGCTGCCTCCGTCTGTAACATTGCTTTGCGCATCAGGATCAAGATGAATTTTTTTAAGCGGCACTAAAAATTGTCTCCTGTTAAAACCGACAGCCTGCAATTTTTTACCTGCATATTTTTCTATAAATGCAGGAAATTTTGCCTCAAGGTTATTAGCATCACTTCCGGGTTTTAATTGCAGGTAAGTAAAAAAAAGATTGTTGGTTGCAAGATCATTTCCTTGCTGTTTTATAAAATCAGCTACATTTCCACCCATCATACTCATAAAAAATCTTGCATCAATATGCGAAGGTTGATCCATTGGTTTAAAAACACCTGTTACTAAAAAATCATGGTCGCCGTTGGTGCTGCTGCTAACATGAATTACTTTATTTAATGCAGGCTGATCACCAAAAATTTTCTTTGCTATTTCATCAGACAATACAATAGCGTTTGGGTTTGATAAAGCAGTTATAGGATTGCCTTCTATAAAATTATAAGTGAACATCCTGAAGAAAGTAGAATCAGCAAGAAATCCTTTTGTTTCATAAAATGATCTTGATGTACCGGCGCTTTCGCGGTATTGTAATAATGTTTTGTCTTCTGAATACAAGCGTGCAAGCCTGGTTGTTTGTTCTATCTCAGGAAACACTGCCTTCATTGTTTCGCCCATGGCTGCAGGCGTATTTGGCAACTTTTTAAAATTGCCAAGTCCTATAAACTCTGTTCCTAATTGATAAATGTTATCTCCATTTTTTTGATATGCATCATAACTTGTTTCATTTATTATATACAGCGTTATCAGCATACAGCAGGTAAGTCCAACTGACAAGCCAATGATATTAATGAATGAAAAGACTTTGCTCTTCATTATATTTCTCCACGCGATCTTTACATAATTTCTGAACATAAGAGTTGATTTCTGATGTATGATTTATTGATGTCTGATATACAAATTCACTATTGACTATTCACCACTCACTATTCCGTTCTTAAACTCTTCGCAGGATTTGTTAATGCTGCTTTTATTGCATGAACACTCACCGATAATAATGCAATGATCAACGCCAGCAAACCTGCAACAATAAAAATCCACGCATTAAAATTTATACGATAAGCAAAACCCTGCAACCATTTACTCATTGCCCACCATGCTACAGGTGATGCACCAAGGATAGCGATGATAACAAGTTTTACAAAGTCTTTGGATAACAGTGTTGTGACCTGTTGTATGGAAGCGCCTAACACTTTTCTGATGCCAATTTCTTTTGTACGCTGTTCTGCAGTAAAAGCTGCAAGCCCAAACAATCCCATGGCAGAAAGTATTATCGCAATAACTGAAAATATAAAAATGAGCTTTGAAGTTTTTATATCTGTTTTATACAATGTATTAAAACTATCATCTAAAAAATTATAGTTGAATGGCTGATCAGGAATAAACTTTGCCCATACTGATTGTACATCACTTACAGTTCTTGATATATTACCGGGAGTTGTTTTTATAAAGAAATATGAATCGCTGCCGCGATTATCACTCAAAACCAAGGGGCCAATTTTTTCATGCAGGCTTTTAAAATGAAAATCATTTACAATACCGATCACCTGCCCTGTATCGCCGCCCAATGTAAAACGCTGCCCAATGACCGGCTGGTGCATGTGAAATAAATTTGCTGCTGTTTCATTTAAAATATAATTGTGATAATCGTCAGCGCCGGATTTAAACCACCTGCCTGTTTTCATTTGTAGCTGAAACATGTTTTTAAAATCCGCATCGGCAGAAAGTTGTGCAATGGTTGGATTAAATGTTGTGTCTCTTCCATCCCAGTCTGCATTACCTGAGCTGGCGCCGCCAACATTTACAATTTCAGAACCGCCGCTACATACTGCGGAAACACTGCTTTGCGATTGCAATTCATTTTTAAAGCTTGTGAAAAAATTCTCTCTTGATTTATCGTCTTTAAAATTATCATACGCGCTATACGGAATTTGTACAGACATTACCTGCGCCACATTATAGCCGGGGTTTGTTGTTTGAATAAAATTTAATTGCCTGTAAATAACAATGGCTGCCGTTATCAATATCATTGATAATGCAAATTGAAATACAACCAAGCCTTTCCGTACAGAACCATCACTTAATTTTAAAATGCTTTTACCCCTGAATACATTTAAAGGACTAAAAGAAGAAAGCAGTACCGCAGGATATATGCCATTTAAAACAGTTGAGAAAATAAGTGTACCAAGTAAAATCATCCACAACGTAACAGAGCTTAGCGGCAATTGAAAATTCTTTTCTGTAATACTGTTAAACAGCGGCAAGCATAAGTGTGTAAGCAATAATGCAACCACTAACGACAATATACTTATAGTAAGCGATTCTGTGATGAACTGTAAAAACAGTTGTGTTTTATTTGCACCGACAATTTTTTTCACACTCACTTCTTTTGCACGCAGGCTTGCCTTTGCGGTGGTAAGGTTTACATAATTTATACAGGCCGTAACCAACAGTAAAATACCAAGCAAACTAAAAATATAAGTTGTTGTTTTATTGCCGTGTGGCAGATCAGACGATTGCAGATCGCTTTCATAATACATGCCGCTTAAAGATTGCAGGCTTATATCATCATTATGATTGGAGCGGTTGCTGTTTAAAATATCATTTATTTTTTTTGCAACAGCATTTTCATTTGCATCAGGCCGCAATTCCAAAAAAGTCAGGTAACCAAAGTTGTTCCAGCTCTTATCATTTTTATATACATTGGGATCTGCCAGGTGCCCATCCATCTGCAGTAAAATATCAAACTGAAAACTTGAGTTTACCGGGTTGTCTTTTATAACTCCCTGCACAGTATAGTTCACTGTATCAACACGAATAACCTGGCCGATCGGATCAGCATCGCCAAAATATTTTTTTGCTTTCGATTCAGTTAAGATTATACTGAACGGGTCTTTTCCAAAAGCAGCAGGGTTACCGGCAATAAAGTCGTAATGGAAAATATTGAACCATGTCTTATCAATCCATGCGCTTGTTTTTTCTGCAAATAATTTATGATCAACAGTAAGAACAGGGCCGCCCCATGAATTGATCGCCGCACGTGTGTATTTCTGAACTTCCGGAATTTGTTTTACTGCAGATTCACCCATCAGCAGAGGCGAAGTTTCCCACACCCATGTTTCGCTTTTGCTAACGTGAATAGCGTTAGTAACACGATATATATTTTCTTTACCGGGGTGATAATCATCAAAACTTATTTCATTTTTCACCCATAGAAAAATAAACACAGCGGCTGTCATACCTGCTGATAAACCAAAAAGATTTATAAAACCTGTAGTCTTATTTTTCCAAAGATTCCGAAAGGCTGTTTTGAAATAATTTTTGAACACGTTACTTAAGTTTTAAATTGTAAGTATTAAGTTATAAGTTGACTAACCTTTCGCATCTTACTTCTCACATCCTGCTATTCACTTCTCAAACTTTTCACAGGATTCATCAATGCTGTTCTTATAGAATGATATCCTACCGTACATAACGCAATCAATGCTGTTATAATTGCTGTTGCAACAAACACGTATGCATGCACCGGTATGCGAAATGCAAAACCCTGCAGCCATTTATTTCCTGCCCACCATGCAAGCGGAACTGCAATAAGAATTGCAACGCCCACAAGCTGTAAAAAGCTTTTTGCGATGAGCAATGTTATGCTGCTGATGTTTGCACCCAACACTCTTCTTATACCAATCTCTTTCGTTCGTTGAACTGTTGCAAAAGCTGCAAGTCCGAATAAACCCAAACAGGCAAGCACAATTGCAATTGCAGCGGCAACGCCAAACAATTCAGAAGTGCGCTGCTCAGCCAAATACAATTTGTTATAATCATCGTCCAGAAAATGATAATTAAATGGCCTGCCGGGCACGCGTTGTTTCCAAACTGTTTCTATTTGCGCTAATGTTGACTGCATATCATTACCATTAATGCGCAACATAAAATCACGCGAATAATCACGGCCAAGAAATATCAGCATAGGGCTGATAGGATCATGAAGGCTGCTGAAATTAAAATCTTTCACCACACCAACAACAGGCCCTGAAACACCTTTGCTTACTGTTTGATTAATGGATTGCTGCGGCGTCCATCCTATTCTTTTTGCAAGCGTTTCATTGATAATGTAAGGAATATGATAGTTCGCACCGGTATCTTCTTCCAATGCAAAATCTGATTGACGAAAATCGCGGCCGGCAACCAATTGCATTTGCATCGTTTTTATAAAATCAAGATCAACCGGCATTGCATTTACCGATACATCATGATTGCCTTTTCCATCAATGGCAGTAATACCATCGCTCCATTGCACATATTCAGGCGTTTCATAAGAAGCGGTGATACTTTCAACACCTTTCACCTGCGTAAAAGCATCTTTCAAACTTTGAAAATCCTGCAACATATTGCCACCCACAGGCAACACCACAATATGATCTTTATTGTAACCAAGATCTTTGGTTTGCATATAATGCATCTGCTGCAAAATGATAACCGTGTATATAATCAGAAATACTGAAATACTAAACTGAAGAATAATAAGTGTTTTACGCAGCATGCTTTTACCACCAGTAAAATTGAAGCCTTTCTTCAACACGTTCATAACATGCGTGGCAGATAAAATAAGTGCCGGGTATAAGCCTGCAAAGAAACTAACCAGCACAGTAAATATGCATACTGAAATAAGCGGAGCCGGCTGCAATATTGTATCTGCAGTAAATTGTTTTCCGGTTATACTGTTGAAATACGGAATCAATAAAATGCTCAATAACAAAGCAAGTATAGCTGCAATAAAAGTAATGATTGATGATTCGCACATGAATTGTATAAACACCTGTCGCTTTGATGCGCCCATTACTTTACGCATTCCGATCTCGCTGCTTCTTACAGACGATTGCGCTGTTGCGAGATTAGTGTAGTTTGCGCAGGCAATGATCAATATCAACAAAGCAATAACAGCAAACATATAAATGTAAGTGATGCTACCGTTGGGTTCAAAGCCTGCAAGCGGAGAATATAAATGCACGCTCTTGAGCGGTTCAAGATGATAAGTAAGATAATCTGCTCCCTGCAAACCCGCTTCTGCTCTCACTTCCGGCGTTTTCATGTAATTGACGACCTGCTGCTGCAATTGCGGGATGTCTTTTTCGTTGCGCACTAACAAATAAGTTATCCAGTTTGCCGTCCACCATTGTTCCTGCTGAACACCATTACCAAGGTTTAAGAACTGTGTTGCAAAATCAAATTTTATTTGTGAGTTCTGCGGCACATCTTCACATATTGCTGATACACGTAAACTCTTTCCGCCACTTACCAACGTTTTGTTCAATGCATCTTCATCACCAAAATATTTTCTTGCCATGCTTTGCGTGATGACAATTTTATCCGGTGCATCTAAAGCAGTTGCTACATCGCCTTCAACAATATGAAATGAAAACATTTTGAAGAATGCAGGGTCAGCATATAATATTCTTGGTTCATCAAAAATCTTGTCACCACTCTTTACCACATTGTGCGAAATAAATGTGCGTGCAGATGCTTCAACAGAAGGAAACATTCTTTTAAACTGCGGGCCAACCTTTGTGCCTGTAGTTGCGGTAGTATTTACAGTGCCGGCTTGTTTGTATTCCATGGTAACACGCACGATCCTGCCTGCATTTGTATTGAATTTATCATAACTCAATTCATGCATAATATATATACCGATCAAAAGGCAGGCTGCAACACCTATCGTTAATCCAAAAACATTTATAACTGTATACAGTTTATTTTTTTTGAGATTACGCAATGCGGTTTTTAGATAGTTTTTAAACATAGAAGCTTATTTCTAATGTATGATTTCTTGATTTCTGATTTATTAAGATTAATCCTGTTAATCCTTTCATCTGTCCAAATCCTGGTTCAGACTACTCTGTTCTTAAACTTTCAACAGGATTAATCAATGCCGCTTTTATACTTTGATAACTCACTGTTATTAACGCAATGCATATAGTAAGTAAACCTGCAACGGCAAACATCCACCAGTTCATATTGATCTTATATGCATAATGCTGCAGCCAGTTGTTCATTGCCCACCACGAAACAGGAAATGCAATGAGGAATGCGATGATCACCGGCTTTAAAAAATTTGCGGATAATAATTTTACAATGCTTGATGATGAAGCGCCCAGCACTTTGCGCACACCAATTTCTTTGGTGCGTTGTTCAGCAGTAAATGTTGCCAAACCAAACAAGCCAAGACATGATATGAATATGGCAAGAAATGCAAAGATGTTTGCGAGCTTGCTTACCACTGATTCGCTTTCATACAGTTTTGCATATTCAAGATCTGAGAATTGATAGGTGAACGGGAACTTCGGATTAAGTTGTTTACATAACTTCTGCAGTGTTGTGATAGCTTGCTTTGTTTGTCCTGCTTTGATGCGTACTAAAATTGTTCCCCACGTCCAGTTCTCATCCAGCCGCATTATCAATGGTTCAATGTTTTCGTGGAGTGAATTGAAATGAAAATCTTTCATCACACCGATTACTTTTCCTTCATGGTTTCCCCAAATGATTGTTTTCCCAACAGGGTCTTTTAAGCCAATCTTATTAACAGCGGTTTCATTCAATAAAAAACCAACAGAATCAGTTGCGTAATCTTTTGAAAAATCACGGCCGGAAATCAATTGAACGTTCATTGTTTTTACAA
>JABDFS010000080.1:0-8929 GCA_013286425.1 Bacteroidota bacterium
GTTAGCGGGCTCCTTTTCACTTACTTTTTTGGTACGTTTCTTATATGACGGTTTAATATACGGCATGCCTTTACGAAAAGAACCTGTAACAGGTAACTACCTTTCCTCCGAATAAACCATAATATCATTGTTAAGGATTCCCATACATGCATAGGCTTGTTACATAACTAAAACAGACAAGAATATGAAAAAACAGTGACTTGATACAGATTAAAGAGTAATTTAATACATATTAAAGAATAACTAAACAGATACCAAAGATAGTTAATTACCCTCTTTGGTCCCTCTTTAGTCCCTGTTTGGTCCCTGTTTGGTACCTCTTTTACTTCTCTTTTATTATTATTTGGAAGGAAGTTGTACTAATACTTAATATAGCCGATCATTGATGAATAAACAATTGAAAAATTTAAAAAGAATTGAAGCATGGCCGGATGGATGGAATATCAAAACCTGTTATTCCGCTTACGGTACATAGCGAACAGTTGGTTGAAGCGCAGGAGAATAATATCGTCTTCGCCATCCTATACATTACAATATCTTTTTTGTGTTTATTTTCATTGCGGCAATTTCATCATGCAATGATTGCTGCCAGGTAAATTATTACAACTAACGAATAATCATTATCATGCCGGAGATAGTTAATCTACTTATTGAAACTTTTGGAAAGCATTGCGTACTTACACACGAACAAGCCAGCACCCGTATTGCATCCAACTGGAAACAACCAGGTAACCTTAATTGCCTTGCATTGTTGTTGCCTGAGAACACGCAGCAGGTATCAAAGATGTTGCAGCTATGTAATGAATATAATCAACCTGTAGTGCCACATGGCGGATTAACGAATCTTGTTGGCGGCGTTGTTACCAATGCCAATGAAATTGCTTTGAGCCTTGAACGCATGAATAAAATTGAAGAGATCAATACAACAAATAAAACAGTTACTGTGCAAGCTGGTGTTGTGCTGGAACAATTGCAACATGCAGCGGCAGAACATGGACAATTATTTCCGCTTAATCTTGGTGCAAAAGGTACCTGTATGATCGGTGGAAACATTGCTTCCAATGCAGGCGGATTGCAGGCTTTGCGCTATGGTGTAATGCGGCATCTGGTGCTTGGTTTGGAAGTTGTGCTGGCAGACGGAACTATTATTTCATCCATGAATAAAATGATGAAGAATAATGCAGGCTATGATCTGAAACAGATCTTCATCGGTTCTGAAGGTACACTCGGAATTATAACAAGAGCAGTTTTAAAACTGGAAGATATGCCCGGGACAAGAAACACTGCTTTTATTGCAGTAAATAGTTTTGATAAGGCAAATGAGTTGTTGCAACTTTCAAGAAAACATCTGAATAATAATCTTACAAGTTTTGAATTGTTATGGCAGGATTATTACACATTGATGACGTCGCCGCCTTCTGTGTTTGCTCCGCCTTTACCTCAAACTTACCCGTTTTATATTTTGATGGAATCACTCGGGCAGAATGAAGAAAACGATAAAACATCGTTCGAAGGTTTTTTAGAAGGTTGTTTAAACAATGAACTTATTGTTGATGCAACCATCGCACAATCGCACCAGGAACTCAATTGGTTTTGGGGCATCCGCGAAAATGTAGAGCACATATTCTCTGTTCATGATCCCGTGTTTTTATTTGATGTTAGTCTTGCTATTTCTGATATTGATATTTACATAAAAGACATCAGGTCAAATCTTCAAAGCATTTGGCCGGATGCATATTTATATACTTTCGGACATATGGGCGATGGCAACCTGCATTTATATGTTAGTTGTGGCAATGATAATAAAGAAACCAAACACCGTGTTGAAGAGATAGTATATAAACCATTACAGAAGATCGGTGGTTCAATAACGGGAGAACATGGAATAGGTTTGGAAAAAAGATCATGGTTGTATTTAAGCCGCACTCCGGAAGAAATAGCATTAATGAAAACGATCAAAAAAGCATTGGATCCGAAAAGCATTTTAAACCGGGGGAAATTGTTTGAGTAGATCAATAAAAATTATCTGCAGGTTTAAATACATTGAAAATAAATTAACCTTATGCACTGTCTCTTATTAATAGCTTTACTGAGTGATTACAATAAATAAAAAACCTGCCTTTTTAAAGACAGGTTCTTTGCTAAAAGCAATAACAATTGCTAATTTCTTCTTCCGCGCCCTTCATTACCGCCCTGTTGTTGCGGCTGCCTGTATGATGGCTCCTGTCTCTGCTGATTAAAATTTTGTTGCCTTTGTTGTTGCTGA
Organism: Bacteroidota bacterium; assembly: GCA_013286425.1. GTDB lineage: Bacteria > Bacteroidota > Bacteroidia > Chitinophagales > Chitinophagaceae > Parafilimonas. Next base: position 2,267 of record JABDFS010000080.1, read on the forward strand.
TTAAAATCCTGTTGCCTTCCCTGCCTTCCATTGAACTGATCGTTATTCATCTGCTGCATTCTTTCAGGAGGATTATTTTGCATTCTGCGCTGCTGCTGTTGCTGATCGTTATTTGAACGGTTAGCCATTTGCTGCTGTTGCTGCTGCTGCTGATACTCTCTCATCATCCTGTCGCGCTGATCCTGCATATTTTGCTGATCGCGCTGCGGCGTATTATTCATTTGGTTTTGCTGAGGATTACGTTGAGCCTGGTTCTGTAGAGGATCGCCACCATTACCTTGCTGAACATCTGCAAAATCATCCGGCCTGCGGTTGTTATTCATCCTGTCGCGAACATCCGGTGCCATCATGTTACGCTGCGGCGTATTCATTTGTTGTGTATTCCTGTCATCCTGCACAGTACCACGGTTTATTTGATTTTGCTGATTTACCTGGTTGTTGCGGTTTGCATTCGCCTGCATGTTTCCCTGGTTAACCTGTTGGGAACGCTGCACCATACCGGGGCGGTATATTTGTATTGTATTGTTATTATTGATAACAGTTCTGCCCGGTGCTGAAGCATTCACTACTCTAACCTGGTTTACCTGCCTGCCACTGTATCTTTCAACTTCAACGCGGTTAGGGCCTGCAACAAACGTCCTGTTATTATATACTGTTGTATTATTTATTATAGTTGTATTATGAATGATGGTTGTATTATAAGAAGGGCGAACATAATAGTGATTGATATTGCCATATCCCATGTAGCGGCAAGGCGCAAACACCCACTGATTATAAGGAATACCAAATCCTATATTTATTCCAATACCCATGCTTGGACCTAAAGGGCTCCATCCGTAATAGCCACCACCTGATCTCCAGGCAACCCATGCCGGACCCCACTGGTAACCCGGTGCCCACATCCATCCATATGCAGCATCATATGCCCAGCGGCCATAGTGAAAAGGCGCCCAGCCCCATGAATAATCAGAAGCCCACGTCCAGCCATAAGATGAATAAACCCAATGGCCACCTGTTGAATAAGGGACAAAGTTTGAGTAACCAGGTACCCAGCAACGGCCGTAAGAGGCAGATACAACCCAGCTTCCGTAAGGCGTTAAAGCATCATTAAACGTATTAATGTTTACATCGGCAGGTTCATCATAAGAATTGCTTGCATCATCATTATTGTATTGATCGTTATTATAATTATTGTTGTTATAACTATTATCGTTGTTGCTATAATTGTTATTGTTATCGTAATACCCATCGTCCTGTGCAGAAGCATAACGCGGTGCACTGCACGAAGCAGCAACAACAAATACTATCAGCGGGTATACAATTCTTTTTAAAACTTCTTTCATCTGTTTGTTGTGTTGAATGTTTGTTTAATATGGTTCAAGTCTCGTGTAATTCTAAAACGAACAATTGTTCATTTTATGTACTTTTTTTGACAAAATTTGATAACATAGGTTTAATGATGCGATAACTTCGTTTTGATAAATCTATTTTCATTCCAAAAAAATAAAAAACTACTTATGCCTTCTTTTGATATTGCCAGCAAGGTTGACCTTCAAACACTTGACAATGCTGTAAATACTGTTAAAAAAGAGATATTGAACAGGTTCGATTTTAAAAACTCTCCTGTTGAAATTGCATTGAACAAAAAGGATTTCCTGGTAACGCTTGAAGTGGAAAGCGATATGAAGCTGAAGCAGGTGATCGATGTGCTGATCAGCAGGGCAATGAAGCAGGGCATAGATGCGAATGCATTTGATTTTTCAAAAGACGCACATCAAAGCGGAAAGGTGCTGAAGAAAGAAGTGCCTGTTACCAATGGATTGAAACAGGACGACGCTAAAAAAATTGTTAAGGTCATTAAAGACAGCGGGCTGAAAGTGCAGGCGCAAATAATGGACGATATGGTGCGTGTAACCGGCAAAAAGATTGATGACCTCCAGGCAGTGATTGCTGCATGTAAACAGGCAAATCTTGCCTTTCCGTTGCAGTTCACTAATATGAAATCGTAGGATTGATTTTGGAATTGGAATTACAGTTATCAAAAATTATATATAAGCCCGGCAGATATTCCGTATGAGCTATAACCCGATTGTGCGCTGCTGTTATAAATTGAGTTGTAAGCATCTGAAGTTTTATTGATGGGTATATATTTTTCGCTTCTTTCAAACAAAGGGGCATAAACAAAATGGCCACCTATTTGAATAGCGACTTTTTTGCTGATTGTACGCTGCACATCAATTCCGGCATTAAAAGCAACGGTTACTCTTTTTAAGTTTGTTTTACCACTATAATTTTTATTGCTTGCAAAATCATAGCTGTTTGAACTATTATATAAATTTAAAAACACAGCTTCCGCACCGGGGTTAGTATTCTGACTATTGATGCCTGCTGATGTAACTGGTATATTCCATGTTGAGCCGGGATCATAATAATCATAATATTTAATTGAGTTTTTAGTGATACTATCTACCTGGTATAATCCTCCAAAATCAATTGTAGCATTATAATTCGAAGTATTATTGAACAACATTACTGAAGGACCGGCTTTAAAACTGAGTACTGTTTTACCTTTCTTATCAACATGCATCCTGTAATTAAACAGTACAGGGAAATTAAATACGTTGTAAGTAATATCTTCTTTAAGGCTGTTAATGGTGATTTGCCTGCGGTAGTCATCAATGCCATCAGATGCCTTAAATGTGTAAACCATCGGTTCGGTAAGCAGGTATTCTGCGGTAAACCCGGAATAAGTAAATCCTGCAGAAATACCTGTGCGCTTTCTTTTTCCAAAGAAATATGCAAAATCGCCTCCGGCGTAAATACCTGTTTTGCTTCCGGGGTTTTGTAACACACCTTTTTTAGACTGTAATATATCCGTTGCATTGTTGCCATCTGCATCGCTGTAACCTAAATCATTTAGCTCAGGCAGGTTTATCGGGGCTGAATTTTGTTGCACGCCTAAAAAAACATTTATCGCTTTATTGGTACCGAATTGAGGTATCGGGCAACCCTGGTTGACTTCTGTGCCGTAAGTGTATTTGCATTTATCTATCTTCCTGTTATCGGTACTAATATCGGCTATGCCGTCAAAGTCTTCATCAGGCTTACCGTTTGCAGTAAAATCGCCTGGTATATCGGGCAGAGAATCATCAAGGTTTAATATGCCATCAAGGTCATTGTCATTCAAGCAAACCACTTCTGCTTTTGGTGTAAGGGTTTTTATGGCGATTATTTTACAGCCATCTGCATCATTATATCGCATAATAACCTGCAACGTATCAGCAGCGCTGAATGTATATACAGCATCTTTTGTATTATTTATCTGCGCTTCAAAATTTTTCTTTAAGCTATTATAATCCTCCCGCTTTTCAAATTCAATATGCCTGCTTTCAATCATCTTTTCAACAAAAGCTTCCGCATCAGGAATTACAAACTGCCTTGTTTCCTGTATAGTATCCTTTCTTGTTATAGTATAAATAATAGCATTGGGGTTTGATGTATTTGATACAATGCTGCCTATGTCCATCTTCAGGCTTTTAACCTGTAAAGCCAGGTCATGTGCATACTCGTCAAAACTTTTTAAAGTTGTATCGGTTGCATACATGGTTCTTTTAGTTACAGTATTAAGTTGAAGATAAGTATCAACATCATCTGTAATGGTTGCCGCTGTATCAAAAAGACTTTTAAATTTATTATACACTCTTATATCCATTGCTCCGTTATTGCCGGCAATGCCCAACGTCCAGGATTTCTGCAAATCAGTCATTACATTTTTTGCGAGGGAATCAATATATGTTTTGGATGCCTGTGCATTTGCGCCAACATCCGATAAAATAAAAGCAAACAATATGATCATGTATTTCATGCACTTTCATTTTACTGCTGAATGATAAAACGGCTAACCGCTTTTTTCATATCGCTGCTGTTGATTTTTAAATAATATAGCCCATTGGATAAGTTTGTAAGTTTTATTGTTTCATGCATTTCCGCAGTTGTTTTTGTAAACTGTTTTTCAAATAATAATGCACCTGTACCATTATAAATTTTTGCATCAATGGTTCCATAAATATTTCCTTTCAATACCATTTCAAATATGCCATTGTTTGGGTTGGGCGTTACATTCAGCTGCACCGTATTGTCCTGCAGTGGCGGCGCCTGTATTACCTGGCTGGCATAAGGGCCGTTATAATAAACCTTTGTATAACAACTACCTTTTTGAAGCAAAACCCAATATTTATAATTAGAAGTATCAAGGTTATTCTGGTTGTTTAAAAACCTTGTATCCGGAACAAAAAACTGGTATACCTGTCCTTCAATTTCTGCGGGAGACCCAAATGCATAATCCGGCCCGTTGCGGATAACTGTATCATAACCCCACTGGTATCCTTTCCCGGCATCCATCGAATTATCAGGATACACCAGTAAGTTACCGGGTTGTTTCAAAATGATCTTCCGCTCATCAATACCGGCCTCACTGGTAACATTAACTGTTTGAAGGTCTTTGTTTCCGCAGCCACCAATTTGGTTAACAGCAGTAACACTGACTGTATATGTTCCGGGTTCGTCAAATGAAATAACAGTATTGGCATCGTTGGAATCTTTTATGGTAACATTTGAATTGCCGGTTGGAACCGTAGCCCATAAATATTGAATACTGTCAGCCGGTGAAACAACGTTAAAGTTCAGATTATCCGATCCGCTGCACAGCGCATTATTGTTTAAATTAAGCCAGGTAAACGTGGGCGCTGAAAGCACAGCAACATCCGAAAGATTACTGCTTTCTGTATTGCAACTTCCTGTTACGGTACAATAGTAATAAGTTGTTCCTGCCTGTGTGGTTGGCGGTATGTATGATGATAAGTCTGCCCCTGCGATTATTGTACCATTATAACTTTCTGTTGTGTTCCTATACCATTGATAAGTCAGGTTTGGTCCGGTTGCTGTAATAACGAGCGGTTGTGCCGCAGCATTCAAACAAATGGTTTGGGAAGTTATTGACTGGGCAATGATAGTTGTTATTGTATTCACAGTCACAGAAACAATATCACTGTTGGTTGTTCCACAGTTCCCCGTTACGATACAATAGTAATAAGTTGTTCGTGTTTGTGTGGTTGGTGGTATGTATGATGATAAGTTTGCCCCTGCGATTATTGTACCATTATAACTTCCTGTTGTGTTGCTATACCATTGATAAGTTAATCCTGCTCCGCTTGCTATAACAGTCAGTGGTTGTACGGCAGCATTCAAACAAACGGTTTGTGAAGCTATTGGCTGAGCGGTGATAGTGGTTGTATTCACTGTTACAGAAACAATATTACTGCTATCTGCTCCGCAACTTCCAATTACGATGCAGTAATAATAAGCTGTTCCCGGTAGTACTGTTGCCGGCAAATAAGATGACTGGGTTTCGCCCTGTATCTGTGTTGCACCTGCATAACCTTCTGTTGTGTTGCTGTACCATTGATAAGTCAGGTTTGGTCCGGTTGCCGTAACAAAGAGCGGCTGTGCCTCAGTATTCAAACAAACGGTTTGCGAATCTATTGGCTGGGCAGAAATTGTTGTTGCTTCAACTGTTACAGAACCATAATTAGTCAGGGTTACACCGCAGCTTCCGGTTACGGTGCAGAAATAATAAGTTGTTCCCGTTTGTGTTGATAGTGGTGTGTAAGATGGCTGGATTTCTCCATCCACTACTGTTGCATCATCATAACTTTTGATGGTATTGCTATACCATTGATAAGTTAATCCTGCTCCGCTTGCTGTAATGCTCAGCGGTTGTGCGGCAGCATTCAAACAAACAGTTTGGGAATCCAATGGTTGAGAAACAATAGCTGTTATTGAATCAACTTTTACCGAAACAATATTACTGCTGACTATTCCACAGTTTCCTCTTACCAGGCAGTAATAATAGATTGTTCCGGCTTGTGTTGTGGGCGGCAAGTATGATGATGTAGTTGCTCCCTCTATTTGTATTGCATCATTATAACTTTTTATGGTATTGCTATACCATTGATAAGTTGGATTTGATCCACTTGCTGCAACAGTTAACGGTTGTGCTGATGCATTCAAACAAACGTTTTGCGAATCGATTGGCTGAGAAACAATAGCTGTTGTTGGATCAATCTTTACAGAAACGATATTACTGCTGTCTGATCCACAGCTTCCATTTACAATGCAATAATAATAAGTTGTTCCTGTTTGTGCTGATAGTGGTGTGTAAGATGATGCAGTTGCCCCTTCTATTTGCATTGCATCATCATAACTTTTTATGGTATTGCTATACCATTGATAATTTAATCCCGCTCCGCTTGCCGTAACGCTCAGCGATTGTACGCCAGCATTCAAACAAATGGTTTGGGAATCCAATGGCTGGGAAGTTATGGCTGTTGTTGTGTCAACTCTTACAGAAGCAATATTACTGCTGTCTACACCGCAGCTTCCGGTTACGATGCAGAAATAATAAGTTGTTTCCGTTTGTGTTGATAGTGGCGTGTAAGATGATTGAATTGCTCCATCCATTACTGTTGCATCATCATAACTTTTTATGGTATTGCTATACCATTGATAAGTTGGATTTGATCCACTTGCTGCAACAGTTAACGGTTGTGCTGATGCATTCAAACAAACGTTTTGCGAATCGATTGGCTGAGAAACAATAGCTGT
>JABDFS010000080.1:9029-10634 GCA_013286425.1 Bacteroidota bacterium
GTTGGATTTGATCCACTTGCTGCAACAGTTAACGGTTGTGCTGATGCATTCAAACAAACGTTTTGCGAATCGATTGGCTGAGAAACAATAGCTGTAGTTGTATCAACCTTTACAAAAACAATACTACTGCTGTCCGCTCCGCAGCCTCCTCTTACCAGGCAGTAATAATAGGTTGTTCCGGCTTGTGTTGTGGGCGGCAAGTATGATGATGTAGTTGCTCCCTCTATTTGTATTGCATCATTATAACTTTTTATGGTATTGCCATACCATTGATAAGTTAATCCTGCTCCGCTTGCTGTAACGGTTAGTGGTTGTGGGAAAGAATTTAAACAAACAGTTTGGGAATCCAATGGCTGGGCTGTGATGGCTGTTGTTGTATCAACTCTTACAAAGGCAATATTACTGCTGTCTGCCCCACAGCTTCCATTTACAATGCAATAATAATAGGTTGTTCCTGTTTGTATTATTCCGTTTTGTGTGGTTGATGGTGTATAAGATGATGCAGTTGCTCCCTCTATTACGATTGCATTATTATAACTTTTGGCTGTGTTGCTATACCATTGATAATTTAAATTAGTACCGTTTGCTGCAACACTTAACGGTTGCGGTGTAGCATTTAAACAAACACTTTGCGAATCTATTGGCTGGGCAGTGATGGCTGTTATTGTATCAACTATTACGGAAACAATTTGGCTGCTGTCTGATCCACAACTTCCATTTACAATGCTGTAATAATAGATTGTTCCGGTTTGTGTTGTGGGCGGCAAGTATGATGATGCAGTTGCTCCCTCTATTTGCGTTGCATCATTATAACTTTTTATGGCATTGCCATACCATTGATAAGTTAAACCTGCTCCGTTTGCTGTAACAGTTAATGGTTGTGTTGCGGTATTTAAACAAATAGTTTGTGAATCTATTGGCTGAGAGGTGATGGCTGTTGTTGTATCAACAGTAACAGAAGCAATATCACTGGTAACATTCTCACCGCAACTACCGTTTACTATACAATAGTAATAAACTGTACCGGTGTCTGTTGTTGGTGGATCATAATTACTGTCGGTTGCATTTATTATCGGTTGCTCGAAGTCAATTTCTTTTATTGTGTTCTTATACCATTGATAACTCAGGTTTGAACCGTTTGCTGTAACAGTTAACGGTTGTGCTAATGCATTCAAACAAACGGTTTGCGAATCTGTTGGTTGAGCAATAATGGCTGTTATTGTATCCACTCTTACAAAAACAATATTGCTGCTATCTGCTGCACAACCTCCATTTACAATACAGAAATAATATTTTGTTCCTGACTGTGCTGTTGATGGTGTATAAGATGATGCAGTTGCTCCCTCTATTTGCGTTGCATCATTATAACTTTTTATCGTACTACTATACCATTGATAAGTTAAACCTGCTCCGCTTGCTGTAACAGTTAATGGTTGTGTTGCCGTATTTAAACAAACAGTTTGGGAATCTATTGGCTGAGAGGTGATGGCTGTTGTTGTATCAACAGTAACAGAAGCAATATCACTGGTAACATTCTCACCGCAACTACCGTTTACTATACAATAGTAATAAACTGTACCGGTGTCTGTTGTTGGTGGATCATAA
>JABDFS010000080.1:10734-16500 GCA_013286425.1 Bacteroidota bacterium
CAGAAGCAATATCACTGGTAACATTCTCACCGCAACTACCGTTTACTATACAATAGTAATAAACTGTACCGGTGTCTGTTGTTGGTGGATCATAACTACTGTCGGTTGCATTTATTATCGGTTGTTCGTAGTCAATTTCTTTTATAATGTTTTTATACCATTGATAAGTCAGATCTGAGCCGCTTGCTGTAACAGACAGCGGTTGTACTGCATTATTTAAACATACTGTTTGTGAATCCAATGGTTGAGCAATAATGGCTGTTGTTGTATCTACTCTTACAAAAACTATATTACTGCTGTCTGTTCCGCAACTTCCGGTTACAATGCAGAAATAATAGGTTGTTCCCGTTTGTGTTATTCCCGTTTGTGTAATTGGTGGTGTGTAAGATGATGTAGTTGCGCCATATATGGCAGTTGCACTATTATAACTGTTTATAGTGTTACTATACCATTGATAAGTTAATCCTGCACCACTTGCAGTAACAGCTAATGGCTGCGCAATATCATTTGCACAAACGGTTTGGGAATCGATTGGCTGAGTAATGATGGCTGTTGTTGTATCAACACTTATAGAAACAATATCGCTATTGACTTCGCTGCAATTTCCGGTTATTAAACAATAATAATAAACTGTACCAGTATCTGTTGTTGGCGGATCATAAATATTACTGGTCGCATCTTCTATTGGTTGTGCGAAGTGAGTGTCTTTGGTAATATTGCTAAACCATTGATAAGTGAGGTTTGAACCACTTGCTGTAACAGTCAGCGGTTGAGGTATAGTATTTAGACAAACGTTTTGGGAATCGATTGGCTGAATAGTTATAGCCGTTAATGAATCTACTTTTACAAAACAAATATTGCTGCTGTCTGCTCTGCAGTTTCCATTTATAATGCAGAAATAATATTTTGTTCCCGGTTGTGCTGTTGATGGTATATAAGATGATTGAATTGCTCCTTCAAGCGCTGCGGCACCTGTATAATTTCGTGTGGTATTACTATACCATTGATAGCTTAGATTTGAACCCGTTGCTGCAACAGCAAGCGTTTGTGCCGGAACATTTAGACAAACAGTTTGAGAATCTATTGGCTGAGCTGTTATAGCCGTTGGTGCATCAACGCTTACAGAAACAATATCGCTGGCAATATTATCACTGCAACTTCCACCTGCTATGCAATAGTAGTAAACTGTACCGGTGTCTGTTGTTGGCGGATCATAAGTATTACCGGTTGCATTTATTATCGGTTGCTCGTAGTCAATTTCTTTTATACTGTTCTTATACCATTGATAAGTTAAATCTGAACCACTTACTATTACAGTAAGCGGTTGCGCTGTAGCATTTGCACAAACAGTTTGGGAATCTATTGGCTGAGCAGTAAATTCAATCTCACCAGTTACAGTTACCGCAACTATATTACTTGAATCTGCGCATCCTAAACTTTGATTGGTAACCACACAATAATAATACATCGTGCCGGTGTCTAATGTAGACGGATCATAATTATTACTGGTTCCATCGGGTATCTGTGTTGCACCTATATAACTTTTTATGGTATTGCTGTACCATTGATAAATCAAAGACCCATCTTCCGGCATTACAGTAAGTATTTGTGCTTCATCACTTAAACAAACGGATTGCGAGTCTAATGGTTGCCCGCTAATTAGTGTACAATGTGATTGCGCCGATATAATATTGCACAAAAACAAAAGCGTAATTATACAAAGGCTCAGGCTCTTCATTTGTTATAGAAATTAGTTGGCTCGAGGTATTTTTCTTCAAAGTCAGGGTCATTCTTAAAATGGCGGTATTTTTTAAGTATTTCATCAGTGAAGGGGTTCCAGGCATACACTATTTCCTTTTTATGCCCTGGCGGATCTACTTTAATTAAAACCATCTGTAACCTGTCGTCAAATTTTGCATTGCTCACTTCCCCAAGCTTTTTTTCAGGCAGTATATTGCCCGGCAACATCTTATTTGGTATAAGGCTGGTGTCATCCGTTTTATATACCACCACCGTACTGTTTTTGGCTGCAGCCAGTAAGAAAGAATTACCGCCATCCGGGGTAACATGTTTAAATGATTGTATAGCTGTAATAGGCGAGCTTAACTGGTTTTGAAAAACAGGTTGATTTTTATTATCCCGGTTATAGCGGATGTAACCAATATCACCGGTTTGCAGGCCGAAATAAATAACCTGTTTTTCATTATCGTAATAAACCGCAGTAACCTTTGCACCCATAGGTATCCTGTTCTCCTGCTGAGGATTGTTACCGGTTGTAAATACATAGATCCAGTTATCGCTGGTGGCGCAAATCAACCGCTGGCCATCTTTATTTTGAAATGATGAAAGCAGCCGGTTTCCCAATTGCTTTTGCACAATTTTATAAGCTGCAGTGGTATCAGTGCCATCAAATGCCGTATCATATTTCACCTTATCAAAAATTGACTGTCTTGCGTTTTTATCATCAACAGTTTCAAAAGATGTATATGTTTTTTCGTACAGGATATTATCATAATATAGCTTGTCTTTCAGTTTCCCATAAGCATTCTGCAATTTTTTATCCCCTGTTAATTTGATCAATGATTGCAACGTGTCTAAATGAACGGCGTATGCTATCAGCTTATAATCAAAACTGTCTTTTAAAATCTCATCTTTAGTTTCCGGGCCATCTTCAATCAGTTGTTCATATTCAGATGAAGCACGTTTAAAGCTTTGTTTTTTTCTCTCATAACTTAAAGAATCAATTATGATCCTGAGGTGTTGTACGGTGTCTTTTATTTTTTTATCGATGATGTTATTAGTATCAGTCTTTACTCTGTCTCTGAGAATAATATTAAAAAAGCTATCTGCCCTGTTTCTTTCAAAAAAAAGGCTATCGTTTGTAACTGTTTTAGTTTTTATTACGTTGCCCGGTTTAGGAGTCTTTAAAACCCTTGAAAGGCTATCAATTGTATTCTGCCTGGTAACAGCCAGCCTTTTTGCTTCCGTTATTTCTTTTTTATAAACCAGTGCACCTATCAATAACAAGGTTATTAATGCAAAAATTACATTCATTAATTTTTGCCTGGCGGCCTTTTTGTCTGCGTTTATCTTATCTTCAGAAAGCTTTGCCAGCGCTTTCTTTTCGGCTACATCTTCCAACTGGCTTTCGTCCAGGTAAGCAATTGCCTGGAAAAAATCCCCCTTATAGTTTTCAGCCCACTTAGGTGAAGGCTTATTATTTTTACGCCAGTTTAAAGCTATTGCCAGCTCCGGATCTTTAAGCAATCCACGCTGCCCCTGTTCTTTAAGTTCGGCAGAATTTACCAGCCGCTTATACAGGTCTCCGCTGCGTGCTTCCTCTTCGGTCCATTTTACCAGCCGGCTCCAAACGCGCATCAGGCTTTCATGAGAGATATCAACAACAGTATTGCCGGTTAGCGGTATATGCGGGCCGGGCATTAAAAAAGTACGGCCTGATTTTCTGAAGATTTCAACCTGTTTAAAAATCTCATTCTGTTCTGCCCCGGTAAGCAGGCACAGATCAATTATGCTGCGCGGCCTTCGTACGCCTTTCAGATCAGCAGTTTTGTCTGTTAATGCCTTAAACATAAGCCCGCAAACATGCTGTTCATTTTCAGTTTTCAATTCTTCGTACGCTTCATCGGCATGTTGGGAAAGAGCAGTCTTCATCGTGCCTATTTTTTCATAATCACAAAAATCAATAGGCGAAGTATGCGCATCCCTCTTATGCCAGGCATCCCATGTACGCATCATGGCGTGCTGTAATATGGGCAACTGGTCTGTATCGTTATTAATATCATTTAATAATCTTGTTACCAGGCGTTGTGTTATTGTAGCGTTACTAACAGCAATAGGCCTTGTAATTGCTTCCCGTATTTGCTCACGCGTCATTCTTGGTACCAGGTATTGACCGCTGTTGATTGCTTCGGGCAACCCGCGAAACTCAGCACAATCACCCAGGAAATCGGAGCGCATTGTTATCAATACATATACAGGATACTCCTCTTGTAAAGCAGCGGTAAGCAGGATCTGCACAAAGTGCATGGCGTCGCTCTTGTTGAATTTGTTGTCCTTTTCATATTTACTAAACCTGAAAAGTTCTTCAAACTGATCTACAACTATCAGTAAATTCTCATGAGGAGACAGGTGCGCATCTTTGTATACCTGCACCAGCCCATTCTCGCTTCTGCGCAGGCTTGCTTCAATGATTTGTTCACGTGGAATCTCCGTATTTTCAGTGTTACTGTATAAGGTCTCATCTGCGGCAAGTGTTGCTGTAAGATAACCAATAGGGTTTTCGCCCGGCTGCATAATTGCCATGCGCCAGTTGCTGCCCACTTTCATAAAACCGCTATATATAGCGGGCAATAAGCCCGATCTTACCAGTGATGATTTGCCGCTTCCCGAAGCGCCTATCACAGCAAGAAAATGGCTTTCATTAAATTTTTTAAGCAGCTCATCTATCTGGGCGCTTCTGCCAAAAAAAAGATAGTCCTCATCTTCTTCAAAAGACCTCAACCCGACAAAAGGATTAACCAGCGAAGTAACAGGCGTCTCATTCATGATTAAGCAGGTTTAGGCCTTGAATAAATGAATCGAATAAGGAGGTACTAAAGCCGTTAAACCCGTTTATTATAAGAATATCGTTCGCCCTGAATGTTTGCTTGTCTTTATCAGGAGGACCTTCCAGGTAAATCGCTTTTGCAGTTAAAGGCTTTTCTCTTCCCATGGCAGGCAGGCGCAGAAGGTCGCTTTTCATACTTCCCACCCAACGGTAATTTCCGGCGCCATAATAAATAATCACTGCATCACAGATTTTCAGGTTATCAAGGTGTGCCTGCCGTAGTTGCGCCTGGTCTCCGTCAAAAAGCGGTAACAAAATCTCACACCCGCTTTCAGCAAACATATCTTCCAGCGGCCTTGTATTATCCAGGTCCCGCTGGTCACACACCAGGTAGATCAATGCAGGCAATTTATTTTCAGCTTTAATGCTAACATTTACAGAAGCGGCTGCCAGTTTTTTAGCTTTCTCTTCCTGCTCTCGTAATTTATCCTGCTTTGCTTTTTCTTCTTCGTCCAGCCTTTTTATCGTATCGAATATAACCTGTTTCAATTCTTCAAGCGGGCCTTCAAGTATATCCGCGCTTTTCTGAAATTCAGCATCAGTTTTCAGCTCGTTTACAAATACTTTTTGCTGTTCCAGCATTTTTTGATTGGTGCTGGCATTCTCAACAGCAGGCGGTATCCATATAAGCCTGCTCAGATCATTGCTTTGGCTTTTTTGAGCTGCTAATTCATTTTGCAGTATAACAGTAGATTTATCTGTGCCTTCGGGCTGGGCAGCATAGTTTGTTGCGCTTACGAGATGCACAGATAAAATGCTTTGATCAAGATAAGCTTCCACACCCGCCAGGTATTTGTTATAAACATTAGGGAGGTTTTTATCGGGCAGGATCATAAAACCTGCTTCCTGTAATTCACGAACCAGGTTATCCCTGTAAATTTCCAGGTCGTACGATGTTTCCGCCAGGTATATTTTCTTTTTCGGAGATTCTGAGTCTTTATTATTGAGGTTCTTTATAAGGTTGGCCATATCCTGCACCACATCATCCAGCTTATTCATATACTCCTGCCTGATGGTATTATCAACCCAATTATCCCGTGTTAATTCCCTGAATTTGCCGGTTGATGTTTCCTGTACGTAGAATTTATAATCGAGTATTTCATCAAATATCTTATGTATGCCTTCGGGAAGCTGGTCAA
>JABDFS010000081.1:0-15238 GCA_013286425.1 Bacteroidota bacterium
TAGTCATGGGAAACAGGAAGGAACACCTGCTATAAAAATCATAATCTTCTGCAATCGGCAGGTCTTCATTAAACCACAGGTTGTATTTTTTTATTTCACCCAACCTCCACATGGCAGTCCCATGAAAAACAGATGGTTTAAAAATAAATTTTGCTTTTATTATTTCCGGTTCTTTACTTGCTTTGCTGGTATATATTTTACCATTTCCAAAACGTTTTAGCCAGGTACCGCAAATCGCAAAACTTTTATTCGCTTTTAAGAATTCAATTTGTTTTTCAAAACGTGTTTTTATATTAATGTCGTCACAATCAGCCCAGGCCAGGTATTCTGTGTTCGCTGCCTGCATTCCTAAATTCCTGCAATAGCTGATGCCTTTATTTTTTTCATTGGATATGAACCTGATCCTTTCATCTGTATAAGAGAGAATGATCTTTTCAGAACCGTCTTCAGACCCGTCATCGATAATAATAAGCTCAAAATCTTTATAGGTTTGGTGTAAAACACTGTCAACAGCTTCGTGTAAATAATGCGCGCCATTATAAACAGGCATTACAACAGTTAAGACAGGTTGTTTTGAAGGCAAATGAAAAAATTTTTAGAATGTGCAACTTTGGTCCGGCATTAATAAAAGTTACGCATCAGCAGCAACCGGCGCAGGTAAATCCTGGTTGTTTCTTATCGTCTTTTCATAAATATGGGCAACCTGGAAAATATACAAGGCAAATACAGTTGCTATCAGGAAATAAATACCGTACACTGCATCATAAGTTAAGCTGGTAACAAGCAAAAACCATAAATAATATTTTGGATACACGTAATTTTTAGGCAGCGGCAGCATAAAGCTTTTTATCCAGATAAGCAGGTATCCTGCAACCGATAAAATACCAAACATAGTGAACATACCAATAATGCCAACATCTGCTAAGAGTATATCCTGGGTTTTTAAATTTGCTAACTGCTTGCCATATTGCGATTGATCGGCGGGAGCGCCATTGCCCATAATGCGGCAAAATGCATTGGGCGAAAAATCTGTAATAAAATAAGTGGCTGTTACGATGCGCTGGTTTTGCAAACCTTCTTTTTTAGTTTCTTCCTGTGCCTGCATTAAGCCTTTTATAACAGGAATATTAAGTTGGGTAACTAAAAAAAATAAACCGGCAACTCCGGCAATTATTGATAGCTTAACAGCAATACGCTGGTTTCGCAAAAAATGATAAAGATAAATGAGTATAACGCCCGCTATATATGTGCGGGTGGCCTGCATTACCGGTATTATAAGGCCGGCAACTAAAAAAAACAACCAGATAAACCAGTTTTTCCTCTGCGCCGTAAATTTATTAATGGCTATAAAAACACCAAGAAAAAATATACCGCCGCCAGGAAAAATGATCCTGAAGATACCTCTGTCGTAATACCAATCCGCCCATTGTTGCTTCTCACCAAAAAATAATGTGCCCGGGTTAAAAAACTGGAATAAGTATAAAACGATATAGATAAAAGTGTAAGTAAGAACAATCGCCTCCAGTATATTCACAGGTATTTTTATATACAGGAGCCAGAAAAAAAATATCCATAACAAAAGCGGGATAGTTGCTTTCAACGTATCACTGAAACCTTGTGCCCACCCCAGGTACGCCATACCCGTTGAACATATAATAGAAAGGCAGATTAATTGTACGGGTAATTCAAAACCATCGCCTCTTACAAATGCGAATCTTAATGATAATAGTATGGCAACGGAACAGAAAATGAGGTTAACATTACGGACAACAGTGGCATCTAAAAAGTTTGCGCCGAAAAAATTAAACGCCACAGGTATCAGCAAAAAAATAAAAAGCGCTTCCAGGCCTTTCTTCATCGGTTAACTAAAATTAGAGTGGTCATTTAGAAATATACCTGAAATTATATTTGTATTTCGAAGAGGGCAGTTTGTCCTTTGTTTTTTCATCTGTATATGCCCGCTGAAAAATATATAAAGCAAAAACAGTAGTAATTAAATAATAATTGCTGTACACCGTATCCCAGGTTAAGCATGTACCCAGAATAAACCAAAGATAATATTTCGCATACCTGTAACCGGCCGGCAGCCGCAATGTAAAACTCTTCACCCATATCATTACATAACCGATCACTATCAAAATACCGAACATGGCAAACATGCCGATTATACCAACATCATCCATAAACTTTTCTTTGCTGTAAAGGTTTTGAATGTATTGGCCATAATACGACTGGTCAGGTGCAGCAGGTACGCCATTGCCTAATAAATTACTGAAAATGTCAGGTGAAAAATCTTTCAGGAAATAAATAGCTTCTTTTATGCGTGTGTTTTCCAGGCCCTGTGCTGAAGTTTCTTCCTGTGCTTTATATAAACCCCTGAAGGCGGGAATATCAAGCTGTGAAATAAGGAACAGGCAGGCACAAATTAAACCTATTAACCCCACCTTTTTCCTGGCGTTGAGGTTTTTTAAATAAGGAACGCCCGAAAAAAAGTGATAGAGATAAAGTATCAGCACACTAACAATGTAAGTTCTTGTTACCTGCATAACCGGTATAACCAAACCGGCAATCACAAAAAATATCCATAAAATTCTTCCTTCTTTTTGTGAAGTGAGTTTGTTAAGCGCTATAAAAACGGCAAGAAAAAAAACACCTCCGCCGGGAAAAACGATCCTGAATATATCTCTTCCAAAATAAGCGCTGGTATCCTGGAATAAAATACCAAATAGTAAATTGTTGGGATTGGAAAATTGAAACAGGTATAAAACAATATAAATAAAGGCGTAAATAATCACGATTGTTTCAAGCAGTTTCACCGGGAATTTTACCCTTAATAACCAGAAGAAAAACACCCACAGCAAGGCCGGGACGGTGCCTTGTATAGTATACATAAAGGGTTGCTGCCATGAGAAATATGCCATCAGCACCGATATAACAATACCCAGGCACATAAGCTGTACCGGTAATTCAAAAACCTTACCCTTAATAAAAGCAAAAGGCAGCGCCATTCCTATCGCTGCAAGGCAAAAAATAAAATTGGAATAATGTATAAAGTGACCGTTGATAAAATTGGCCCCGAAAAAATTAAAGGCAAATAATACAAGAAAGAAAACAAATATAAATTGAATCCCTTTAATGCTCATCGCGCTAAAATTGTTTTACCTGATTTCACAAAATAAACAGAAACAACAGCCGCAACAACAACGGCAGAGGCGATCTTAAGTGGTATATCCATGTTCTGCAATACAAAATAAGAAAGCAGGAAAGATGCCAATGCCAGTAACCATAATAAAACATCGTTTTTGATGGAGACCGCAACACCTTTCTTAAAAAGATGCCACACATACGCCATGGAAACAGCAAATGCAATAACATATCCGTAAGACAATCCCAAAGCTCCATACCTGCTGCCGGTGTATAATATGGGCGTTGCGAGCAACGCACTTACAATGCCTGATCGCAAAACCAGTTTTTCTTTATTTACAGCGCCTAGAATAATACCTGTTAAACTGCTAACCCCAATAAGGAAAACATACCAGACCTGTAACTGGCAAACTGGCGCCGCAGGCAAATAATCAGCTTTAAAGATGAAAGAAATAAGCTCACGGGCAAACAGGGTAAACACAAAACACAACAACATTCCCGCAAGCATAAAATATTTAAACCAGGCTGCAACAAGCTGCTTAAAGCGCGGTTCATTGTCAATCCACAGCGCAGATAAATTAGGGAAAAGCGCAGACAATGCAAACCCAAGTACAAGGTCAATAGGCGCTGTTAGCTTTTGCGACAGGTTGAAATAACCTATCTCTGTATTGGTTGAGTTCAGTTGCAGAAAGTTATTCGAAAGATAAGTTGCCGGTAACATAACCAGCATTAAAAAGAAATAAGGACGGCTTTCTTTCAGCAATGCTTTTGAAGATACCCGCAAAATATTCACAGCGCCTGTAAGCATTCGTTTTGTTTTCAGTACTATAAACGCAGCCGTTGCTTTTAATGTATTTAACACCAGGAATGCAGTAAACAGGAATGAAACGGTAAAATATTTACCGGGAATAGTAATAACCGTTAAAAACCAAACAAGGCTGTAAGAGATATTAATAACAGATACGGGCAACATTTTTTGATTGCCCGTAAAAGCGATCTCAAATAAATGTGCAAAACAACTTACCAGTGCAAATAAGTAAACAAATACAACCTGTATTGAGCTTAAGTTGCCAAAAAAATAATTATACGTTGCATATAACAGGATCAGTAATGAAACCGAAAAAAACCTTATAAGCGCTCCGTTAAAAATAATATCACCCGTGCGGCTGCTGTTGCGTGCTATTGTACGGATCACAACATTTGTTATTCCAAGATCGCCGATAGTAAACAATAATGTTCCCTGCGATATAATGAACGTATATATTCCATACTTCTCCGGGGAAAATAAACTGGTTATCCTGATGACTGTAAAAACGCCTATTAGCTGGGATATTCCACTGCCAACGGTTAAGTAAGAAAAATTTCTGAATACTTTATACGCGGCTAATCTTCTAAGCAACTCAGGTTATATTTTTAACATTGATATCGCAGGATAAACATAACCACTTACGCGTTATACCCTGTTTCGTCAACCAAAATTTTTGTTTTTAGTATCAGGGTAAAAAACATTTCTTTAGCGGGCTTGCTCCCGTTACCTTTTTCGCTTATCATCTCCCTCCATCGCCCATCAGGTAATATCTCCTCTTTACCGGAATACACAGTAAACTTTTGAAATACCCTTAAAAACATATCTGTGGTTTTATTCAGGTCTGCCCAAAAGGGAGGATGCATGGACAATAAAATATTTATTCCCTGAAACGCAGCAATGTAACCAAGCCCTTCCTCAATATATTGTTCACCGCCTTCTATATCAATTTTAATGATGTTTGTATCCGGGAGGTTCTTTGTTTGCAAAAAACTTTTCAGGGCAACTGTTTTTACTTTTACACCTGCCTTTCCTATTGCTTTCATTGAATCATCCGGGTCTTTTTTATCTATGTAACCAAAGTTCACCGTTTCACCTGTTTTATCTGAAATGCAAACACAATGCAATTCCACTTTATCGGCCAGGTAATTCCGCAGGCAGTTTCTTTTTAAAACCTGGTAATTCGCCGGGTCTGCTTCAACAGCAGATACCTTTTTAGGATTGAGCGAGTAAGCCATTAATACAGTTGGCCCTATCCAGGCGCCTATATCGATAACCTCTTTCAGCGGAGAAACGTGTTTGCGGTAAAATGCCAGCGTTTCCGGCTCCCATAGCCCTGCATTGAATACAGGCCAGAAACCATTTCGTAAAACCTCAAATTCCATTTCATTGGCAATAGCCGTTCTTTCTTCCATGTATAATGCATTGATACCCGATATTATCTTCTTAAGAATCTTTTTGATCATTTTCATCTTACCTCCGGACTGCTCTTATACTATTGCTTTATACCAGGTAAAGTATTATCATTTACTGGTTGTAAACCAGTCTTTGAAGTAATTAATTGCTGATCGGGGAATGCCTGGTTTTACTTTAAAGCTGCCTGCTCCATCAATCTCAAAACCCCAAAATCAGTAATCATCAAAATATCATTTTGCTAACCCCGGCAAATACTGCTCGATCAGTTCTTTTGTTTCCTGTATATGTGCTTTTGTGGATGCTCCAAATAAAACAGATTCTATCCGTGGAAATTTTGTTAGGTACTCAATTGCTTCCTGGGGTTTTAGCGCTCCTGCTGCCAGCACCTGCATGGCAATTGGCCGGAACTCTTTTTCCAGCAAATACTTTTCATGTAGCTGTTGGCTTCCTGCCATTCTGAATCCAATCTTATTAACTGAAGTACAGATGATCGGGTTTTGTATGCCAACACTGTTTAACGCATCCACCAGCATAGGCATATTCATAGTAATATAACCCGGCTCCGCATTATATTTTTTACGGATGTAGGCATCATAATCCGCAAAAAACCGGTGCATCTTCAAACCCAGTATCATGTCCACTACCGCATTTTGAATAAATATTACCGGTGTGTTCATCCCTTTAAACATTTTCATTTCTGCATCTACCAGTATCTCCATGAACTTTGAAAAGTCTTTGTTCACAAAAGCAAACCCGCCCTTTGTAAAGGTGCCGATCATATTACCGGGTATATATTGTTTCAACGTTCCTAAAATGCCGTGTTCTGTAACAGCATTTGCATATTTATGCGCATAGGGCATACAGGGGTAAAAATTGAAGTTTGCGTAGCGTTCCGGCTGTTCTTTCATCATGCTGCAGATGGCGCCGATCCGTTCATAGGTAGTGCACATAAATGTATGTATGCCTGTATCAATGGCATCATCCAAAACTTTCAGGATAGCAGCATCTTCTGCAAAGCGAATGGCCTGCGCTCTCGCTTTTTCTTCAGAAATGTGGTTGACTGCAAAAAAAGAATTATCCCCTAAAAGTATCTTATCCAATATCAGTTTGGTTTAGCCTGGCCTATTATCATTTCTATTATTTTATCTGTGTACAAGGCCTGTTGAAATGTATTGATTGTACCCTGTGTTTTTCGTATTATGTTATTGATAAAATAATCTATCTGCGCGCTGTATTCTTCTCCTCTTAAATAGTAATTTACTCCTTCGGTAAAATCAGTTAGCGGTCTTATGGTCCAGCCTTTTTCATACCCGTAGGCGGATGCATCTTCCTTCAGATACACTTTTATTTCTGTGGCATCGCATACTATTTTGCCTTTCACCCCTTCAACGGTAAGCGTGGTACTCATTTTCCGGTAGGTTTCATCACTCCAGTTTACGCTAAGCAAACCGGTTACATTGTTTTCAAGCTGCAATACAGAATACACTTCATCTTCCACACCATTGGAATAAATGCTTTTTAAAACAGCGCCCTTCACGTTCACCGGTGGAGCAATAATTTCCTGTATCAAATTGATAACGTGTGAAGCATAATCATACAGGCAGCCCCCGCCTTCTTCAGCTTTCGACCGCCAGGTATTACCTTTTTTCTTAACTACAACAGGCCCGTATGCTTCGCCCCTGAAACCGGTAATTGCTCCCAGTACGTTTGCTTTCACCAGGCGTTTAAGTTCTTTAAATGTCCCTATGAAATTATTATGATAGCCCACCTGGTTTATTAAATGTTTTGTACTAACGGCTTTAACAAGCGCTTCCCCTTCTTCTGTATTAAGAAGAAAAGGTTTTTCACAAAATACATGTATGCCTTTTTCAACAGCATACCTTATCATCTCATAATGTAACTTAGTTGGGGTTGCCACTATTATAAAATCGAGCGCTTCACTATCCAGCATTTTTTTAAAATCTGTATAGGTATTTATGTCTGTATAAGTTTTAAATGCTTCTAATACAAAAGAGGAAGTGTCGCAGGCTGATGTAAAAGATATGGTTGAATTAGCGCCAATAATTGCAGCATGTGAAATTCCCATTTTTCCTAAACCTATTATACCACCCCTAACCTTATTAAAGCTTGAATTTGTTGCCTTTTGTCTTTGAATCAAATTTGAAGACTGGCTTAAATCACCAAAAATTTTACGATAAAACTCAAGTAGTCTTTTACTCTCATAACTCCAACTTAATTCGTTAATTACCCGTCTATACCCTAATTCTCCCATTTGGGTTCTTAGTTCACTGTTGTTAAGTAAGAGCATTATTTTTTGAGCGAAATCATTTACATCACTTGCATATAATGACGCTTCTTGCGCTGAATACCTTCCTTCTTTTAAATCAAATTGCACAATAGGTTTTTTCAGAGCCATGTACTCCATTATTTTATTCATGGTAGACAAATTGTTCATCGGGGTTGGTTTATCAGGGTTCACACAGATGTCTGAAGTGTTCAAAATTGCAAGCATTTTTTCATCTGCAACTCTGCCATAAAAATCAACGTATTCATTTAAGTTTAGTGCTGTTGAAAGTTTTTTTATTATTTCAAGTTCCGGCCCTTTACCCACAATAGCAAATTGTACATCTTGCCTTTTGTTCACGATGTATCTGATCGATTCTAATAAAAGATCTAATCCTTCCTGCACACCAATTACCCCAAGATAGCCTACCAAATACTTTCTGCCCTTTTTGTAACAGTTATAAGGTGGCATGATCTTCAGTCTGCCAAGTTCAGGGCCGCTACGCACTACTTCAACTTTATCAGGATTCATTTTCCCTCTTTGAATTGCAATTTCTTTGTAAGACTCATTTGTTGCTATAGAATAATTAGCAGTTGCAAATGTTAATCGTTCGGCGAAAAGCAAACACTTGAAAAAAAGGCCTTTCTTGTTATATTTCGCTATGTATAATTCTGGATTTATGTCATGATGGTCAAATACATATTTTACACCAAAGACTTTAAAGATTAACGCTACTATAAAGATCAAATCAGGAGGATTACAACCATGAATAACATGAAAGCGTTTCCTGAAATATATTTTACAACTAAACCAGAGTTGCCAAAAAAATGCTGTTACATATTCCCGGAAGTAACCTAAACTTCCGCTTGCTTCTTTTAAGGGATGCCTGTAAATAAATATCCCATTAATGTTTTCAAATGATTTATTATAATCATTGGTTTTAGGACAAATTATTGAAACATCTGCACCACCGTCTTTTAAAGCTTTAGCTTCCTGCCATACTCGCCTGTCAAAGGGCACAGGTAGATTTTCAACTATTATTAAAATGTGTTTTCCTTTTAGCGGGTTCATTTATAAAGATTAACTGAAGTTCAAAATCAAAATTTTTATAGGCGTTTCATCGGCTGAGAATAAATAAGATTAGCAAGTTCATACGTGTTCTTTCTTTCGCCAGGTGAGAGATTTAAGATTGTTGACTTTAAGCGGTATTTGATTTATTATTTCACGGGCGTTGTTACCAATTGATTCCCTTATACAATGGCTTGCTCTTTAGTTTTTCTATTCCTATCATGTCCAGAATATGAATGCTGCCATTTACGTTAAGCAGCGCTTCTTCATATTCACTTTCTCTATTGTGTACTACTACCATTTTACATGTGTGAAGTATTTCAGAAACTTCGTTAACCATCAGTTTTGATAAATGTGGAATATGCTTTTTTATATATTCTTTGTTAGTACCTGTGAGCAGCGAAAGCTTTACTTTATTATCATAAATATTGACCTTATAACCCTTACCCAAAAGCGTTTCAATTAATGATACCGCAGGACTATTTCTTAAATCATCAGTTCCGGCTTTAAAACTTAATCCCAGGAATCCGATTTTGTTTATTTTGGATTCCTGTATGATTTCTACCGCTCGTTTAATTTGTAAATCGTTTGTTTCGCTTATACTGTTTATAAGGGGCACATTTACATAATTATCATAAGCAAGCATTTGAAGTCCTTTTACATCTTTAGGGAGACAGGAACCACCATAAGCAAAACCAGGTTTAAAATAATAGTCAGAGATATTTAATATTCTATCCTTACAAAAAATGTCCATTACACGGTGTGAATCTATCCGCAATGTTTTACATATATTCCCTATTTCATTGGCAAAAGATATTTTGAGCGCGTGATACGTGTTGTTTACGTATTTCATTATCTCAGCTTCCTTTGTCCCTGTGGTAATAATCTCAACTCCCAAATCCTTATAAAGGGAGGCTAATATTGCTGAAGCTTGGTTATTGCCGGAACCGATCAAAATAAAGGGAGGATGAAAATAATCCTGTACTGCACTGCCTTCCCTCATAAATTCAGGATTACTTAAAACGGCAAAATCAACATCCCTCTTCTTGCCTGAAAGCTTTTCAATAATTTTAGAAAACCTGTCTGCAGTTCCCGGCATAACGGTAGAGCGAATGGCTATAATATGAAAAGAATTTTTTTTTGCAATTACTTTACCGAAATCTTCAGCAACTTTAAAAATATATTCCAGGTTCAACTGCCCATGTGCAGATGTTGGTGTTCCTACAGCAATTATTGAGGTATCTGTTTCAAGGATAGCTTTTTTAAAATCTGTAGTGGCGGCTATTCTTCCGGCCTTATGTTGTTCGCTTATGATAATATCAATATTCTTCTCAATGATTGTAGGCAGCCCTTTGTTTATTTGATTTACCTTGGTTGTACTGATATCAACACCAATAACAGTATGGCCATTTTTTGCCAGGCATCCTAAACTTACACAGCCAACATAGCCCAATCCAAAGATGCTAATATTCATAAATTTGGTTTAAGTATTTGTTCACAGGTATCTGTCTTTCGAGTTGGGTTTTTATTCTCAAATAAATTATGAGTATATGATTGATAGAAGATCTTTTATTAGAAACCTAACCTTAATTACAGCTAATCTTTATACCAGATTCAAGGTTGTCAATAACATCAACTCCAATCTACAGTTAATGGCTGCTAAGGCAGGATTACAATATGGATCTGCAAGTGACGTTGCATTTTCAAATGCTCCACCAGAATATTCGAGAATTTTTTTAAATGAATGTGGTTTATATGCACCCATTTGGAGTTGGAAAAACTCCTTCCCATCTCCGGATAGTACAACATCAGCATGGGAAGATTTAAACATACAGTTTGCAAAAAAGGATAATCTGAAACTTACAGGAGGCCATCTATTATGGCATAGTTTTCTGCCCGACTGGATGAATGATGACAATGATATTACTATAGCTATTAGTGAACATATAAAAATCATGGGTTCGTTGTATGGCCTGAATTGTTTTTCATGGAATGTAGTAAATGAAGCAATTGAACCTAATGATAAAAACATTATGGGATTGAGAAACTCAGTTTTCCTAAAAAAGCTTGGTTCATCTTTTTTTGATTTGGCATTCATGCAGGCAAAAACAGTAATGCCCAATGTTGTTCGTGTTTACAATGATTATGGAATGGAAGCAGATGATACTTATAGTGAATCAAGGCGAACATCCTTATTGAAATTGTTGGACTATTTTAAAAAAAATGAAATTCCTGTTGATGCTATCGGACTTCAATCTCATTTGAAAATTAATCATACAACTTTCAATGAAAATTTATACCGGAATTTCTTAAAAGAAATAAGTGACCGCGGCTATAAAATCATGATCACTGAATTAGATGTTTTCGATTTCGATACCACGCCAGCAGATATAAGTGGACGTGATAACGAAGTTGCTGCCCTTTATAAACAATTTTTATCTGCGGCATTAGATGAGCGCGCTGTTATTTCAGTAGTAACATGGGGCCTGAGCGATAAATACTCATGGTACAATCTTCGAAAAATTCTGAGGGCAGACAAAGCATCCTGCAGACCATTGCCTTTTGATGAAAATTTAATGCGAAAACCTGCTTATTACTCCATTCTTAAAGCTTTTGAACAAGCACCTAAAAGAAAATTTATACATTAATCTTAATAATAGTTTGCAGATTTAATGATTCCGCACTTACAAGTTCACCTCTTACAACCCAGCACGGTTGCTTTTTAAGAAATGAAGATGAGTACCAACCTAATTTTGGATTCTCTTGCCCGATAACAGAGTTAATACTAAGTTTTTGGTCGAATAATATTTCAACTTCTTTAGCACAATCCTTATTTTTTAGTACCCATGTATTTTTATCTTTCATCTCAGGCTGAATGGAAGGATGTAAATGAAAAGGCATTTCTATTTTATGAGTACCTCCTTTTATTGCAATTTCATCCCTGATTTCAAAAGAATTATTATTCCTGTTAAATACAACCGTCCGTTTGTGAATACAACCCGATTTTTCATAACCGTTATGATATCCTGTAACTGATTCCATGTCCTGCGAAATGGTCATGTCTGTAACTTTCGCTTTATAATGTTTCAACCATAGTGTGTCGGCTGCATGCTGTGCCTGATTTTTGCCATCAATGCAAATTGTATTATGAGCTATGGTGCTTACAAAGTAGCTTCTCCACTCTGCTTCCGTATGATAAGTGTATGTTCCCGCATCAACTATAAACGGATAACCATCTACATGTAACACCAGTGATAAAGCATCTGCATGACCATGCGCTGCAATGGAAAGATAGCCCAGAGGCGCTGCATCAAAATGCATATAAATCTCACTGTCATTAAACTGTTTTCTAAAAATAAAATGCCCTTCATCTCTCAGAAAAAAACTGCTGCGATTATCTTTTATCGTTTGAATATTTTCTAATTTCCTTTTTCCATCCATTCCCCAAAGCAAAAAGTTTTTTACGTCAATTTTATCACTTGCAACTCCTTTAAAAGCACCATTCTCAAAAAGAATTCTTCCTGACATAAGAATAGAATTGAAGTTATTGAATTGCGCATTTGTACTTGTAGTTAAGACTTTACCATCATCTTCATCACCGTATTTGCAATAGTTGCCTTTTATATCCAACAGGTTGAAAATATAATTGCAAATTTTCAGAAGGTATTCATTATACGTATAAGAAAATTCAACGCCATGTCTTTTTCCAACCGCAACAGAAAGAAGAAAAAAATCAGTAATGAACTGGATATACTCTGCCGCTTCTTCCTTGTTTACTCCATTTATGCTGTGTTGTAATTGAATTTCCTTTTCCAAGCCTTTCCGCGCATATTTTTTCCATTTTTCACTCTCTTTAAAATCCCAAAATACAGATGCAATAAATAACCCTGCATACTCAGAAACAAGATGGTTATTTGCAGAAGAATATTTTGAAGGGTGCGAATAGCTGTATACGCAATGTTGATAGATGCATGGAAGCCACGTCTGTTCGCAAAAATCAAGAAATGGTTTATTTTCTTTTATATGCGGAACCTGGAATAAAATCTGCCAGCAAAAATACCAAACAATTATCCTGATATTGGCTTCAATGTTACTATACCAGTTGACTCCTGTCATGTATGGATTTTCTTTGATCCAGTTTGTTACCTGCTGAAAAAAAAGCTCTAAGTCTGCTTCATTTCGACTATAACTATATTTTAATGCTAAAGGCAAAAGAAACTGAAGCCTGTTTATTTCCCAAACTACTTTTGCACTTCCGTATTTTGTTGATCGTATTTCTATATCTCTTGAAAAAGACAAGGGAAAACGCTTGCCTGATGTAACATCGAGGTGCCATTCAATCTTCTTTCTTATATCAAGTGTACTACCAAAAAATTCAAAAAGAGTATAATCTTTAAATTCATTAGTTAATTCAAAGGGTATTTGCTCATATTCCAATATCAAAGTATTGTTCAAGACATCCTTATAGTTTTGTGAAAAATGATCAATTGAACGGTATCCATTCCTTTCAAATTGGTTTTGAATAGTTTGACTAATGCGATAAGCAACTTCCTGCACTGTCATTGTTTTTAACCTATTTAAGTACCAGGTTATGCTATTCATAAATAAGCAACAAAACGAATTTGAATTCAAGCATCGTTATCAGGAATTTTACTTAATAGTAATAAGAATTTACCATTGGGGAGTTTCTCTAAATAATTAACCTCTTTAATATTTATTATCATTTTATTTTTAAAAATGCTTTCGAAATGTTGAACAAGGGATATTTTATGGTTTTCAGTAAACTTATTGTTAGGAATGATGCGGACTTCCAATTCTCCTTTTCTTTCCTGGAAATATTGTATTCCATCTAGAACCAAATAATGCTCATCATGTAAATTTAAAGCAGTTGTAGTAACATAGGTTCCGTCATTTGTATAAATGCGGTCGCCTTTCCAACGGCCTAATATAGTTTTGAACAATGTTACCTTCCTACCACAATGAGGGCATTCATTCGCAAGGAATTCCGCAAAGTCTCCCGTTCGGTAACGTATGAGAGGCATTCCATAATTATGCAACGTTGTGCCTACAATCTCTCCTATCTGGCCTTTATGCATAACCGGATTATTATACTCATCTAATAATTCACAATAACCATAAGTTGGCTCCACATGATAATAATTTGCATTCGCACAGTATCCGGCACAAACCAACTTTTCTGTATGGCCGTACCATGTAAAAAACTTTAACCCCATTTTTTCAATGAAAAGTTTCATTTGGAAGTTGTATGTATTTTCTGAAGAAGCAATGATTGCTTTCAGAAATGAAAAGTCTTTACCAGATGTATAAACATATTTGCAAAATTCATAGCCAGATGAAGGGTAGCAGAGCAGATATTTTATTTTATATTTTTTTAATACAGCATATATCTTATCAAAGTAGTGATTTGTAAAGGTAAAGCCGTCAAAAATAAATTCTTTAGTAATCGGATCTACTCTATATGTCTTTCCATTTAGTTTATGATTCTTAAGTACCGCTTTGAATTCATTCTTGAATCCGATAGCATTATGCCATATAAAATGCAAGGTGGCAAGTTCTTGTATGTATCTGTTTTTTGGCAAGTATAATTTAAGCGGAGTACCACTGGTGCCTCCAGTTGTTAAAAGGTCATATTGGTCAATATTTTCAACATCAGAAAAAAAGAATTTAAAATTTTTATTTATTTCACCCTTATCTATAAAGCCTATATTTTTTTGAAAATCATCAATACTCTTAATAACTAAGTTTTTATATTTTTCTCTGTAATAAGGCACATTAAGAATCGCTGTGTTAACTAAATTAATCAAATCATGTTTGTTATCATAAAACTTATAATTTGCCAGCAGCTTATTTTGATAATCCTTATACAACTTTCCATACAACATCGTAGAGTTTAAAAACGTTTCTGAAATAATATAATTAACCTGGGGTGGAACTTTACGAATGCTATTTAAAAGTTTTCGCCTATTCATAGATGAGATTATGGCTTATATTTTATTCGCTAGATAATTGGATTTACATTAAAAGTTCAGAATAAATCTTAGTTAGTTGACTGAATACAGCATTAGGGAAATAATTACTAATTATAGTTTGAGAATTTTTTCCATATTCTGCAATTTTCTTTGGATATTTTACTATCTCTTCGAAAATTGATTTCAAGCTCTCAATGTCACCCGGTTTACAAAGCCATCCATTATAACCGTTCTTAATTAATTCAGGAATACCGCCAACCGGAGTTGTAATGACTGGCTTACAATAACTCATCGCTTCTAAAATTGAAACTGGTAAACCTTCATTATAGGAGGGGAGAACAAAAATGTCAGATAGTTTAAGTAGCTTATCTTTTTCTAAACCATTCACCCATCCTTTAAACACAACTTGCTTGTGTAATTTTAGCTGATTTATTTTATTAATTAATATTTGTGCGTCGCCATCACCCGCAATTGTTAATTGAATTTGTTTACGATGTGGCTCTTCTAATAAATTTATTGCTTCGAGCAAAT
>JABDFS010000081.1:15248-15635 GCA_013286425.1 Bacteroidota bacterium
CACCTATTCGTCCTAAAAATAAAAAATTGAGTAAAGCTATTTTGCTTATGTTGTTTTGTAATTTAGGTACAGCAACAGGATTATTTAAAATGTTTATTTTTTGTGGTAAGGTCAATTCACTATAAAAGTTTTTCCATTGAGGTGACAAGCATAAAATTCTGTCGCTGCAATTTAAAATGTATCTTATGTAGAACTTGAACAAAGAGCGTTTATAAAAAATATGAAACTCTGCTCCGTGTATATGAAATATTACTTTTTTACCAAAAAATTTAGATAAAAGAATGATTAAACTCTTTCGAAAAAAACTTCCTCGTGAAGCAGAATGGATATGAACGATTTGAATCTGTTTGTCGAGAATGAAAGTCTTTAATATTAAAATAAAAGAAC
>JABDFS010000082.1 GCA_013286425.1 Bacteroidota bacterium
TCCTTCCGGTACGAAGTACACAACAACAACACGTAAAGATGGCCGCTTCAACCTGCCAGGCATGCGCGTTGGCGGACCATATACATTAACTGTTTCATTTGTTGGTTATAAACAACAACAACAGGATAACATTACACTTAATTTAGGCCAGGATTATACTGCTGATTTTGCATTAATTCCTGAAGCTACCCAGCTTTCAGATGTAGTTGTGACTACAGCAAGCCAGGGAAAAATATTCAATAATAGCCGCACGGGCGCACAGGAAATTATTACGCGTAGTCAAATTGAAAGATTACCAACAATTAATCGTTCTATCCAGGACTTTACCAAGCTTGAACCATCTTCAAACGGGTTGAGTTTTGGAGGAGCTTATTCAGGCTTTAATAATGTAACTGTAAATGGCGCGGACTTTAATAATTCATTTGGTTTGTCGAGCACGTTAGGAGGCCAGGCAAGTGCACAGCCAATATCATTAGATGCGATTGACCAGATACAGGTTAATCTTTCTCCTTATGATGTTAGGCAAGGTGGTTTTACCGGTGCAGGCATTAACTCAGTTACACGCAGCGGAACAAATATGTTCAGGGGCAGTGTTTATACTTATTTAAAAGGGCCCGGTACACAAGGTTACCATGTAGGAAATACTATTGTTCCCAAACAGCCATTCTCATTTAATCTTTCAGGAGCCAGCTTTGGCGGCCCTATCATAAAGAATAAATTATTCTTTTTTGTGAATGCCGAGCAAAGTGTGCAAAGCGCACCTGCTACCAGCATTGTTCCTTCCACAGCAGAAAATCCACCAGTGCCCGGAAGCGTTTCTGTTTCCAACTCAGACACACTAAACGCTTTATCAGATTATCTGAAAAGTAAATACAATTATGATCCGGGTGCATACCAGGGCTATTCCTTTAAAACAAACAGCTATAAAGTAAATGCACGCATTGACTGGAACATTAATGCTGCCAATACTTTTTCTTTCATGTATAATTACCTGAAATCTTATGCTGACCAGTTTGCAAGTACAAGCAGGCCAGGCTTTGGGCAAATCACAGGTGGTCAGCCTACATCAAACGGAAACCCCTTGCCATATTACGGCAGTGGTTACAGAATTAATAATAACCTGAACATTTTCATTGCTGAATTGAATACACGTTTTGGCAATAAAGCATCTAATAAATTACAGATTGGTTATACACAGGAAAGAGATTTTCGTTCGCCACAAACTTCCGGTACTTTTCCATTGGTTGATATTTTATCTAACGGTAATATCTATACAACTATGGGTTATGAAATGTATACGTATAATAACCAGCTTAACATGGATTCATACAATCTAACTGATATCTTCACACTGTATAAAGGCGGCCATGAAATAACAATAGGCAGCCAAAACAGCTATAAAAAATATCAGAATGCTTTTGCTCCAGGTTACCAGGGCGTTTACCAGTTTAATAGTTTGGGCGATTTCATGAATGGTGGTAATTCAAAAACTTATTACCAGTCATATTCAACATTGCCTAATGGTGATTTCCCGTTTGCTTATGCAGGCGCTACAAATCTTAGTTTGTTTGCACAGGATAAATGGCGTGCCTCAAATAAACTTACAGTTGTATATGGTATCAGGTTTGACTATACAAATTACCAGGATAAATTTACAGACAATCCTGACTTTGATAAGTTAGCCTTTAAAGATGGAGCTACGTATGATGTTGGAACAGCACCTAATGGTTTCCTGGTTGTGTCACCAAGAGTTGGGTTTAACTGGGATATGAAAGGTGATAAAACATGGCAGTTGCGTGGTGGTGCTGGTGTATTCGAAGGTGCACCTCCATTTGTATGGATTGAAAACCAGGCAGCCAACAATGGTGTGCAATTCGGCTCCTTTACAGCAAACAATTTCCCATTCTATGCAGATCCTACACAAGCACTTAATTACTATTTAGAACAAAATAATATCTCGCAGACTCAAACACCTACAGGCTATTCTGTGAACGTTATTGA
The DNA here is from genome assembly GCA_013286425.1 of Bacteroidota bacterium. Taxonomy (GTDB): domain Bacteria; phylum Bacteroidota; class Bacteroidia; order Chitinophagales; family Chitinophagaceae; genus Parafilimonas. The sequence continues at coordinate 2,002 of JABDFS010000082.1, forward strand.
TAAAGGTTATAAATATCCAACCAAGCTTAAAACAAATGTTGCGTTAGATAAAAAATTCACAAGCAATTGGGTAGCTACAGTTGAATTTACATATACCAAAGACCTTAACGCAACTTATATGTCTAACGTTAACCTGAATGAAGAAAATGGTTTTGCGTTAGGTGGGGCTGATGACAGAACAAGATACCTGAATCCTGTTTTTACTCCTACTGATTATACAACAGTAAGCAATAAGTATTATTCAAAAGGCACTGATTTGCAACATCCGAATATTGGTAATGCAATTCTGTTATCAAATACACATAAAGGATGGTCTTATACAGCTACTGCAAGAATTCAGAAATCATTTAAAAACTTTTCAGGAAGTATAGCATACACTTACCAGGATGTAAGAACAGCTATGGAAGGCGGAAGCACTGCAAGCTCTTTATGGTCTGCACGCCCGGTTGCGAATACAGATCCTAACGCAGCTATATTGGCCCGTCCAAGTTGGTACTTACCTCAACGCGTGGTAGGTTTTGCAAGCTATCACTTTGAATATGCAAAACATTTTGCTACTTCATTTGGTGTGTATTATGAAGCGGCGCCTGCAGGTGCAACTTCTTATGTTTATAATGGTGATTTGAATGGCGATGGTAATACTTCAAATGATTTGATTTATATTCCAAAAACACAGGATGATATTGTTCTTGTTAAATCAGGTTCAGGTGGTTCAGGTACTGGCACCAGCACTGACCCAAGAACTGCAGGCCAGATATGGGCACAGTTAAATAATTTTATTAACCAGGATCGTTATTTATCAGCTCACCGCGGCGAATATGCTCAGGCAAACTCTGTTGTGTTGCCATGGTTCAAACAAATGAACTTAAACATTACACAGGATATTTATATCGGCGGAAATGGCAAGGAAAAACATACGCTGCGTTTAAGTGCCGACATTATTAATTTCGGAAATCTCTTAAACAAAAACTGGGGAATTATCAAAGCTCCTGCTTCTACAAACTTCCTGAAATATGAAGGTTTGGGTGCTGATAATAAAACTCCTGCGTTTTCTTTTTCTTATGCAGATGCAACAAATCAGGTACCTTATGTTAACAGCTTTAATAACAGCACAGGTATATCTTCACGCTGGCAAATGCAATTTGGTATCAGGTATTTATTCAACTAATATTTGAATTGATATTTTATAAAAAACCTGTTGAAATTTCAACAGGTTTTTTGTTTGTATAACTCTTGTTTCTTGAAACTTGCTTCTTGAGCCTTGAATCTTGAAACTTTCAACTCCTTTGCTTCATCGCTTCATATAAAATTATCCCAGCCGCTACAGAAACATTCAGTGAATCAAATTCGCTTTTCATAGGAATTGAAAAATGTTCATCAGCAGCTTTCGACATATATTGTTGCACGCCTTTTTCTTCATTACCCATAATTACACAGCAAGGATCTGTTAAATTAAGTTCATACAATTTTTTCTTTGCACTCATTTCGCTTGTAAAAACTTTTATGCCGTTTAAGTGAAGATCATCAACAGCTTTTAATAAGCTGTTCACGCGGCATATGTTCAGATGCTCCAACGCACCAGCGCTGCTCTTAACTGCATCTTCGTTTATAGCGCCAACACCTTTTTCAGGAATGATCAATGCATGCGCACCACAACAGACTGCACTACGCGCAATAGCCCCAATGTTGCGTACATCAGTAACACCATCTAACATTATTAATAAAGCAGTTTCACCTTTATCATTTATCCAGTCGATTATCTGTTGCAGATCCTGGTATTTTACTGCTGAACGAAATGCAATAACTCCCTGGTGACTGATGTTTGTTAAACCGTTCAGCTTTTCATTAGGAACATATTGTACCGGTATATTTTGCTCTTTGGCAAACTTTCTTATTTCATTGATAACATCGCCTGAAGCATTTTTAAACAACAATATTTTATCAATTCCTGCGTATTGTTTAAGTGCTTCGGCAACAGGATTTCTGCCAACGATGATATTTTTCTTTGATTGAAAGCTTTTTGATTGAAACATGTATTGCAAGATAAACATAGAAGATAACAGTTAACCTATTACGGCTTACCGTTTACTGTTTTCACATATGTTAGCATCTTTATAACAGGCCATTGTAATGCTTAATAATAAATTTGTTTTATGCATAGCAGTATTGCTGAAATTAATTTTGAAAGAAACAAAAATCTTAAAGCGCTTGGTTATACAACCGGAATTTTAGTTGCTTTGTTTTTAGTGTTTGTTTTATTTACATGGTCGTTGCCTGTTATGCCAATTCCTGTTGTTGATACAGGTGTTGAAGTAAATCTTGGCAACAGCGACCAGGGTTTAGGTGATGTACCGCCGCAAATTCCCGGCGAGCCTGCACAGAAACAACAAACCAATTTCAATCCACCACCCGCACAACAGGCACAGGCAACAACAGACCCTGATGTTGCCGATAATAAAGAACAGGATGCACCGGTAATTCATACTTCACCCAAACCTGAAAAGAAAAAAGAACTTGCGCCTGTAAATAATGTTGCAAAAAAAACATCAACTAAACCAATCACTAATCCAACACCTGCACCACCAAAACCAAAAGCAGTTTATGCCGGTGGCAAGAATGCAGGAAGCAGTGGTAACAACGCAGACAGTTATAACAAAAGCAATAACCAGGGCGTTGCCGGTGGTCATGGAGACCAAGGCAAACCTAATGGAAATATCAACAGCGATAGCTACACCGGCAATGGCGGAACAGGAACTGCAGGTATTAACATTACAAGTGGTTTGCAGGGCAGGCGCATTGCAAGTTCGGCACGTTTCCAGGATGAATATAAATACGGCGGAAAAGTTTCTGTTGATGTTACGGTTGATGAAAACGGAGCCGTTACCAGCGCAAAGGTTAAACCCGGAAGCCCGTTTGCAGATTTGAACGCTATTGCGGTTAAACGCGCTTATCAATTAAAATTCAATAAAGGAACTACACCGCAAACAGGAACGATCATGATCGTTTTTGAAAACCCCAAAGGCTGATCGCACAAGTATTATAATTATTCGTTACAGCAAAAATTTATTCACCGAATAATCATTCATAGAATAGTTTTGCGCCCATCGTTATGGAAACAAAGTACAGCCAGTTTAAAGCAATGCTTGCCATATCAAAAGGCAGCCTGCGATCAATATTCAGAAGCCCGTCTGCAGTAATATTCAGTATTGTTTTTCCATTGATATTTATACTGGTGTTTGGTTTTATTGGTGAGAGCGGAGGCATTACACTTGACGTTGCTTTAAGTAAAGATGCAGACACAATCAATAATCCTGTTTATAATGCTATTAAAAATATTCCGAGCATTCATATTGTAACCGAAGATGATAGTGTGCTAAAGGAGGATCTTGAAAAAGGAAATATAACAGCCGTTATCAATCTTGTGAAAAATCCTTCCGGAAATCCTGATTATACGATCGAATTAAAAAGTTCTGAAGCTGTAAATCCACAGAACATACAAGTGCTTGAATCTATTTTAAAAGATGTGATCAGCAATATCAATTCAAATAAATATCCGCAGAAAGAAACGGTTGCAGCCATCAGTAACAACATTGAAAAAATTCCCGGCCGTACATACAGGCGTATAGATTTTATTTTGCCCGGGCAATTAGGTTTTTCATTATTAAGTGCTGGCGTTTTTGGTGTAGCGTTTACATTCTTTAATCTTCGTCAGCAATTAATATTAAAAAGATTTTTTGCGACACCTATCCGTCGAACGTATATTGTTTTAGGCGAAGCATTAAGCCGCGTAGTATTCCAGATGATGACTGCAGTAATTATTATTGCATTAGGTGCATTGGCTTTTAATTTTACCTTGGTGCATGGCTTTGCTACATTTCTTGAAATAATGTTGCTGAGTTTTATTGCACTTATTGTATTTATGGGATTTGGTTTTGTTGTAAGCAGTGTTGCCAAAAACGAAAGCACGATCCCTCCTTTTGCCAACATGTTTACATTGCCTCAATTTTTATTGGCAGGAACATTTTTCCCTATAAGTGTTTTTCCAAAATGGCTGCAGGGATTTTGTAATATTCTTCCCCTTACGCATTTCAACAATGCCATGCGTAATATTTCTTTTGAAGGTGCAAGCTTCTTAAGTTGCTGGCAGGATGTTGGTGTACTCATCATTTGGGGCATTGTAATTTACGCAGTAGCCATAAAGGTTTTCCGGTGGGAATAATCGCTCATCATTTATACCTCTGATAATTTTACTTTGCTGCTTTGCACATTTTTTCTCATTTTGCGGGCGTCATGAAAAAATTATTATTCTTTTTATTGATCGGTATTTCGATCAGATCATTTGCGCAGGATAAGCATGCAGTAAAGTTTGCATCAACCATTACACCTTCAGCTTTAAAAGAAAAACTTACAGTAATTGCAGGTGCCGGCATGCAGGGCCGCGAAACAGCAACCGAAGGCCAGCGTAAAGCTGCTGCTTATATTGAGGATAAATTCAAAAAACTAAAATTGTTGCCGGGCAATAACGGCGACTATCAATTGAGCTTTCCTGTTTACCAGGATTCAATTGCAACAGCAGGTTTTAAAGTAAATGACAAAACATTTTTATTCGCTGATGATTTTTCTGTTGCGGGTTCAAATATTCCACAAGGCACATTTAATTTAAGTGATGTTGTGTTTGCAGGAAAAGGTTTGAAAGATTCTACGCATAACGATTATGACAGTCTTAATGTACAGCACAAATGGGTAATGGTAACAGGCACTGCTGATGATGAGCGATCATTCAGGATGCTTTCAAGAAAAATAAATTTTGCAATGGAAGGCAATGCTGCAGGCGTGCTGATTGTATCTGATAATTTTCCAAAAAAACAATCAGCATTTAAAGGCAGAATGTATTTGCAGCAGTCAACAACAAACAGATCACCTGCATTATTTATTTCAAACAAATTAGCTGCGGCACTTTTAAATGCAACGGTTAATGCTGATACAAAACATCAAACTTATACTACCAATGCAACTATCGACATTACTAAAACAACCAACAATCTTCAGAGTACTGATGTTATCGGCGTAATGCCCGGTACTGATAAAAAAAGTGAGTATGTTTTTATAACTGCACATTATGATCATCTTGGCATGCAGGATTCTGTTATCTATTATGGTGCTGATGATGATGGCAGCGGCACGACAAGTGTATTGCAAATTGCAGAAGCATTTGCGGCTGCGAGAGATAAAGGTTTTGCACCAAAACGCACGATTGTTTTCATGACAGTTTCAGGTGAAGAAAAAGGTTTATGGGGAAGTGAATATTATACCAATCATCCATTGTTTCCGCTTGATTCAACTTCTGTTGATCTGAATATTGATATGATCGGAAGAATAGATCCTTCACGCAATTACGGCGATTCAACGAATTATGTTTATACGATTGGTGAAGATAAATTAAGCAGCGATCTGCTGCCTATTTCAGACAGCATCAACAATACATATTCTCATCTTGAGCTTGACCGCAAGTTCAACGATCCAAAAGATCCGAATCGTTTTTATTATAGAAGCGATCATTACAATTTTGCAAGCAAAGGTGTTCCCATAATTTTTTATTTCAACGGCACGCATGCAGATTATCACAGGCCAACCGACACAGTTGATAAGATAAATTTTGATCTTATGTCTAAACGTGCAAAGCTTGTTTTTTATACTGCGTGGACAATGGCAAACAGGGATGCAATGTTGAAGAGAGATATTCCGCTGAATCAAAAATAAATCGAACAAGAGATAAATTATATTTTGGTTACCAGCTAATAAACTTCGATTGAACTTCGTTGCGTCCAACACTTATACTGCATATCATTGCGCAGCTCTGGTTTTCTGTCATAGTTTGTTTTCAATATTCAAATAACTTAAAAGCAGTTTTATAAATGCCATAATCTTCTTTAGATTTATGGCAAATTATTCAGCATGGAAAGCTATCCAAACGTTAACTGGCCTGAAGCAATAAAGCCTTTACTTAAAAAGTATAAGAACACAAAACATCCCTTGGATTATAAAACCACTTATCAACTGATGGTGATGGTTGTGTTGTCTGCACAGGATTCAGACAAACACATCAATAAAATTGCTCCTGTATTTTTTGAAGCATTTCCTAACATGACTGCTTTATCAAATACAACAGAGAAAGATCTGCATACACGTATAAGCGATGTGCGAAATTCAGCCAACAAATCAAAATGGTTATTGCAGATTGCACAAACAATAAAGGCTGATAAAAACATTCCTTACACACATGATGAGCTAACTGTATTGCCCGGCATTGGAAGAAAATCTGCAAATGTTATTTTGCGTGAAAGCGGCAAAGAACCGGAAGGTATAATGGTTGATCTGCATACGGTGCGCGTTGCACCAAGATTAGGAATTGCTACTGGTGCTGATCCTAAAAAAATAGAAAAGCAAATGATGGATGCATTACCTAAAAGCGAATGGGATGCAGGCATGGCAATGTCTTTTTTAGGAAGAGAAATTTGCAGACCAACGCCCAAATGCGATGAATGTTTAATGAATCCCGTTTGCAAATATTATAATGAAGAAATAAAGGGGCAATAAATTTTTCTTTATAGCACAAGAATGTTATTGCTGCAAAATAGTCATTGTCATCATGTAAAAATTTTACGCAGCAAGCCAATAATAAAAGTAAAAATAGCAGAACCAATCACTGCCCACACAACAGGAAAAGGTTGACCCTGAATAGTGATTTCAAAAATGGGTGGTAATCCAAATTTATTTGCAATCCAGACACCAATGTAAGCGCCGATAAAGCCAACAATAATTGAAGCAAGGCAGCCACCAAGATTTATACCCGCAAGCGCTTGTCCAATACCACCACATATTGCAGCTATCAATAACAATATTAAAAATCCCATTAATGTCATAGTTTGATATTTTAAATTCGTAAGAAGAATAAGAAATCAACGCGGAAGTTTACAATTCTACTTTCTATTCATATACTGCAATTCATATTTTCATCAGAAGTTCATATTAAAAATAGAAACTATTTTCTAATTTAATCGCAACAATATTTATTCATGATGATTTATTAAAGATACTTATCTCAATCAAACATAAAACTTAATAACTATTGTATATTGTGAGCGAAAAGCACTAAGAAAAACCATTCCTCTATTATTTATTTTCTAATCAAAAAACCAAATCAAATGAAAAAGTCAGTTCTACTTTTTGCTTCAATTGGTATGATTGTAGTTGCGAACGCACAAAGCTCCATGCGTGAAACAGTTCGCGGCGAAAATGGTTTAAGTAAACATTTTGTAACATTAAATGCAGGCCAGCAGGTTAATTTCTCCGAAGCGCTGGCAAACTCTGTTTTCAATTTTGATGCTGCACTAAAGCTATCACTCATCAAATCTGAAAGCGATGATCTCGGACAGGTAAACTACAGGTTCTATCAAACGTACAAAGGCATTCCGATCGAAGGTTCTATGTACATTGTTCAAACAAAATCCGGTAAGGCTACAAGCATGAGCGGTGAAATTATAACCGATCTTAATGCCAGTTTAAAGAATGCTTCTTCAGTTGCCGCTATACAACAAAAAGAAGCAGTAGATATTGCAGTTAAATACGTTGGTGCCAAAGAATATATGTGGCAGAACAAAGAAATGGAACAGAGCTTTAAGAACCAGTTGAAAGATAACAGAGTTTCTTACTACCCTACTGCAAAACTTGTTTGGTATAATAACAGCGCAGCAGATGATGAAAGCTTTAATCCTGCAAATCTTATTCTGGCTTACAAAGTAGATGTGTACGCACATCAGCCATTAAGCCGCGCTAATTATTATGTTGATGCAAAAACAGGTAAGGTGCTTGGCAAGAATGATATCATCAATACATCTGATGCCGTTGGCACTGCCAATACTTACTGGAGCGGTACACAAACCATTCACAGCGATTTAAATGGTGGCACGTATCGCCTTAGAGATCTCACAAAAGGCAATGGTGTTATTACATTACATGGTGAAAGCGGTTTACGCGGCAATGATTACACCAGTAATTCATCTAATTGGAATCTTACAGGTTTTGACCAGGCTGCAATGGATGCACATTATGGTGTTTCATCAACCTATACATTTTATTCAAAAGTATTTCATAGAAATAGTTATGATGGAAACGGAACTGCATTAACCAGTTATGTAAACGATCCGACTTACATTGACAATGCATTCTGGGATGGAAGCTCAATGAACTTTAATAAACGTTCAACAGGTGAAGCCGGCGGCGTTACAGGCATTGATGTTACAGGCCATGAATTAACACATGGTGTTACACAAACAACATCAGCACTTGTTTATCAAAAAGAATCTGGTGCTATTAATGAAAGTATGAGCGACATTATGGGAAAGAATGTTCAGTTCTATACAAAACATAACGACATTAACTGGCAGTTGAGTAATGATATGAACTGGATCATTCGTGATATGTCTAATCCAAAACTGGAACATCAGCCAAACACATATAAAGGACAATATTGGGTGAATTCAATCTTTAATGATAATGGCGGTGTGCACACAAACAGCGGTATTGGTAATTACATGTATTATCTGTTGGTTGAAGGCGGCAGCGGTACAAATGATAATGGTAATTCATATACAGTGAAAGCTATTGGCACAAAAGCAGCATTCATTATTTACAGAACTGAAACTGTTTATCTATTTCCTAATGCATTATACAGTGATTGGAGAACAGCATGTATAAGCGCTGCAACTGATTTGTATGGTGCTTCATCACAGGCTGTAAAATCTGTTGAAGATGCCTTTTATGCAATTGGCATTGGTACTGCTTCTTCAATTGTTGCCGATAAAAATGTTCATGAAGCTGAACTTAAAGTATCGCCCAATCCTGTTGTGGGTTCTGCATTGGTAAACTATGAATTGCAGAGAACGGGTAATACTGTTTTAAAAATCACAGACATGAACACTGGTAAACTTGCACAAACAATTAATGTAGGAAACAAACAATCCGGCAAGTACACTTATAATCTTAATGGTTCATCTCTGCTCAGAGGTGGTAATTATGTAATAAGTGTTGAACAGGATGGAATACTAATTTCAAATACAAAATTTGTTGTTATTAAATAAGCCTGAAAAAAAATTGATTAAATAACATTAGTGCTTTTAAAAGAGCCGTCATTAAAGACGGCTCTTTTGTTTGATAGACACTGCTGTTTAATAAGATCGTTTGAAAGTGTAACGCTCTACGCTTTTACCTGTATAATATGTTCCTGTAAACTGGTTGTTACCGGCAAAGCTGATATCATCAAAATATAAGTAAAGAGAATTATTACCGCTGCCTGTAAACGAACACTGAAAGCCTTCATGTTCATCAGTATAATAATTTCCATATTCATCGTAATAACCATCAGAAGTATAGTTTGTACTCCAATCACCTTGCAACAAAACATTGCCATCATCATATTGCGCATTACTATTGTTATAAAATGTAAGCACACCATAAATTCCGGGATCAAATGAATACCATGAACCATTGCTATTTTCAGAAGCATCATACAAATACCAGGAACCTGCAAGTGGATCTGTAACAGGTTGCGGCGGGACTGCATCAACTGTTTTAATACAGGATGAAAAAGAAATTATTGCAGCATAAAATAATAAAAGAGATAAAAGTTTTTTCATGTATTGAATGTTTAATGTTGAAATAAAACAGCCGGAAAAATTCTATGTAAAACATTGATATTTTCAAACTGCATTTTCATTTATATTGATAAGATGATAAAAGATATGAGAGGTTATTATTGCCTTAGTTAAAAAATATAAAAATCAGAATAGCATATCATGATTATGCACTCATGATAAATGATTTATATAGGAAGAATTATTTTAGATGAATGAAAAAATATTCAACCATTCATGAAGTTTTGTTTATCAAACATGGCAACAGAGTATTATCTTTCTGTTCTAAAACTTTTGCTATGGGTATTGCTTTGCAACAACCAAAACAACGCATTCAATCTATAGATACACTGCGTGGCGTTGTGATGCTTATTATGGCAATAGATCATGTACGCGATTTTTTTCACATTACGGCATGGACCGACTCGCCAACAAACCTTGCCACCACAACACCACAATTATTTTTTACAAGATGGATAACACATTTCTGTGCACCAACCTTTGTATTCTTATCAGGCGCTTCTGCATTTCTTGCAGGTCAACGCAAAACAAAAAAAGAATTGAGCAGTTTTTTAATAAAACGGGGCTTGTGGCTTGTGTTGGTAGAACTTGTAGTTATGTCGCTTGCATTTTCATTCAACCCATTATATAATGTTTTTTTTCTGCAGGTAATTTGGGTAACAGGGTGGAGCATGGTTTTCCTTGGTTTGCTTGTAAGCGCATCAATAAAATATATATTATTGATTGGTTGCATCATAACATTTGGTCATAACATTCTCGATTATTTTCAATTACCACAACAAGGAACAGCGCATGTTTTATGGAGTGTATTTTTCACCGCATTCGGGACGCTATTTAAATACGGACAATCACGTTTTGTTTTTGATTTGTATGCAATTCTTCCGTGGACAGGTGTTATGTTTTTAGGTTATGGCTTCGGCATTTTATACAGCAAGAATTATGATGCACTAAAAAGAAGAAGAACAGTTTTAATGATTGGTATCGCGGTAACAATATTTTTTATTGTTTTGAGATATATAAATGCTTACGGCGATCCAAGTCATTGGTCAACACAAAAAAACGGATTGTATACTTTCTTGTCTTTCTTAAACACTACAAAATACCCACCATCATTGTGTTACCTGAGTATGACGATCGGACCGGCATTAATTTTTCTTTCACTAATTGAGACTGCAAAAAATAAAGTCACAGATATTTTAAGCATGTATGGCAGGGTCCCTTTCTTTTATTATGTACTACATTTTTATTTGATCCATATTCTTTGTGTGATCATATTTTTTGCATCAGGATATACTTCAAAAGATATTATTGATCCGAATGTTCCTTTCCTGTTCAGACCGCAACATTTTGGATTTGATTTACCTGTTATGTACCTAATCTGGTTTTTTGTAATTGCTGTTTTATATAAACCATGCAAGTGGTTTGACAATTACAGAAGAACACATACACAATGGTGGTTGAGCTACTTATAGTTTATTTCAACTGGTGCAGATAAACAAGGCTTTCAGGAATTTGTTGTACCGATCTTGAAGATTCATCTTCTATAAAATAATGTTGGACGCCGATTTTTTTTGCTTCTTTCATAATGGCTGCAATATTTACATCGCCCTGACCTAATACAACATTACTTTCTTCATCCGCTGTTCCGTTTTGATTGTCTTGAGTTCCGGGCTTCCTGTCTTTAAGATGCAATAACAAAAAACGGTTCGGATATTTTTTCAGCAAAGCAACAGGGTCTTGCCCCGGGTTCTTCACCCAAAAAACATCCATTTCAAAATTGAAATATTTTGCATCAGTTTGTTGAACAAGGTAATCGAACAACGTGCCACTCTCATATGGTCTGAACTCATAACCATGCGGATGGTAACATAAACTCAGGCCACTTGCCTGTATAATTTTTCCTGCTGTATTAAAAACATCAACAGCTTTTTTAATATCATCAATTGTAAACGTCGTGTCTTTGTGAGGTATCCAGAAACAAACAATATATTTTGCACCAAAAGCCTTTGCTTCATCAATTGCAGGTTGCGGGTCTTTTGCGAGCTGATCAAAATCCACACCTACACTTACCATTTTTAAATTATTGTCGGCAAGTAATTTTTTGTATTCTTCCATCGACATACCATTAGTACCTCCGCCTTCTATCTCATGTATATTCCAGCTCTTAATTAAGGCATATGTGCCGGGAACATCTTTTTTAAATTGCTCACGCAGGCTGTATAATTGCAAGCCTATTTCCTGTGCGCTTATTGTTTGAGATAAAAAAGATATCATAAGATAGAAGCAAGTAATTCTTATAATAGGTGATAATTTCATGATGGCAATTTTATAAGCAAGATTAAAAAAGAAAATTAATATGCAAAGCAGATGTTTTATTAAGACATTTTCTTATTGCTGCTTTCAATTACCAATATTCTCAATTCCTTCCTCCAATTCATCTTCTTCTTTAAACGGAAATTCTTTTCTGTAAGCAGCTTTTATCAAATAAGCAATTACGCCCGCAAAAATTATACAACCTGCAATCAACATCATCTTTCCTTCCGTTGAATAAAAAATAAATAACCACATAATAATAGCAAGTATTATAGGCAAAGGATATAAAGGCATCTTCCATTTGAAAAAACTTTTTCCTTTTCGCTTATGCAATAACAATAACCCTATTGCCTGCCCAACAAACTGTATTAAAATACGCATCGCTAGAATTGCTGTAATAACATCACTTAACTTGAATAATAAACTAAACACAAACGCAACTGCGCCGAGTATCAATAAAGAAACATAAGGAAAGTTTTTTGTTGGATGCAGTTTTGCAAACACTGAAAAAAATGCACCGTCTTTTGCAGCAGCATAAGGTATGCGGCTATAACCCAATGTTGCTGAAAACACCGATGCAAACGCCACCCATAAAATAATAGCTGTGGCAATTACGGCAGCAGTTGGTCCCGCTATTGCATTAATGTATTCACTTACTACAAAACTGCTTGTTGACATATCATGCAGCGGCAAAACAGAGGCTACACTAATGTTCATCATCAGATACAAAAAACAAATAACGGCAATAGAAATAAACATGCTGCGTGGAATATTTTTTTCAGGATTGATTATCTCTCCACCTAAATGACAAACATTATAATAACCCAGATAACTATACACAGATTTAACGCAGGCAAAACCTAAACCTGCAGCAAACGCGCTGTTCAATTCAAGCCCATCATTTATATGTTGAACAGGCATTGTAATATTGCCATGCATGAATGCACCGATGATGATCCATCCCATAATTACAAACACACCAGTCCACAACAACACACTTATTTTACCAATGGCTTCAATCTTTCTGTACAACAAAAAAACAATCAGTACAACAACTGCTCCGCTTACAATTTTGCTTTCAATTTCATTCAAAGGCATTATATAATTAAAGTATTGTGCAAAGCCAATTGCTGCAGATGCAATTACCAGCGGCGCCTGTATCATAGTTTGCCATACAAATAAGAAGCTCATCGGCTTGCCCCATTTTTCACCAAAACCTTCTTTCAAAAAATTGTAACTGCCGCCCGCCAAAGGAAATGTTGCGCCCAGTTCACTCCATATCATTCCATCAATAAAAGATAAAAGCGCACCGGCGATCCATGCATATAAAAAAGAATATTGCTCGTGCATTTTTTCAACCACAAAACCCATCACCACAAACGGTCCAATGCCAACCATATCAATCATATTGATCGCGCTCGCCTGTAACAAACT
>JABDFS010000083.1 GCA_013286425.1 Bacteroidota bacterium
TTTATTAAAGGTGAGGAAGATTGATTTTGCGCTGGTATTCGCTGTAAACCGTACGCAGTTGGCGAATATTTTAAGTGATGTTTTTCCCGCTTTGCATATTAAGAGTAAGTTGTGGATAGCTTATCCTAAAGTTACCAGCAAAATTGCCAGTGATTTGAACAGGCATACAAGCTGGGAAGTTTTAGTAGACAGCGATTACGAAGCAATCAACCAGGTTGCATTGGATCATGTCTGGAGTGCTATGCTCTTTAAGAAAGCGGCATCAGAGCAGGTCCCTAAGATCCTTAAAACTAAGTCAAAGTCTGTACTTTCCGAAGCAGAATAATTCAATTTTATTTATATTTTGTCAGCTATCGCTGGAAATGATGTATTTATTTCATTTAAGGCCATTGTATACTTAATGAATAAATTTTTGGAAGGAAAAGGCGGGATCACGCATCTTTATTTCGTTCTTGCTTGACTCAATCTGCGCTTCTGTTGCATAAACAATCATTTTTTGTTCATATTCTTTAATGGCAGCTTGTATGGTTTCATGCTTTCCGCTAGTAAGGCTATTAGATAAAGTTAATGTATCCACCAGCCCTATATTTACACCCTGACCTGCAAATGGAGGCATTAAATGTGCAGCATCCCCAATAAGTGTTATAGGTAAAGGACGATCATTTTTTCCAGGGGTTATCCAATGGCAGTTTTCTCGTTGGCAATCCGACAAAAAAAGATGTTGATCGGAATAATTGTTTGTATCGTTCATTCCAATTTGAGAACCTGTTTGAAAGAAACTCAATAATGCTGTTTGTATTCTGAAAATCCAACCCATTATTATCAACCCATTCTTTAGGCTTTCTGAAAATTACACCATAGCTTAACAGGCCGTTGTTGTAAGGGTTTGCGACTAATAAATTGCCTTTAAATGCAGTCATTAGCCTGTTGCCATCGCAAAACTGATAAAACTCCGGACATTTTACTTCAGGTTGAGGTACGTCTCCTTGTATAATAAAAGTTCCGGTATCTTCAACTTCAGCATCCGTAATATAGTTTCTTATTTTAGACATTCCGCCATTGGCTACGATAACAAAATCTGCTGTTACATCAGGTTTATTTTCAAATTGTAATAACCATTTTCCATTGTGTGCTGAAAGCCCTGTCAACTTTTTATCCCAAACAACAGTGTCGCTTTTTAAACTGTCAAGTAATATTTTTCTTAAATCGTTTCTGTTTATTTCCGGATTGTCATACTGACTTTCGGGAGTAATTTTTTTAGTGAACAATATATTGCCTTGTTCGTCAGCAATGATTATTCCCATTGGAAGTGCCATTGTATAATAACTTTCCAACAATCCAGCTTTTTTCATGGCTTCCTGTCCTGAATGCTTATGCAGATCGAGTGTGCCACCCCAAATTCTTGTAAGAGCGTCTTTGTCCCTTTCGTGAACAGTTACATCTACACCTTTTTGTTGTAGTAATCTTGCCATTGTAAGGCCAACTGGCCCTCCGCCGATAATTGCTACTTTCTTATTATCTAATAACATGATTTTTACATTGTTTAATTACACCACAAAATTCTCTAAAGGTTTTCTGTCAGTCTTGTACAAACGCGACAAAATCGTTAAGTAAAACCTGTTTCCTTTTTTTTGCTTTGCGTGCAAATGCGGCCGGCGCAGTACCGCTGTAGCGCTTAAATTCTTTACTTAAATGAGCTTGATCTGTGTAACCCAGTTCAAGAGCTAAACCGGCAAGGTTGGAATCAGGATTACGCCATAATTGGTTTCGCACCTGCTCGAAACGCATCAGAGCTGACACATCTTTAACTGTGTGGCCGGAAGATCGTTTGAACTTTCTTTCTAATGTACGCATCGTTGCATGCGCCGCTGCCGCTACCTGGCTTACGGGCATGGTACCATTTGCTTTCTGCATAGCAACTCCTGCTTTAAATAGCATACTATTGATTGCAATTCGAGACCGTGCATCAATAAAATACTGTTTTACTACATCCAGCGCTTCATGCATTTTACCAGCTTTAATCCACTTATCCAATATGGGTTGAAGTTGAACGATTGGATGCTCAAATATGTGCACTCCTTCTTTTCCAGATGGTAATCCGAGCAAATCGAAGACGGTCCAGGGAAAGCACCTGATACCAATTATCTCTAACCTGCTTTTCGTGTATAAAAGAATAGGCTGATTGAGCAACCCCATTATAAATGGTGATGGCAATGGTTCCATAACCCCATTGTGAGAAATGTTATAAAGACTTCCGAAATAAAAAATAATTTCAGCATAACTATCAGGAAGTACCTGAAAACTTGATTGCATCTCTCCGGAATTCATTTTGTTGTACCAAAAGCAATTTATAGTGTCTTGTAATACTGAAGGAGGTTCAAATTCCTGATGCTGCATTTTGAAAGATAATACATTTGTTGCAGTGCTGATAAGGGTTTCCGGGAATGGAAAAAAGAAAGGCTTCCGAAAATGAAAGCCTTCTATAAGTAGCCCCGACAGGAATCGAACCTGTATCTAAAGTTTAGGAAACTTCTATTCTATCCATTGAACTACAGGGCCAATATAACAGAGGCAAAAGTAATAGATTAGAGACTTATTTTAATCCTTAACGCCACTAATTCTTTACGGTACATACTTTGTAATTTAATTTTATCGGTTATAATTTTACATTGATAAATGATGCAATGAATAAAAAGACTGTTGTTTTAGGCGCTTCTTCTAATCCTTCCCGCTATAGTTATCTTGCAGTTAACAGGTTAGTGGCACATGGCCATAGTGTAATTGCTGTTGGAAGAAAACAAGGCCAGATAAATGGAACACAAATAATTACAGATCACCCGGAAATAAAAGATGTTGATACTATTACATTATACCTGAATGCCCAAAACCAGGAACAGTATTACGATTATATTTTAGGTTTAAAACCAAAAAGGATCATTTTTAATCCGGGAGCAGAAAATGCAGAATTGGAAGCACTTGCTTTGCACAACAACATCAAACCCATGGAAGCCTGTACCCTTGTTTTGTTAAGCACTAATCAATACTAACCAAGTTACAAATAAAGAATTTTAATAAGGACACAATACCAGGGTGTATTCGATAAACTGGTAAGTGCTTTCATGTACTCAATAAAAAATTTAACTTCAGCTAACATCTTAAATCAATCAACCTTAACAGTTGAAAAGCAAAATAATTGTCTTTAAAAAAAATAGGCCTGCCCTAAAAAGAGCTGGCCGTTGCTAACCTATGAAAAACACCAAGTTTAATATATTTAGACAGGAGGATGTTGCTTTTTAGCACCTCTCATATTATTATTTTTAACAGGGTTATTTTCCCTGTTTTCCTGCATTTGATTTGGAGTTTGTTGAAAGTTTTGCCTTCTTTTTAACTCGTTACGCAAAGTGTTATTGAACTGCTTGTCTGCAGTATAAACTTTGTTTGCTCTTTTATCACTATTACCCAAAACTTTCTTGAAATTTCCCTGGTAGCGCTCTTTAATTTCTACAACTTTTTTTTCAAAAGCTACTTCATCGTCCGGATATTGAACTCGTGCCTGTTTAATTTCATTTACGTAATTGTTATAAACGGGCCAGAAATTTTGAGCTTCCTGGGGTGTAAGATTTAATTCATTCGACAAATACGCCATCTTTACAACCTCAACCTTGTTTTCATCTCCATTATTATCTGGAGTCTGGGCGTGGCAAAAATAGCTACCAAAGAATAAAAACAAAAAGAAAAATAATATTTTTTTAGTTTTTATCATTTCAAATTCCCTCCTCCGTTGACGATGATTGCGGATCCTGATCTAGGTATTGCTGAATATCTTCGTCAGGCACATTTTGAAGCATATTTTGTATATCCAGGTTCTGTTGCTGGTATTCATCTGTGCCCGTATTACTGTAAACAGCCAAATTTGAATTGGTCTTCAAATAATTAGTTATCTCCTCATCACTTAAAACAGAAATTTTCTTTTGCAGATCTTCACTTGATAGGGCAGAAGCAACGGCAGGTGTTACTTCTGTATTGCCTTTTTTATAGAAATGAAGAAAACTTCCGCCAAACAATAAAGCAGCAACACAGGCTGCAGCAGCATAATTTGCCCATTTTCTTGTTTTGCTGCCTATCGAAATAACTTTTGCCGGAGGTTGTTCAGCGGTCACATTACTGTTAAGGTTAAGAAAGTAATTTTCAGGAACGGAATACACATTTGTTCTGGGTATGGTACTTAAAAAAGGTGAGATCTCTTCAAGTTCCTGCTGAACTGAAACCGGTTCCGATTGCTTTATTTTTTTTAAAACCTCATTTGCAAAATTGTCAAAATAGTTTTCTGGTATTGAATAAAGAAGTTCCTTTTTATTTCCGGTAACATTTACTAAGGCATCATCGCTTTTTAATTTACTCAACATTAAAGTTGGAAAATTTTCGAAAAAGCCTTCCGGAACTGTGAAGGGATTAGTTGCAGGGAGAGAATTAAGAAAAATATTAGCGCGAAGTAAACCAGGCAATTCAGTAAAATAATTTTCAGGTATGAAAAATAAATTCTTCCTGTCTGCATTTAGTAAGAAAACAGCATTAAGATCCCTTAATTCATCTGATATGTTAAAATTTCTACCCATCACAAAATTTTTTGACCTGCATATTGCCCAACAGTTTAATTATTCTTAATGAATTCTTCTATTTTTTTCACTGCGTGATGATAGCTGGCTTTTAATGCGCCTTCGCTTGTGTCCAGCACCTTGCTCATTTCCTCATAAGGCATTTCATCGTAATATCTCAGGTTAAAAACCAGTTTCTGTTTTTCAGGAAGTTGTTGAATCGCAAGCTGAAGCTTCCATTCAAGGCGATTTGCATCAAAATTCTTGTCTGCTATTACTTTATTTGCCAATCCTGTTTCTACATCACTTAAACTAATAGCGCTTTTCTTTTTTTGCTGTTCAAGAAAGGTCAGGCTTTCATTAGTGGCTATCCTGTACAGCCAGGTATAAAGCTGGCTATCTTCCCTGAAATTTTCAAGCCCGTTCCATACTTTAATAAAAACATTCTGCATCACATCATTCGTATCGTCGTGGTCAACCACCATTCTGCGAATGTGCCAGTATAATTTTTCCTGGTATCTTTTTATGATAGCCGTAAACGCTTTTTCTTTCGTTTCCGGCAGCCTGAATTGCTCTAATAACTCCTTGTCTTCAATTTGCATGCAGGTGATTTAAAATATTAATACCGGCTTATAAGATAAAATCGTGCAAAAAAAGTTTAATGTAATTTTATTTTAGCAAGGTTAATTTAACACATGGTTCTGGGTGCTTACCAATTCTTCATCCTTGTGAATTTTAATCTCCCAATCCCAGGCGGTACGCATCATATCGTCAAGATCATATTTTATGTTCCAGTTTAACGCGGTTCTTGCAAGATCGTTGTTGGCATATATAGCAATTACGTCACCAGGCCTTTTCAAACCTAGTTTATAGTTTAATTTTTTGCCTGATACTTTTTCAAATGCATGTATAGCTTCAAGTACGGTTACGCCATTGCCACTGCCAAGGTTAAAGATTTCAACAGCAGATGTATTTTTCTTATTGATGAGAAACTCAAGTGCGAGTGTATGCGCATGGGCAATATCGCAAACATGAATATAATCACGGATACAGCTTCCATCTCTTGTAGGATAATCAGTTCCGTAAACTGTCATCTCTTTGATCTTTCCAATTGCACATTGTGTGATTGCCGGAACAAGATTTTGTGGTTTGCCAACAGGCAATTCACCTATAAATGTTGTTGGATGGGCTCCAACAGGATTGAAATACCTGAGCAATATGGCATTACTTTCGTGTGCTTTTACATAATCCTGCACAATTCTTTCACCCATTTGTTTTGTTGCTCCGTAAGGGGATTCTGCTTTTTTTTCTGCTGAAGTTTCCGTTACAGGTATAGAATCCGGGTTGCCATAAACCGTACAGGAAGATGAAAAAACAAAATGAGGAATATTAAACTCTTTTGTACACTTAAGAATATTTATCAGTGAGAACAGGTTATTTTCATAATACAGCAGCGGTTGCTCCACACTTTCCCCTACAGCCTTGTATGCAGCAAAATGTATTATACCGGTTATATCTTCATTTTCCTGGAAAACAGCACGTGTTTCGTCAAAATTTTTAAGATCTACTTTATAATTTTTGATTTTGGTATGGGTAATTTTTTGAATGCCATCTAAAAGATAAGTGCCGGAACGTGAGTTATCATCAATTGAAATTACTTCATACCCGTTTTCTAAAAGGTCAACAACTGTATGAGCACCAATATAGCCACAGCCGCCTGTAACCAGAATTTTTTTCATAGAATGATAAATAAGCTTGCAAAATAAATAAAACTAAGCAGAAAACAGGTGGAAGAACCAGTATAATCCTGCAGCAATTAAAGCACTTACAGGAATAGTAAGCACCCAGGCCCAAACAAGGTTTAAGGTAACTCCCCAACGTACTGCGCTCAATCGTTTAGTGGCGCCTACACCAATTATTGAACCTGCAATGGTATGTGTGGTACTTACAGGAGCACCAAGATTTGCCGCAGTAAATAAAGTAATTGCGCCGGCAGTTTCTGCCATTACGCCTTCAAGCGGGGTAACTTTTGTTATCCTTGTGCCCATGGTTTTTACTATTCTCCATCCACCACTCATGGTGCCCAAAGCAATAGATGTGTAACACATAAATGGTACCCAGGAAGGTATATGGCTTATATCAGGTATCATATTTTGGGCAACCATAGCTGCGCCTATTATACCTATTACTTTTTGCGCATCACTGCCGCCGTGGCCAAGGCTGAATGCGGCAGAAGATACCAGCTGAAGCCGTTTATACATGTTTGTAGTACGGGTGGCAGTTTCTCCTCTGAAATGGTTAATGGAATAAGATATGATAAAGATCAGTCCTAAACCCAGCAATCCCCAAAATTCAAAAGGCTTTTTAAAATGAATAAACCCAAGACAGGAGCCAAGCGTAGCAACAATAATTGCCATCTTAAGCCAGAAATTTCTTTGTATGGTTACTATTGTTATAAACATAGAAATAACCATTCCTATGATCGGGGCAAGTAAAATAAAAATAATGGTAAGACTGATACCGCCATTCAGCGACCAGTTAATACTGCTAAAACCCGAATGAGCAATAGCCGCACCTGCAAAACCCCCGATAAGTGTATGTGAAGAAGAGGAAGGAATACCGTACCACCAGGTAAGCAAATTCCAGATAATAGATGCAATAACACCTGATAATACCACCACAAGGTCATAAGAGCCGCTGTTTACTGTTTTTGCAACTGTATTTGCTACCTCGTGGTCGCGAAAAATAAAATAAGCCACAAAGTTGAAAAATGCTGCCCAGATAACTGCCTGGAAAGGTGTAAGTACTTTGGTAGATACAATAGTAGCTATAGAATTCGCCGCATCATGGAAGCCATTAATAAAATCGAAAATTACTGCAAGAACAATAATTACAATTAATAGTGTAGACATGCGATAGTAATAATTGAGTTGGTTTGCTTATGTGTACTTTATTATGATGGTTTCTATCGCGTTACCCGCATCTTCACATTTGTCAGTGGCTGTTTCCATAGCATGATAAACTTCTCTTTTCTTTATAAGCATTTTTACATCCTGCTCAAGATCGAATAAACGTTCGGTGCTCAGGTCATAAATATCGTCTGCCTGGTTTTCTATACTGTTTATTTTAACCAGTGCAGTAGTCATTGCCTGTAAATCGCGCATATTGCGCAGGCCCCTTACAGCAACTTTTAATTCCTGTACAGCATAACCAATAAGATTTGCCAGTTTAATTATAGCCTCATCGTCATTGCTTATATTATAAAAGGCCATTCTCTTTGCTGATGCATATATATAGTCAGCTACATCATCAAGTGCGGTAGCAAGGAAGTGAATATCCTCACGGTCAAAAGGAGTGATAAAAGTTCTGCCGAGTTCAGTATAAATTCTGTGCGTGGTATCATCATTTTTGTGCTCGGCATTTTCTATTTCATTCAATATGCCAAAGCGTTTATCTTTTTCTGTTTCTATGATCAGCTTTTTCAGCAATTCGCTCATTTCACCAACTGTGTCAACAACCTCCTCAAAAAGCGTATAAAAGATCTTGTCTTTCGGTTGAAAAATTTTCATGAAGGTGTTAAATGCCATACGTGAGTTTTTGCAAAAATGAATGATTAGTTAAGTAAACCCCGTTCGTGTTGAATTGGTAATAATTTCTTAACATGAGCAATTTACTCAATTAAGCATTATATATAAATACTTAATGAATTTCACGGTGAAGTCTGAAATTTTTATTGCTCTTCTTTTTTATGGAATAGGTAGCCGTATGATCTGAGGTATTGAAAGCTCAGGATAATATGTGTTAATAAAACCACTGCATATACCAAAAAGAAATAAAGGATTATACGCATGTATTTCTCAAGATCAGCTTCGCTTATTTTAACGTCGGGGCCGCCATTATCTTTCATTTGTTTAACAGCCTCGCTAAGCATTTCGGGATGTAACAGAACGGCAACAGAGGTTCCTGTCATCATTAAGGCCCACACAATGCTTACTATGCCATTTACTCTTATCCAATCTTTAGCTGAACGGTTCAGCAACTTATTTCCATCAATGCCCTGTACAAGCAAATTGAAAGAAGTGAAAGTATAAATTGCTATGCACGACAATAAAAACAGCGGCAAAAGCATGGCAGGGTTTGTAAAGGCTGCACGCAACAGCAATAACACAATTATGGTGAACAGCACTGCTATTGGCAACAATAAAAAACTAAGTATGCGGTAAATAGTAAGTTTCATTATTTATTATTTTACAGCCGTTTTAATCTGTAATTCTTCCAGTTGTTTTTCATCAATGGTTGAAGGAGCATCCAGCATCACATCCCTTCCTGAATTGTTTTTAGGAAATGCAATAAAATCTCTTATGCTTTCACTGCCGCCGAGAATGGCGCAAAACCTGTCAAACCCAAATGCAATACCACCATGTGGCGGAGCACCGTATTCAAAAGCGCCCAGTAAAAAACCAAATTTATGTAAGGCTTCTTCCTTGCTCATGCCAAGTGCTGCAAACATCTTCTCCTGCAATTCTCTTTGAAAAATTCTTATAGAACCACCACCAATTTCGTTCCCGTTTAATACTATATCGTAAGCGTTTGCTTTAATACCGGCATAAGGATGTTCAAGATATTTTGCCGCATTACTGATTGTTGGATCATTATTGATCATCACTTCAATATCCTGTGGTTTGGGAGAAGTGAAAGGATGATGCCTTGCCACCCAGCGGTTGCTCTCTTCATCATATTCAAACAAAGGAAAATCCAGCACCCAAAGCAATTTGAATTCATTGTTTTTACGAAGCCCCAAACGTTTTGCCATCTCAAGCCTTAATTCACTGATGGCTTTGCGTGTACGCTCTTCATTACCGGCAAGAATTAAAACAATATCTCCTGTCTGTGCCCCGGCAGCATCAGCAATAGCTTTGAGTTTTTCAGCATCAAAAAACTTATCCATGCTGCTTTTATAGGTTCCGTCAGCGGCACATTTAATAAAAGCAAGCCCTTTCATTCCTATCTGCGGCCGTTTTACCCATTCGGTAATTTCATCTGTTTGCTTGCGCGAATATTCGCCAGCTCCCGCAACGCTAATGGCAACAACCGTTTCTGCACTGTCGAATACGGCGAAACCGGTAGCATTCCCATCCCCGCCCCCAGCCCCTAAAGGAGAGGTTTGAAGATGTTCTTTTTTTGAAGGAAATACATGCAATGGAAATTTAAGATTAGCAATTTTCATCCCGAACCTGATGTCGGGTTTATCATTGCCATAATTCCACATGGCTTCTTCCCATGTTGTGCGCTCAACCGTTTCAGTATAATCAATGCCTTTTACATCTTTGAAAATGCGCTTTGCCAAACCTTCAAACATGTTTAAAATATCTTCCTGCTGTACAAAAGCCATCTCGCAATCTATCTGTGTAAACTCAGGCTGGCGGTCTGCACGCAAATCTTCATCCCTGAAACATTTTACAACCTGGTAATAACGGTCGTAACCACTAACCATTAACAGCTGTTTAAACGTTTGCGGACTTTGCGGCAACGCATAAAATTCCCCGGGATTCATTCTCGATGGCACCACAAAATCTCTTGCCCCTTCAGGAGTAGATTTTATAAGGAAAGGCGTTTCAATATCATAAAACCCCTGTTCATGTAAATAGTTGCGGGCGCTGCGGTTTACAGCATAACGCAATTCAAGGTTTTTCTTTACAGCATTCCTGCGCAGGTCAAGGTAGCGGTATTTCATGCGCAGGTCATCACCGCCATCTGTATCATCCTGTATGGTAAATGGAGGAACCGCTGATTTATTGAGAATGCTGAATGATTCAACTACTATTTCAATATCACCCGTTGGTATATTTTTATTCTTATTGCTGCGTTCAGATACGGTGCCGGTTGCCTGCAAAACAAATTCACGGCCCAACGGGTTTGCTTCCAGTTGTGCATTCAGGCCTTCGCCAAAAAGCAATTGTGTTATTCCGTAGCGGTCGCGCAGGTCAATAAATGTAATGGCGCCGAACTTGCGCACAGTTTGCACCCAGCCGGCCAGCTGAACGCTCCCGCCTTTGTTTTCTATTTTTAATTCTCCGCAGGTATGTGTACGATACATAAGCCCCTGTCCCGCAAAGCGGGATAATTTTTTAGATGAATAATTTTTCGGTCACACGGTTTTGAACCGGGCGGCAAATATACAAGTAATGATCAGTTGGGAATATTTAGAAATGAAGATGTTTAGCTAAAGAAAAATATATAACGCGGCACAATATCCGAAACCTCTTCACATAAGGCAGCGACTTTATGAACGCAATGTATCACGATAAAACGTCATTACTTTATTTGAGTGGCATCGGTCTTTAGATGTACATCTGCGAATTTTTTGTTTTTCCATGTTGTTAACAAACCTGTGTTTGAATGGAGGTGTGCGAATAGGAAAACTGACAACATAGCCAGGTGCTTTATAACAATTATTAAGAACTGTCTGCCGGGAAGGTACCAGGTTTATGTTTTCTACGATAAAAATACGATATTTCTTCGATGTTTCTTCGATCTGATTGATCGAAGTTATATCGAAGTTATATCGAAGAAATATCGAAGTTATATCGAAGAAATATCGAAGTTATATCGAAGAAATGAACTTGCAGATATCAATAAACGAACATTGTTTTATCTGGAAAAACTTTACATAATCAGGGTTATAGCCGATAAGCTTTACAGGTTGTTTTACGTGGTTACAGAGCAGTTTGTGAAGAAGTGTTAGAATTAATTAAAGCTTTATTATGAGGTCCCGCCTTCCCGAATGGCGGGACAGGTTGCGGGAAAGACGTGCGGTTCGGTTCATTGGTTACACAACGATTGAGAAGGCAAGTATAAGACACAACCACGTGCGCGTGCTGTCCTACCTGATCGGGCATTTCATTCTCATGGTGTTTGAAAACACTATAATCATCGTTATAAATAAGAAATAGTATCTTCAAAACATCAAACTCTTTTACTATGAAACTAACCTTTACACTTATTGTTTTATGTTTTTCTCTTGAATTGATGGCGCAAAAAGCGGGAACATTTGATAGCAGTTTTGGAGTAGATGGGAAAGCGCTTACATTGTCACTTTACTGTATTGGGGTGGCCGGTCAAACTGACGGCTCTATTATAGCAGCTGGAAACATATGGTCAGAAGATTCTGTGGGTTTTTTTGCAATAAAATATACTCATGACGGTGCGATTGATACATCTTTTGGCATTAACGGACGCGCTTATTATTCCGATAATGCCGGTTATGCGATTGCGATGGCTGTTCAGCCAGATAACAAAATTTTGGTTGCGGGTTATCACCAGGAAATGTTCGAACCATGGTATGTGAGCATTGTCCGGTTTAATGCTGATGGAACAACTGACTCATCGTTTGGTAACAATGGTAATGTGATAAGCGATCCGGGGCGTGTTTATGCTTTAGCTGTACAACCCGATGGAAAAATCTTAGCCGAAGGCAATGATTTCGAGAAAGTACTAACCATGAGGTTTTTGCCTGATGGAACTCCGGATGAAACTTTTGGAATAAACGGCAAGGTGGAAAACAATTTCAGTAATGGAGGCATAGGATATACCATAGCAGTTCAACCAGATAGCAAAATTGTTATTGGCGGGAGAACCGGAACCTCACCTTTCTTAGCCCGATATACAAGTAGCGGAACACTTGATCAATCTTTTGGAAGCGCAGGTAAAGTTATCTACAGTTTAAGTAATGCTGATATCACTGATCTGACGTTACAGGTTGATGGAAAAATTGTGGCAGTTGGAAGTATATCTTTAATGCTTGGTGACACTTTAAACTCAATAGTACTTCGTAGTATGCCTGACGGCACTTTAGACACAGGTTTCGGTGATAGTGGTATAAATGAGCATAAGTTTAAAACCAGATCCGGATTACGATCAGTTGTACTTCAAAAAGATGGGAAGATTGTTGCTTGTGGATCGATAACTGATTTAACAGGAAAAGTCGTTCATTTTTTATTGGAGAGATATACTGCAAATGGAATTCTTGATTCTTCATTTATCAACGGTGGTTATCAAATTACTACACTAGATTATATTGACGCTCCTTATTCAGTATTCCTTCAAAAAGATGAAAAAATAGTATTAGGAGGTTCAAGCGAAACACCACAATTTGAATTAGAAGTTGGTATTGCCCGTTACAACAACGATAATCAATCCAAAAAACAAATCATCGTTCAAAAGATCAAACACTATATACAAACACACAACAATCCACAGGCAACAACATTAAGCAACGTTTCTATCTATCCTAATCCTGCGCAAAACATATTGCATGTAGAAGGCTTATCATCATCACAAAAGACAAAACTTACTGTTGTTGATTTTAATGGTAATGTGGCTATGAGCCATGAGCTGCGAGCTGTGAGCGGAGTATACAATCTCAATATCGCTTCATTGCATGCAGGCAATTATATGTTGAAGATTGAAACGAATGGTGAAGTGGTTACAAAGCAGTTTGTGAAAGAATAACTATCTTCAAAACACCAAACTCTTTTACTATGAAATTAACCTTTACACTTATTGTTTTATGTTTTTCTCTAATAATATTTTTAGAAAATTGTAAAGTTTCGACTTCAATGATTTCAGGAACATACGTTTGGAGAAATGTTGTTGTTGAAAGAATGATATTGGACTCTAATTTTCGATTCCACGATACAGCTTATGGAGACATGCTTGCTACAGGAAGTCATGGGTCATGGAAAAGAAACGGAGCAGTTTTAATTCTAAACTCTGATCTTCAGCCTGACAATGTGGTGGCATTTCAGCAACACTATGATAGTTCAGTACCAAAAAATAAAATCAGAATTCAAGCCATTTACAACGGCAAACCATTTCCAGTTAATATAGAAATCAATCAACGACCTCATAATAACACCAGTCAATCCATTATTTTGGTTGATCAACGCGTCTTCGATACACCTCATTTAAAAAATATTATTGTAACAACACCCAGCTTTCCAAATCCATTTTATTTCGAAAATAAAGGCAGCACTGGTAATGATTTTACAATACAATTTAATATACAATCTATGTCAACATACATTTTCTTCAAAAACTATATAGTTACCTATAAAAAAAACAAGCTTATATTTTTAGATTCATCCAATACTACAAAGAGAATCTTGCACAAAATCTGAGAATTTGTTACATCAAGTAATTATTTATTGAAGATTGAAACAAATGGTGAACTGTTTACAAAACAGTTTGTGAAAGAATAGCATACCTTCAAAACACCAAACTCTTTTACTATGAAACTAACCTTTACACTTATTGTTTTATGTTTTTCTCTTGAATTGACGGCGCAAAAAGCGGGAACGCTGGATAGTAGTTTTGGTGTGGATGGAAAAGTGTTAGAAAATTTTGCAACACTTTCACCTAACTATTATGAAGGTTTAGTAATTGCGGAAGATAAAATAATCGAAATTGGATCTGGAAAAGGGAGTTTTGGTGTAGTTCGCTATAACGCAGACGGCTCATTAGATAATAGCTTTGGCGATAGTGGATTTGCTGTCGCGGATCTTTCATTTGAAGCAACAGCATGGGCTTATAGAGCTACTCAACAGAGCAGTGGTAAATACATACTTACAGGAGTCGGCATTCACGGCTTTCCTGATGATATATACGACGGACTAATAATCAGATTAAATGATGATGGTTCTATTGACCCAACATTTGGAGTTGGTGGCGTTATTAAAAAAACATCAAGAAAGGGTTCAACAGCAAGCTTTGCCTCGATTACGGTTTTACCAGATAATTCATTTATTGTAAATGGCGTTTCTAATGGATCAACTTTTATTAATCACTTTACCGGAGATGGGGATCTTGATCAGTCTTTTGGTCAAGGTGGATACGTTTATTTAGATAACAATTTCAATGTTGCTTCTTGCAAACTACAATCCGATGGAAAGATTGTATTGGCAGGCACCTATTATTACGGCGGTATACCACAGTTTTCTTTGCGACGTTTTTTGTCTGATGGTTCAATTGATAACTCATTTGGAAGTAACGGCATTATAACCACGACCAATGGCTTGACCGGAGATATCTTGGCTGGTATGGCTTTTCAGTCAGATGGAAAGATTGTTGTCACGGGCACGGAATCATATTCATTTGTGGTCAGCAGTCGTTATACTGTAGATGGAAGGTTAGACAGCGCCTTTGGTATTAATGGAACATCATCAGTAAAGCTTTCGAATATGAGTTTGAACGCCTGGGGAATCGTTGTTACTAATAACGATGAAATCATTATTGGAGGAACAACTGAAAGCACTGATTTGTTCAGTGACAATTATGCTATTGTCAAGCTAAAACAAAATGGAATTGTTGATTCTTCTTTTGGGGATTCCGGACAAACGATTACTGATTTTGGAGACCAATTTAGCGATCAAATTCTTTCAATAGGTTTGCAACACTCAGGAAAGATAATCGCGATAGGTAAATCGACAAATGCAACAGCATATTACAGTTCGTCGGCGAGATATAATAGCGGCGCAACCAAAAAACAAATCATCGTTCAAAAGATCAAACACTATATACAAACACACAACGATGCACAGGCAACAACATTAAACAACGTTTCTATCTATCCTAATCCTGCGCAAAACATATTGCAT
>JABDFS010000084.1:0-338 GCA_013286425.1 Bacteroidota bacterium
CGGGTGATAAAAAAGATTCCAGCAAGGGCAATTTTGATTATTGGGTGGTACAGCTTGATTCTGTGGGAAACATTAAATGGAGTAAAACAATCGGTGGAAGAAAAGGCGATGAGTTGGAAGATCTGAAACTAACTGCAGATGGCGGCTTTGTCCTGGGTGGATATTCATTTTCAAATAAATCAGGAGATAAGACAGAAGATTGCAGAGGCAACGATGATTACTGGGTTGTGAAGCTGGATAAGTTTGGTAAAATTCAATGGGATAAAACCATTGGCGGCAGTAAGAATGAATTTCTTGGCTCTGTTGTTGAATTACCTGGCGGCGGGTATATTGTAGGG
>JABDFS010000084.1:348-15155 GCA_013286425.1 Bacteroidota bacterium
ACTTTTAATATTGAATTTCAAAGGCCTTTAAAAGCAATTGAACATTTTGTTGCAAATAACCCGATAGAGGAAGAGATTATTGTGAAGCTGGATAAGTTTGGTAAAATTCAATGGGATAAAACTGTTGGCGGTGATGCATTAGATGAACTTCATTCGCTTCAACAAACAACTGATGGCGGTTATATTTTGGGAGGCGTTTCTATTTCTTCCGCAAGCGGTGATAAGTCTGAATACAGTCGCGGTATTTATGATTACTGGATAGTTAAGCTTGATATTAAAGGCAAAATTCAATGGGATAAAACCATTGGTGGCGATCATGATGATGGCTGTTATTCTATTCAACAAACAAGTGATAGCGGGTTTATTGTTGGAGGTTATTCTGCATCAGATGTAAGTGGTGAGAAAACAGAACCTGCGCACCGGCCGGATGGTTATACGTACGATTATTGGGTAGTGAAGCTGGATAAAAATCATAACATTCAATGGGACAAAACAATTGGCGGAGCTGATGGCGATGTATTAGGCAATATCAGGGAGTTGAAGCAAAATTTATATGTACTTTTCGGGTATTCTTTTTCAGATCGTTCTTTTGATAAATCGGAAGATGACAGAGGCCAGCCTTTTTGTGATTATTGGTTTGTAACGCTTAAGGATAAACAAAACATGATCGCCAATTCGAATGCTGCTAATCTTAAAAAAGCTTCGGTTCAGTCTTTCAGCATTTATCCTAATCCTGCAAAAAATATTTTGTATATAAAAGCAAAGGGTGCTGCAGTTTATTCGGTTATTAACCGGCGGGGTGAAATATTGCTACAGAAGAAAGTAAATGGAAATTCTTCTATTGATGTATCAGGATTTACTGCAGGCATATACTATATTAAGAATAACTCAACGGGAGAAATGAAAACAGTAATGATCGATAAATAATTTTTATTGAAAAGCAGTTATACTTATGTTATATCAAATCATTAATAAGTTTTATTGTTAGAAAGGTTTTTTGTCAACTTTCTATTGCTTCACCATTTATAAAAACTTTTTTGCCTTTTCCAATTTGCTTCCCACATCTTCATTCTGAAAGAAACCATAACTATTTGCGAGTTTAATACCGATGTCTTCAATGCTCATTGCTGCCGGAATCTTTTTCAATAATACATCAGGCACTTATATCTATGTTTCGGTTAGCAATTTTTTTTCGACTAAACAATTATTAATCCACTTCAAAATTTAAGAAATGAAAACAAAATTTATAACTGCTTTCTTAGCAACTATAATGGTAATTGGCTTTTCTGATTGCAAAAAAGTGATTGTGCTTTGTGGATGTCATATAGGTGATGGCAAAGACACAACTTCAAAAGATACTTCCGTATTTGCTACAACTGCCCAGTTAAAACTTGACAGTTTTAGAAATGGCCAGATAGGAAAAGTTATTGGTTCTTTTGATCAGTTTTCGCTTACAACTTACAAAATGACAGAAACGTATGGGGCCGGGATTGAAGGCGGAACAGTAACAAATACTTACGATTTAAATGATGGCTGGCGAGCTATCAAATATAATGACTATCCTCCCAATGAACCTGATGCGTACATAATTTATGAGTTGGGTCAAACGCTTCCGGTAAAATCAACAACTTGTGGTGGTACAGTTGATGTTCCTAAAACATTAATTTTTATACCGGAAGGCAAATCTTTTTATACAACTTCAGGCTGGGTACTTATTTCTAATCAAACATTGTTGTTCGATGAAAATCACTCGTTGCCATATGACGATGCTACTATCTGTTCAGGAAATAATGTGTATGCAGCAAGTAATGAAACCTGGGCTATGTATTTCTCTTTCTATTAAAATAATACTTTCCCAATTGACCTGTTGGTTAACGACCGATAATATTCCATCTTGAAATGTCAACATACAGTGTTGTGTTTATGATGCATACTGAAGCAACGGGTTAGATGAATATAAAAGCCTGGCAGGCATTAAATGATAATGATTGTCCGGTTAGCAAGCCAACTGTCCTTGTCATGACAGTCGGCTTGCTCTCCAAATGTATTGCCGATGTTTTATTGTTTCACCATTTCTAAAAACTCGTCTTCACTGATGATCTTGATGGTGTTTATTTTTTTGGCTTTCTCCAGTTTGCTTCCGGCATCTTCACCAACAACCAGGTAGTTTAATTTACTGCTTACACCGCTCACAATTTTACCACCATGTTTTTCAACTATCTCTTCGGCGTCGCTGCGCTTGAGTTTATTCATAGTGCCTGTAAATAAAAATGTTTGTTCACTTAAAGTATTGCTTTCAACTGAGGATTGCTTCTTCGTGTTCTTCATGTTCAAACCCAGTTCTTTCAAATGCTTTATCATTTTGACGTTATCATCATTTTGAAAGAAACCATAAATACTTGTAGCCACTTTAATACCGATGTCTTCAAGGCTTTGCAACTCTTCAATATTCATTGATGCAAAATCAAAAATTTCTTTTACTGCATTGGCTAAAGTCTTTGCGGTTGTTTCACCAACATAACGAATACCTAATGCATAAATTAAACGATGCAATGGTTGCTGCTTTGAATCTTCAATAGCTGTTCTTAAATTATCAATTGATTTCTTGCCAAAACCTTCCAGTTCAGCTATCTTATCAAAATCCAAAGTATAAATGGATGGAATATCACTCAGCAATTTCAAATCATAAAACTTCAGCACATTGGCAGCGCCAAAATGCTTTATATCCATTGCATCTTTACTTACAAAATGAATAATCTTCTCCACTACCTGCGCCGGACATTCAATGTTAATGCAACGCCAGACAGCTTCGCCCTCTTCCTTAAATAATTCGCTGTTGCAAACAGGGCATTGCTTTGGATAATGAATAATTTTTTCATGGCCCGTTCTTACTTCAGGCAATGATTTTACTATCTGCGGAATTACATCACCTGCACGTTCAACCAACACTGTATCGCCGATGCGCAGGTCTTTTTCTTTGATATATTCTTCATTGTGCATTGAAATGCTTGAAACTGTTACTCCGCCAATAAATACAGGTTCCAGTTTTGCGACAGGTGTAACTGCTCCGGTTCTTCCCACATTAAATTCAACGCCAATCAATTTTGAAGTGCCTTGCCTCGCTTTAAATTTAAATGCAATTGCCCAGCGCGGATGATGAGAAGTCATTCCTAATTTATCCTGCAACGCAAGATCATTTACTTTGATCACCATGCCATCAATTTCATAAGGAAGATCATCGCGCTTCGCTTCAAATTCTTTGCAGTATTCAATTACCTTTTCAATACCTTTTACAACTTTCTTTTCTTTTTCAGGTGAACGGAAACCTAAGTCCCACAACATTTGCAGCGATTCGCTGTGTGTTATAAAAGGCGCTTCGCGTTTTGAAATATTTTCTTTTGAGTGATCTTTCTCATCACTCACTTTTTTGCCTTCCAATGTTGTGTAGTAACTCACATGGTATAAAAATGCTTCAAGGCTTCTCTTTGCCACAAGCTTTGGATCTTTAATGCGCAAACTTCCGCTGGCTGCATTGCGCGGATTGGCAAGTACAGGCAAACCTTCTTCTTCCATTAACTCGTTATATTTTTTGAAAGATTTTTTACTCATCAAAACCTCGCCGCGTATTTCTGCCAACTGAATGTTGTAATCAGAAAATTTTGCAGACAAAGGAATAGAACGTATTTGCTTAATATTGGTTGTTATTTCTTCGCCTTCTACACCATCACCGCGCGTTGCGCCGCGTGCTAATTCATCATCTTCAAAAATCAGAGAAATGCTTGCACCGTCAAACTTTGGTTCAACACAATATTCAATTGTGTCCAAACCTGTATTCTCTCTTGCCTTACGATCGAAATCAATTAAATCATCTTCATTATAACTATTATCCAAACTCAGCATCGGCACCAGATGTTGCACTGTTGGAAAACCTGCATTCAGCGTGCTTCCTACGCGTTGTGTGGGAGAATTTTTTGTAATGAGTTCAGGGTTTTCTTTCTCTAATTTTTCAAGCTGTTTATATAGCTGATCATATTCTGTATCTGAGACAAGTGGATCACTCAAAATATAATACCTGTACTCATGAAAGCGCAAACTGTTTCTTAATTCATCAATGTCTTTTACCCCGGCATCTTTCTTTAAAAATTCTCTTGAAACTTTTTCGAGATGTTGTGTTTGCTGCGCTGAATACATATAAAAGCTTTATGGCAAACCAACATAAATTTTTTGAAGTAATCGATTTTACCTGTTAGAAATTTATAGCGTATTGCAGTGATGATGCCTGCAGCATTATTTTGCCACGAATGCACGAATGGAGATAACAGAGCAGAAGAATTATAAACCACTGCTTAGGTTTTGAATATAGGCCATGATGTGTTATTTTTACACTATCTACTGTACAAAAATGCTTGCCATGTTTGAAAATGAAACTGCTTTGCAACAACCTGTTGCGTCTGACCGGGCTTTGATTAAAGATGTTCACGAACTTGTTGAATCTTATCCGCGTGTGCCCATTACCGTTGACTGTGTAATTTTTGGTTTTGATAACAATGAATTAAAAGTGCTCCTGATAAGAAGCGACATTGAAATGTACCACGGCAAATGGAGTTTGCTGGGGGATTTTGCGCACGATCACGAAGAGCTTGACGACGCTGCTTACCGAGTTTTACGCGAAAGAACCGGGATGGATGATGTGTATCTTGAACAGGTTAGAACTTTCAGCAAACCGAACCGGCATCCCGGCGGGCGTGTACTTACGGTTGCGTATTGCTCATTGTTAAATTCAGAACATCATGATCTCAAGATCCTGGATAATGAATTGCACTGGCATGTTGTAAAAACGCTCCGTAGTGAAGACGTCGCTTTTGATCACAAAGAAATTCTTGATACCTGTTATGCATGGTTGCAGAAAAGAATGCTTGAACATCCGTTGGGATTAAATCTCTTACCCGAGAAATTCTCTTTGCGTGAACTACAGAATTTATACGAAGCCATTCTTGATATTAAACTCGACAGAAGAAACTTCCGCAAAAAATTCTTTTCTATGGATTTCTTAATTGATACCGGCGAATATGAGGATGATGTACATCATCGCCCCGGGAAATTGTACCGCTTCGATTTTGATAAATACAAGTTAAATAAGAAAAGATGGACGGGCATTGAATTTTAGTAATTCCTGTCATCATATCTGTTATTCTTTGTTGAACAAAAGCTAACAATCGTTCGAGGTAAATTTCAAAGAGTTAAATTTGCGCTTTCAAATTGATCAATGAAGTATACACCACAGCACAAAATACGTATTGTTACAGCCGCTTCTTTATTTGATGGCCACGATGCTGCCATTAATATTATGCGCCGCATTCTGCAAAGCAAAGGCGCAGAAATTATTCATCTCGGGCATAACCGCAGTGTAAAGGAAATTGTTGAATGCGCTATTGAAGAAGATGTGCAGGGCATTGCTATCACTTCTTATCAAGGCGGCCACATTGAGTTTTTCAAATACATGAAAGATCTGCTGGATGATAATGGTTGCGGCCATATAAAAATTTTTGGCGGTGGTGGCGGTACCATTCTTCCGCAGGAAATAACTGAATTACACAATTACGGAATCACTAGAATTTATTCGCCTGATGATGGTAGAAAAATGGGCCTGGAAGGAATGATTGAAGATGTGATTCGCCAATGTGATTTTGTGTTGAATGGAAATGGTGAGTATAAAAAGCCAATGACGCTGGGCGAAGTAAAAGACATAAGAAACATTGCAAGAAAGATTACGAATGCAGAGAATGGAATTCAGTCAACGGTAAATGGTAAGCAGTCAACGGTAATTCCTGTTCTTGGTATAACAGGAACCGGCGGCGCAGGCAAGAGTAGTGTTACAGATGAAATTGTTCGCCGCTATTTGAATGCTTATACAGATAAAACAATCGCTGTTGTTTCGGTTGATCCTTCCCGCAAAAAAACCGGTGGTGCATTATTGGGTGATCGCATAAGAATGAATTCCATCTCGCATCCGCGTGCGTACATGCGCAGCCTTGCAACGCGTGATGATAACACTGCACTGAGTGCTGCTGTTGAATATGCATTGCAGATTTGCAAAGCTGCTGATTTCGATTTTATCATTTTAGAAAGTGCCGGTGTTGGCCAAAGCGATGCATCTATTTTGAATTATTGCGATGTAAGTATGTATGTAATGACGCCTGAATATGGTGCAGCATCTCAGTTGGAAAAAATAAACATGCTTGATTATGCAAACATTGTTTGCATCAACAAGTTTGATAAAGCAGGCGCATTGGATGCATTGCATGATGTGCGCAAACAGTATAAACGCAATCATAGTTTGTGGACTGCAAAAGATGAAGACCTGCCTGTTGTTGGAACAATCGCATCACAGTTCAATGATGCCGGCATTAATGAATTGTTTGAAAAAATAATGCTCGCAGTTGAAGAAAAAACTAAAGTTGATTTTGGAAAGATAGAAGTGCATCATATAAAAGATACAACTTCTAAATCACTGATCATTCCACCAAAGCGTGTGCGTTATTTATCTGAAATAACCGAGAGCAATAAACAGTATGATAATTGGGTTGATGAACAATTTACGATCGCATCGAAGTTGTATAAGATTGATGGTGTATTACAGGAAGAAAAGATGAATGATGTTGATGAATTAAAATCAATTCAGAAAAAATACCTGGATGAATTAAATTCTGAATGCAAAAAATTAATTGATTCATGGTCATCATTACAAAAAAAATACAGCGCTGATTTTTTTGAATATACGGTTCGTGACAAAGTAATTAAGCAACCACTCACCACAACATCTTTAAGCGGCACAAAAATTCCAAAACTAGTTTTACCAAAATATAAAGACTGGGGTGATATTTTAAAATGGCAATTGCAGGAAAATGTACCTGGAGAATTTCCCTATACATCAGGTGTGTTCGAATTAAAACGGCAAGGTGAAGATCCTACAAGAATGTTTGCGGGTGAAGGCGGACCTGAACGTACCAACAAGCGCTTTCATTATGTTTCTGTCGATCAGCCTGCAAAGCGTTTGAGCACTGCATTTGACAGCGTTACACTGTATGGTGAAGATCCTGATCATCGTCCTGATATATATGGAAAGATCGGCAACAGCGGTGTAAGTATTGCTACTGTTGATGATGCAAAAAAATTATACAGCGGTTTTGATCTGTGTGATGCAAAAACATCTGTGAGCATGACGATCAACGGCCCCGCACCTATCGTTCTTGCGTTCTTTATGAATGCTGCTATTGATCAGCAATGTGAGCAATGGATAAGTGATAATGAACAATGGACAATGGTTGAAAAAGCTTTTAAAGAAAAATATATTCACTCTACAAAACCATCTTATTATAATCCCTCTGCGCCCGAGAGATTACCTGAAGGCAATGATGGTTTAGGCTTAAAATTATTAGGATTAAGCGGTGATGAAGTGTTGCCAAAAGATGTTTATGAGAAGATCAAAGCATCTACATTAAACCAGGTAAGAGGAACAGTACAGGCTGATATTTTGAAAGAAGACCAGGCGCAAAACACCTGTATATTCTCAACAGAATTCGCATTGAAATTAATGGGTGATGTGCAGCAATATTTCATTGAGCAAAAAGTAAGAAATTTCTATAGTGTAAGTATCAGCGGTTATCATATTGCGGAAGCCGGCGCTAATCCAATTACGCAACTTGCATTTACATTATCAAATGGTTTTACGTATGTTGAATATTATTTAAGTCGCGGCATGCATATAAATGATTTCGCACCAAACCTTTCTTTCTTTTTCAGTAATGGAATGGATGCAGAGTATAGTGTTATCGGAAGAGTTGCAAGACGTATTTGGGCAAAGGCGATGAAGTATAAATACAAAGGAAATGACCGCTCACAAAAATTAAAATATCATATTCAAACAAGTGGAAGAAGTTTACATGCGCAGGAAATTGACTTCAATGATATACGTACAACATTGCAGGCATTGTATGCCATTTATGATAACTGTAATTCGCTTCATACAAATGCATATGATGAGGCCATTACAACACCCACAGAAGAAAGTGTGCGCCGTGCAATGGCAATTCAATTGATTATTAATCGTGAATTAGGTTCTGCTAAAACAGAAAACTTTATACAAGGCTCATTCGCAATTGAAGAGTTAACTGATCTTGTTGAAGAAGCTGTGTTGACAGAATTTGATCGTTTAACAGAACGTGGTGGCGTGTTGGGTGCAATGGAAAGAATGTACCAGCGCAATAAAATACAGGAAGAAAGTTTGTATTACGAACATCAGAAACATACAGGCGAATTGCCGTTGATAGGTGTAAATACTTTCCTTAATAAAAATGGCTCACCAACAATTACACCGGGCGAAGTGATACGTTCAACAACAGAAGAAAAAGAACAGCAGATCGCTAACCTCCAGGCATTTCAGAAACGCAACGAAAACAAAAGTGCATCATCACTACAAAAACTAAAACAGGTTGCAGTTAATAATGGCAACCTGTTTGAAGAATTAATGGAAACAGTAAAGTATTGTTCATTGGGGCAAATTACACATGCATTATATGAAGTGGGTGGACAGTATCGCCGCAATATGTAATTTTTTTTGCCACGAATGCACGAATGAAAACCATTAATACTTTACTATTCGTGCATTCGTGGCTATCATAAAACAATCCTTTTATAATTCAATTTTAATTCGCCGAAATTTACAATCAATGCTAATCTTTTGCCAGACACTTTAGATAATTAATTGCACGTGCAGTATCTTCATCTGCAATGCCGGACTTACTTTTTACTTCCAAAATGATTTCATCATACACTACAAAATCTGCATAAAAATTATGTGGAAGCAAAACATCTTTATAGTTCACTGAATATTCCTTTTCCCTTTCATAAAATATTCCTACCCTGAAAAATTCAAGTTCCAAAGCATCTTTGTAAACAATTTCAAGAAAACCAGAGCCTAAATTATTATGCACTTCCATACAGACACCAATGATAGAGTAAGCTTCTTTTTTAAGGATTAATTCCATTGATTAAGGTTTATGTTGAAAAATTCTGGCTGAAAAATATAACAGAAATATTTTTTGCCACGAATGCACGAATGAAAACCATTAATACTTTACTATTCGTGCATTCGTGGCTATTTATCTAAATTAATTGTTGCTATAATAATATAGCGCATTACTATTGTTCACATCAAAAATCTGTTGGCTGTACTGCTGTATATCTTCTGCAGTTACCTGGTTGTATTTTGATAGTTCTTCGTTTATCAGATCTGCATTACCCAATAATTCATAAAATGCGAGGCTGTTAGCACGGCTCATTACAGCAATATCTTCAAAGGCAATCATGCTTTCTGTTTTATTCTTTACCTTCTGCAATTCCGCTTCGCCCACTTTTGTTTCTTTGATTTTTGTAAGCTCTTCTTCAATAGCAGTTTCTGCAAGTTTCATATCAACACCTTTTACCAGTTTACCTTCAATGGTAAGCAGGCCACCGTCAAGACTGCCGAAATGATAGCACTCAATATTACTGAACAATCTTTTTTCTTTTACCAGTGATTGAAACAAGCGGGATGATCCCCCGCCGCCTAAAATTTCTGTAATAAGATCAGCAGCATGATAACCTTCCTGCATTCTGCCCGGCATGTGCCATGCTTTATAGAACGCGTCAAGAGGCACATCTGCTTTCACAGTTAATTCCCGTAACGCGGTTTGCTTTGGCTCCTGTGGCACATTGCGTTCATATTTAGTTCCCGATTCTATCGGACCAAACCATTTTTCTGCAAGTATTTTTACATTATCAGTCTTTACATTTCCAGCAACTACAAGTATGGCATTTACCGGGCGGTAATATTTAAAAAAGAAATTTTTTACATCGTCCAGCTTTGCATGCTCAATATGACTTAATTCTTTCCCGATAGTCATCCATCTATAAGGATGCGTTGTGTATGCCAGCTCACGCAGTTTATGGCCTACATCACCATAAGGTTTATTGATATAATGTTCTTTAAATTCTTCGCATACAACCTTGCGTTGCACATCCAGGCTTTTTTTACTAAAAGCAAGGCTGAGCATCCTGTCACTTTCCAGCCAGAAAGCAGTTTCAATATTTTCTGCCGGCAACTGGCAATAATAATTAGTAAGGTCGTTTGTTGTGTAGGCATTGTTTTCACCGCCCGCTCTTTGAAGCGGCTCATCGTAATCAGGAATATTTATGCTGCCGCCAAACATCAAATGTTCAAACAAATGTGCAAACCCAGTTTGTTCCGGGTTTTCATCTCTTGCACCAACATCATACAAAATATTCACAACTGCCATGGGCGTTGTTGCATCTTCATGCACCAAAACACGCAAACCATTATCTAAAACAAAGCGGTTATAATGTATCATTCTTATTACTATAATTTGAAGAATAAGCTTATGCCTGAGCTATAGCATTGGCTTTTTTACGAAACGACAAACTTACAATATGCTTTTAACTCTGAGATAGATTATCTGCGGAGCCCCTGAACGCATAACAAGAACGCGAAGCCTGGCTTTTGCATTCTGCATTAATATTTTATATGCCTGAATATTATTGGTGAAATTTCCTTCTACTCCGATTATGATATCACCAATCATAAAACCAGCCTGTTCTGCCGGAGAACTTTTTATAATGTCTGTTACAGTAATTGCACCATCAATAAGATAAAAACCAAGGCCTGTATACGAATAATCGAATGAGTCAAGGTAATGTTTATTTGGCTTTATAAATATTTCCTGTTGCGGATAATTAAGCACTACATTAAACCTGCGGAAGATATCATTACCTATCAAACCACCCAGGGCAGGATAATTCGTCACATTGTATTCATCATTAAAAACATATGCCGGAATGTTATGAAAGCGGTAGGGCCCTACTTTAAGGTCTTTAACAATCGAAAGCGACATATCTGTTTTGCCACCCAGCCCTTCTGCAATGGTAGCATACATTTTTCTTTTCTTTCTGAATACAGCACTATCATTAGCAAAATCATTACTCATTAACAGGCACAGCCCTGCACCTGTATCAAAATAAAACTTGGCCATTATGTCCTTGCCATCTCTTACTTCGGCTGCCTGCATGGGTAAAGTTGAGAATTGAGGCTTGAGAAGATAGCCGCCCCTGGGATATTTATAACTGCCCGGAGTAAACACTTTTATAATCATTTCATCATAATCAATATATACTATAAACCTGCGAAAAAAGCTGTACCCGATAATGCCGTCAATATGCATACCGTATGCGCTGGAAAGTATCTCATAATTGTTCACATGAAAATCAAGATTGCCTACTGTAATGCCGGGCAGGTGTATGGTATGATCATTGGCAAATGATACATATTTCATTCCTGCAATACCACGCACAATGCGATCGCTTGGAACAAGTTTTAAATGATAATATTCGCTGGTTAAAGAATCAAGTGAAATACCGCCACTGCCTGTATCAAGCACAAAGTTCAGGCTGTCTTTATAATCGTCAAATGTGGCATGCAAAATAATAATACCACCTGTTAGCTGCGTAAAAGGAATAGTGGTAATTAATGTTGCTGGCGGAGGAACAAATTCTTCCTGGGAAAAAACTCTCAGGCTTAATAAAAACAAAAAAGCAGTAAAAGTAAGTTTATG
Source organism: Bacteroidota bacterium (assembly GCA_013286425.1). GTDB lineage: Bacteria > Bacteroidota > Bacteroidia > Chitinophagales > Chitinophagaceae > Parafilimonas. The sequence goes on from JABDFS010000084.1 coordinate 12,015, forward strand.
CAATCCTATTAGCTTTTTCAGATGTAACAATCGTAAAATTAGTTCCTTATAGTAGCGCATGTTGTTTTAATTCCGGTGCATTAAAATACATTTAGGTAAATCTCATTAAAACATCTAATATAAATGTAAAGATGCGTATCAATGGTTATAAAACACCTACGAACAACAGATTCTTCAGTAATTTTGTTGCGCGTTAAGCAAAACGAAAAGCAATCGCTTTATCCAAGACAAATACAGAAGCATGAATGTTGCAGCATTATTTGAGAAAGCTTTAAATTTTGAATTCCTGAGTGTGGCAGAAGGCGTTTATCTTTTTGAAAATGCCCCGTTAACCGAGTTGATGTTTGTTGCTGATGAGTTGCGCAAAAAACAGGTGCCTCATGGAAAAGTAACATGGCAGATAGACAGGAACGTAAACACCACCAACGTTTGCATAGCCAATTGTAAATTTTGTAATTTTTACAGGATTCCCGGCAGCCCTGAAGCATACATAACAGATATGCCTGTTTACCGAAAGAAGATTGAAGAAACTTTTAAATATGGCGGAGACCAGTTGTTATTGCAAGGCGGTCATCACCCGCAATTGGGACTTGATTTTTACACTAATACTTTCAGGCAGATAAAGCAGGAATATCCTTCTATTAAATTACATGCATTAGGGCCTCCTGAAGTAGCGCACATAACCAAGCTTGCAAAAAAAACACATCGCGAAGTCTTAATTGAATTAAGAAATGCAGGGCTTGATTCTTTGCCCGGCGCCGGTGCAGAAATTCTGGTAGACAGGGTAAGAAGATTGATAAGTAAAGGCAAATGCGGTGCGGATGAATGGCTGGCAATCATGCACGAAGCGCATAAGCTGAATATAACAACCAGTGCTACGATGATGTTTGGCCACGTAGAAACTATTGAAGAACGTTTTATTCACCTTGCACGCATACGCGAAGTACAGGCAATGAAACCCGAAAATGCAAAAGGCTTTCTTGCGTTTATACCATGGACTTTCCAGGATGTTGATACATTGCTGGCACGTATTCGTGGTGTACATAATCTTACCACTGCAGAAGAATATATAAGAATGATTGCGATGAGCCGCATCATGTTGCCTAACGTAAAAAATATACAGGCAAGCTGGCTTACAGTCGGCAAACAAACAGCACAGCTTTGCTTACATGCCGGCGCAAATGATTTCGGAAGCATAATGATTGAAGAAAATGTTGTGAGTGCTGCAGGTGCTCCACATCGCTTCACATTTAAAACCATTCAAAAAGCCATTAAAGATGCAGGCTTTGAGCCGCAGCTGCGCAACCAGCAGTATGAATGGCGGCAAATCCCCGAAACAATTGTTGAACAGGTAATAAATTATTAAGGGCTTCCATTAGACTTTTCAATACACATCTTTCCGCTTAAAATAAGCGTTGAGAGTATTACATCTTACGCCTTTTCGCATTTGAAAATACACTGCCGGAATAAAAAACATTTCCCCCTCCTGATTTTATTACGATTAATACCCGTTAACCAATTCTTCAATTAAAAATTCTTTTTTATGAATGTTCCTTGCTCATCCGGAAGCCTGTGGCAGTGGGGTAAGCCATACTTGTTTTTGTTGTTGCCCCTGGTAGTTATTATGTTCTCCAGTTGCTCACAGGAAACCATCTTCCAATCCAATTTCGATTCAACTCCTTTAAATAATCCTCCGGCACAGTCTCAGCAGGTGGGCACAATAAATATTGACGGCCCTGCCGGCGCTGCCAAAGTAGTTGCCTCACCAATAAACGAATCCGGCAGATGGGTACAGGTTACAAGGCAAAACGGCCAGCAATCTGTTTCGGGTATTCAATGCAATTTTTCAAAATCTATTGGCGATGGGAAATATACGTTTTCATCACTGCTGTACATACCTGCCGGAAGCGGGCTTGTTACCATACAGTTTGAAACTTTCGGCCAGCCGGTAAGTACTTACACCAACTTTCTTCATATAGATTTTACGCAGGATAATAAAGTGCGCATAGACGATAATGATGATACAAAATTCGGAAGCTTTCAACGTAACCAGGCTTTTATGGTGCAGGTAACACTTGACATCAATGCCACAGAACCTAAAGTTCACATCGCATTGGGTGGCCAGGGCGCTTCAGGCGAAGCAGACTATAGTATTCAATCTCCACTAAGAATGTTCGCACATCAGTTTGGTGCAGTAAGATTATGGATGGGCTTTCCATGGACAGGAAATTTTGATGCCAACACTATCGTGGTAACACATCAATTAAGTAATTAGGGCTGAAACTCTAAGCAGTTAGTTTTGGTATAATAGCAGTTAGTCTTGGTATAAAAAATAATATATAAAGTCCCGCTCACACGGGACTGATTGATTCTGTTAATTGCCCGTTTTCAAAAACTCATCAACTTTAGCAGCACATTCTCTTCCTTCATTAATTGCCCAAACAACCAGTGATTGACCACGGCGCATATCACCTGCAGCGAATACTTTTTTGTTATTGGTTTGATAGGATTTATTGTCTGCCTTTACATTCTTTCTTTCGTCCAGATCAATCTTCATCTCAGCAAGCATTCCTTCATATTGCGGATGTACAAAACCCATTGCCAGCAACACCAATTCGCATAGAATTTCTCTTTCTGATCCGCTTATTTCTTCAAACCCGGATGCACGGCCATCTTCACTTAATTTCCATTCAAGATCAATTAGTTTCAAAGCACACAGATTACCTTGTTCATCACGAACAAATTCTTTAGTGGCAACTGACCATGCTCTTTCGCAGCCTTCTTCATGCGAAGAAGTTGTTTTTAAAAGCATCGGATAAGTTGGCCAGGGCATCTGGTGTGTTCTTGATTTTGGAGGCTGAGGTAATAATTCTAGTTGTGTGATGGATTTTGCCCCCTGCCTTTTTGAAGTACCGATACAATCGCTGCCGGTATCGCCGCCGCCAATTACAACTACGTTTTTACCGTAAGCACTTATAATTTCAGGATAAATGTTGCTTTCAATATCGCCATTGGCAAAAGGGTTTTTTTCTGCATTGAATTTATTCTGCTGCTTCAGAAATTCCATTGCGTAATGAACACCTTTTAACTCACGCCCTTTTACCGGTAGATTTCTTGGAACAGTTGACCCTCCGGCAACAA
>JABDFS010000085.1 GCA_013286425.1 Bacteroidota bacterium
GAGTTTAATGGTTTGCATCAACCGAATCGTTATGGCGATGTACCGTTAAGGAATGATGACCCAACGCAATTGAATATAACGCCGGGTAATGATCCGAATGATTCTTTACAATATGATTATTGGGACAATGTTGATTATGTTATAAAAACGGCTGCATCAAAAAATTTATACATTGGTTTGTTGCCGACATGGGGTGATAAAGTAACGCTTAACTGGGGCGATGGTCCTTCTGTTTTTAATGAACAAAATGCTGAAGTGTATGCAAAAATTTTGGCAGCGCGATACAAAGATCAATGGAATATAATTTGGATTCTTGGCGGCGACAGACCTGTTGTTTATAAAGACAGGAATGGCAAAGAACATGATGATTCCAAAATATGGGAAGCCATGGCAAAAAGTATTCGCGAAGTGTGCGGCGAAAATACTTTTATAACCTATCATATTGCAGGCGGCTCTAATTCAACATCACAAAATATTCCTGATGCAGATTGGTTAAGCATGAATAGTTTTCAATCCGGTCATGGTGCGCGCGAAGCCGATTCGTGGAATTGGGTGCAGCGCGATTTATCCTATCAACCATTAAAACCCACATTGGATATGGAGCCTTGTTATGAAGATCATCCTGTAAATCCGTGGGATGGAAAATGGACAAAAGCAAGCCGTGGTTATTTTACAGCGTATGATGTGCGTGCAAGAATTTACCGCGATGTATTTGCAGGTGCTTGCGGCACAACTTATGGTCATCATGCCGTGTGGCAATTTTTAAATACGGACTTAAACCCAACGGTCAATGTTGGCGATACAATTATTCCATGGCAAAAAGCAATTTATTCTGAAGCGGCTACAGAAATGCAATGGCTGAAAAATTTAATGTTATCGCGGCCATATTTTTCAAGAAGAAATAAATGATTACTGCTTACCTGTATCTGCGCATAATCATCAGCTAAAAAAAATAAAAGCAGGAATGTCAGAAGAATTTTTTGCATATCTAAAGATAATGATGAGATAGTTTTTCATGCATGAACTTTTACACAGTTAATCGTTTGAAATTTATATACACCCTGAAATAAAACTTAAACTGCTGTAAGGATTACCTTTGAGCAAATTTTAATGATGGCAAGTTTTGAAGATTTAGGTTTGAATGAGCATTTGCTGGCATCAGTAACCGAGTTAGGTTTTGAAACGCCAACTGCTATTCAGGAAAAAGCTATTCCTGTTTTATTAAGTGGTACAAAAGATTTTATCGGCCTTGCACAAACAGGCACCGGTAAAACTGCTGCATTTGGTTTGCCATTGCTGCAGCTGGTTTCGGCAACTGATAAATATCCACAGGCATTGGTTGTTTGCCCAACAAGAGAGTTATGCATCCAGATAGTAAACGAAATAGAACTATTTAAAAAGCATGTTCGCGGTATACATGTAGTTGCGGTATATGGTGGCGCAAGTATTGGCATGCAGATAAAAGATATTAAGAAAGGTGTGCAGTTGGTTGTTGCAACACCGGGCCGTTTAATTGATCTGATTGAACGTAAGGCAATCAATCTTGAACAAATAAAATATGTTGTTTTAGATGAAGCGGATGAAATGCTGAACATGGGTTTCCAGGATGACATTGAATTTATTTTACAGAACACACCAAACCGCGAAGCAACATGGTTGTTCAGTGCAACGATGCCGCCTGAAATAAGAAAAGTTAGCAGGCGCTATATGAAGGAGCCTTTTGAAGTAACTGTTGGCAAAGCAAACACAGGCAATAAAAATATAGATCATCAATATTTTGTTACGCCGGCACAACGCCGTTATGAAACATTAAAACGTTTGATTGATTTTAATCCCGGTATTTATGGTTTGATATTCACACGTACAAAAGCAGATGCGCAGGATATAGCAGAAAAGCTTACGCGTGAAGGTTATGATATTGATGCATTGCATGGTGATCTTACGCAAGGACAACGCGATAAAGTGATGGGCCAATTTCGCGATAAAAGTTTGCAATTATTGATTGCTACAGATGTTGCTGCACGCGGCATTGATGTGCAGGGCATAACACATGTTATCAATTATGAATTGCCCGATGATACAGAAGTGTACACGCATCGCAGTGGCAGAACCGGTCGTGCAGGCAACACAGGTATAAGCATGAGCATTGTGCATGCACGGGAATTGTACAGGCTGAAACAAATTGAAAAAATGGTACAGCAACCATTTCATCGTTTGGAAATTCCAAGTGGTAAAGATGTTTGTAGAAAACAGTTTTTCTTTTTTATGGATAAATTACTGCAGGCAGATATTTCTCATGGTGATTATGAAACGTATGTTCCCATGTTGGCTGAAAAGTTTGCTGCTGTAAGCAAAGAAGAAGTATTGAAAAGAGTTGCTGCGTTAGAGTTTGACCGCTTTTTAAAATATTATGAGAATGCTGAAGATTTGAATGTGCGTGAAAGTCCGCGTGATAAAAGAACACCAAGAGGTAGTGAAAGAAGAGAGGTTGAGGTAAGAGGCAAAGGAAGAAATCGTCAGCAGGAATATAACAGCAATGGTGATTATGCAAGATTATTTGTAAACCTTGGGACCAAAGACGGTTTTTATAAAGCAAGTTTTTTGCAATTCATACTTGATATGAGCGACCTGCGTAAAGATGTGCTAGGTAAAGTTGATATGCGCGAAATGAATAGCTGGATCGAAGTTGAAAGCAACGCAGCTAAACAAATGATGCGTTCTATTGATGGCAAAAACTATAAAGGCAGAAGAATAAGAATGAATGAAGCGAACAGCAGGTGAAATTCAATATTCGAGGCACAATAATCAATATTCAAAGTGCAACATAAAATGATTATTGTTTATTGAATATTTTCTTTAGCACTTACAACTTCTTTAACCACTTTATTCTTTCTGTAATTTCTGTATGCTAAAATTGCGCTGAGTAGCGTAAGAAAAGCGCCAACTAAAAACGGTGCGCCGGGAAATATGAATGGTGTATCTTTTCCTGTGAAATAAGAAAACAAAGCTGTCATTAATACCGGGCCGAAAATAGAGCAGGCACTCATTAAACTGGTAAGTCCGCCTTGTAATTCACCTTGTTCGTTTGCAGGTATTTGATTTGATATTAAACCCTGCAATGCGGGCCCGGCAATCCCACCCAATGCATAGGGCACCATGAACGCAAACATTTCCCAACCTTGCGTGGCAAATGCAAATAAAACAAAACCGATACTGTATAACATCAACCCGATGTATACACTTTTTTCCTGACCGAGTTTTGGAATGATGATGCGTATTAATAAGCCTTGTACTAAAGCAATCATTAAACCGATAAAGCTTAATGAATAACCGCCCCATTTTGCATCCCAGTGAAATTTCTCCATGTTATAAAACAACCATGTGCTTTGTATGGCATGTGCAGAAAGAAAGACGAGAATGATAGAAAAAATGAGTCCGGATATAGAAGGATATTTTTTAAACTGCGTTAATGCGCCAACAGGATTAGCACGCTTCCATTCAAATTTTCTGCGTCTTTCTTGCGGTAATGATTCAGGCAAAATAAAATATCCATACAAGCAATTCAATAAACTTAAACCTGCCGCTGCAAAAAAAGGAACGCGTGTTCCAAAGGTTGATAATTGCCCTCCTAATGCAGGCCCAATAATAAAACCTAAACCAAAAGCAGCGCCAACAAGTCCAAAGTTCTGAGCACGTTTTTCAGGTTTGCTTACATCAGCAATATATGCAGTGGCAGTGGTAAAACTTGCACCCGTCATACCGGCAATAACTCTACCAACAAATAACCACCCAAGTGTTGGTGCAAAACCCTGGAAAAGATAATCAAAACCAAAACCCAACAAAGAAAAAAGTAATACAGGTCTGCGTCCATAACGATCACTTAAATTGCCCATTAACGGCGCACAAACAAACTGCATAAAAGCATATGCAAAAGTGAGCAAACCATTCAACTCAGCAGCACGACTTAAGCCTTTACCTGTGAGCTCGCGAATAAGATCGGGTACAACAGGAACAATAATTCCTAATCCAATAACATCAATCAATACAGTAGTAAAAATAAATCCAAGCGCAGCGTTAGTGTTTTTTCTCATTTAGAGCTGTTCAGGTTTTATCGCTTAAAGTTGTAAAAAATCGTTCATCAAATTAATTTCCGGCAAGAAAAACAGCATTCGCAAACAGCATTTTTCCATTTTGCCAAAACAAGCGGAACAGTACATCATCATTAAAAATAATGATATCGCCGTTACCGTATTTTTTTTCTCCAATTACAACACCTTGTTTTAACTGCAGTTTTAGTTTACTGCCTACAAAGCCTGCTGTATAAGCATTTGAGGACAATACACCTACGTTCCATCCGCCCTTTATTCCTGCATATATTCTTGCATCCTGCTTTAAAGTATAATAATAATCGGGATACCCGTAAGCAACGGGGTGCGTATTATCTAATCTTACTTTATAGATAGCGCCGGGAATGAATGTAGTAAGATCGTCGCGCTCTGCATTGCCATATGTTTTTTGAATGATGGAATCTGAAGATGATGATGTATCCTTTATCAACTTAAAACCACTCCAATCGAATGAAGCAATTTTAGCAGCGCCGCCTTCTGTTGCAATTATCTTTCCGCCCGCTTGAACAAAGTTGTCAAGCTTTGATGCAACATCATTATTATTTAATGTACGGTAATTTCCGTCGGGCATTATTAATACATCGTAATCGCGGAGATCAATATCACTCAAATCTTCTTCCATTAATTGCGTTACAGGATAATTCAATTCATTATCAAAAAAGCTCCACACCTCACCTGCTGCCGTATGCGATACATTATTACCTGTAAGCACCGCCACTCTTGGCGCTTTAATAAAATGCACATCCTGCGAACCAAAATCTTCACCTACATCCATAAAGCCTGTTTGCACGGCAAAAGGTTGAACATTGTAATTATTGCATGTTGCATTAACTGCATCAAGCCAGTTTGTTTTATTATTTCCTTTTAAAACAATCAGTGTTCCGCGATCAAAAACTTTTCCGTTATAGGTAAACGGATCAACCGCAAAACGCACATGAATATTCTGCGACAATAAACCTGCAAGCACTTTTGCTGCATTGATTGATGTGTAAGGAATCAACACACCATAATTACTTTGCACTGCTGCAATTGCAACTGTTGAAGGATAAGAAGTAAGCTGCAGTTTATCTTTTGTTGACCACGCATTTACACCATACGCATACGGAATGCTCCAAGCAGTTATATCATAGGTTGCAGAATCTACAAGCTTGCTTTGTTGCTCAAATAAAACCTTAACCATTCTGCCTTTAGGTTGCAAAGTGTTTACAGCAATCTGATAGCCTTCGTTTTTAAATGCCTCAGTTTTATTGTCGAAATAATTATAACCGGTGAAAGAATTATTGCTTTTTACACCATAATTAATGCTGTTATTATCCAATAACTTTTTTACAGCTTCTATTTTGTTTTGGTCAGAAGATGTAAGCACATAGGTTGTGTTTTCAAGACCAACACCATTTATATTATTATCGAAATATTTTTTGAATTCTGTTAAGAGTTGCTGCGCATTATTAGCCGAAACTTCAATGGTTGATATGCTTGAAGTATAATGATGCAACACTCTGTCGGTAAGTGTGAGTGTATCACCGCTACTTGTTTTAATGCCGAGGCCGGCACCTATACCGCCTTGTTCATACGTCATTCCGATTGCACCACTGTATGTTGGATAAGTATCACCATAAGATGGATAGAAGAGATCAAAGATCTGTTTTGTAAAATACAGCCATCCATTTGCATCAAAATATTTTGCATTGTTTCTACCAACCTGCACCTGGAAATCTTTTTGCCATTGTGTTATTACTTCATGATAAGGTTGCGCGGCCGGAGCAAAATAATAAGGCGCATCATATTCCTGTTCATGCAGATCAACATGAACTTCAGGCAACCATTGATTATATAATTTTACTTTCTGCTGATTTTCTATTTGGGTTTGCCATGCCCAATCTCTGTTCAGATCGAAGTTGTAATGATTGGTTCTTCCATAAGGCCAAGGTTCATCGTGTTCGCGGCTTTGCGGATCTGCATTAAAATTTTTACCAACAGCATTATTATACCAATTCACGTAACGGTCACGACCATCAGGGTTCTGACATGGATCAATTATTACAACAACATTTTGCAGCCATTGTTTTGTTTGCGCATTCGAAGGATCAACCAATGCATACAAAACTTTCATTGCTGCTTCACTGCTTGAAGGCTCATTGCCGTGCACATTATAACTCAACCAAACAATTGCAGGTGCCTTTGCATCTGCAGGTGTATTGTCTTTTTGCATATCTGCAAGACGCAGATTATTCAACCTAATATTTTCTAAGTTCTGTATGTTTTGTGGTGATGATATGAACGCAACGATCATATCTCTGCCTTCATTTGTTTCTCCATATTTCTGCACTTTAACCATTGATGGCGCACCTTGCGCGACTGCATTAAAGTAACTGTCAATTTTATATGTTGGCGTAAAATGCTCGCCTACTTCATACCCTAAAAATTGTTTTGGCGAAGGAATGTTTTGAGCAGAAAGAATGGTAGTGGCAAACAATAAAAAAACCGAGTAAAATATTTTTTTCATATAGAGAACAAATATCGGAGTTTGATTTGATCAATAAAAAGCCTGACGATTTTATTCGCCGCTGCAACGCGCAATACCTGATTTTGCTTTTTGATCCATTGAATCTTTATAATCATGATTCTGCATGGCAAGACATTTTTTATAGTATTGAATTGCCATTGCTTTATTGCCTTGCTTTTCATAGATCATTCCTATTTGCAAAGCCGCGCGCGATGCATAATATTCTGTTCTGTTTTCGCCAAGAGAAATAGCGGTGAGATAATGCTTAACAGCTGAATCATTGTGATTCATATCATCATAAATTCTTCCTGTGCGATAAGTAAATTCAAGCTGGTCGACAGGATCTGAAAAATCACCCGCAGTTTTATCCTGCAGCAATGCAATTGCCTGGTCATTATAACCACCATCATTTAAAATACGCGCCTTCAACAAAACAGCATTTGGCCATCTGCCCGATTTTGCATTTTTATACGCTTCTTTGTCTGCGTCAGTATCTGTATTGCCACGCTTTAGAACCATCTGCCTTGCATTGTTTGCAGCAGACATGTTGCCTTGCAGATAATAACACCAGCTTAATTTTTCACAGGCATCTTTTACATAAAATTTGCCTTTGAAATGAGATAAATAATATTCGTAATTCCGTATAGCATCTGCTAATTCAAGATGGCGCATTTGCACGTAAGCCAATTCAAAATTCCATACAGGCGTTTGCATATAAGCAGACGAGTTATTTCTGTTCTGAATAATGCTGCGTGCATATTCATTCATCTTATTATTGATAGCAAGGTTGGCTGCCATGTAAGCAAGCAAATGATTATTCACCAGGTCAAACCTTCTTTGATTGATAAATTTAAAAACCTGCTCCGGTTGGTTTTGCATATAGAACATTACATAACAATAATAAAACGCAGCCTCGTTGGCAAACAACTTAGCATAAACATCATCACTATCTATTACCCGCTGCATTAACGCCATACCACTACTGATGGAACCTTTTATACCAAATAAACCGGCCAGCCATTTATAACCATCCGGAATAGTGCCTGCCACTATTTGCATCGGACCATACAACATATTGTTTGGCATAAATGCAGGAAACTTTTTTTTGTTGTCTTTTATTAAAGAAAACGCTTTGCGAAAATCCCATCCTGCAGACCAGCGTTCACCAAATTTTATTTCAACACAAGCTTGCTGAATCAACACAACGGCGCGGCTATAATTATAAAACGGAGATGAATCAGGCCCGTCACCAAGCTTATCAAGGTATTGATCAAAATGCGGCTCTCGTACTTTTAATTCGGCAGGATCTTCATTAAAGAACAATACAAAAAAATCAACGTAGCTATCTAAAAGATCAGGTATAAGGTTATCAGGGTTTTCCTGTCTTGCCTGTGCTGTAAGTTTTTGTCCGTTTGCCAAACGCAGGCTGGTGATCTCTTTATATGCCTGCTGGCAGGTTGCATCAAAGTCGTATACTTTATCCGCATAGGCAGCAATAAAAAAACAAAAGCTGAACAGGAAAAAGCAAATTAATCTCTGTGCAAAAGATTTCATTGGCCCGAAAATAAAAAAGGACGTTGAAACCAACGTCCGATTTGTAAGATTAAAGATGTTAATTGTTGCGATTATTTCATTTCAACAGCGGCATTCAATTCATCATCAACAAGAATACGTCCGCAATTTTCGCAAACAATGATCTTCTTGTGTTGACGGATTTCGCTCTGGCGCTGAGGAGGAATTGCATTAAAGCAACCACCACAGGCGTCTCTTTCAACAGGAACTACTGCCAAACCATTGCGATAATTTTTGCGGATGCGATCATAAGAATACAGCAGGCGGTCATCAATGTGTTGGCGTGCATCACCTGAAAGCTTTGAAAAATGTTTTTCTTCTTTTTCAGTATCAACAATAATTTTTTCCAGTTCGCCCTTTTTCTGTTTTAAAGAAGTGTCCTTATTTGCAATAAGTTTTTTGGTTTGCTCAAGCACTTTTGCTTTTTCAGCAAGTTCTTCATTAGCATCGCGTATATGCTTTTCAGCCAGTTTACCTTCCAACTCCTGCATTTCAATTTCCTTGGTAACAGCTTCGTACTCGCGGTTATTTTTTACTGCATCACTTTGTTTTTGGTATTTCTTCACCAAAGCGTCTGCATCTTTAATTGCATTTTTCTTTGTTTCGATAAATTCAGTAATACCATTAATCTCTTCTTCGATCCTTGTCTGGCGGCTATGCAAGCCTTGGATCTCATCTTCAAGATCACTCACTTCCATCGGTAATTCACCTTTCAGGATCTTTATTTCGTCAAGCTTGCTGTCAATTTTTTGCAGGCGTACCAGGGAAGAAAGCTTTTCTTCAACCGAATATTCTTTAACTGCTGCCATATTATTTGAATTTTATAAAAAATATTGAACGGGGTTTGTTCCCGTTTTTGTTTTGAGGACGGCAAAGTTAGGGAATTTTGCCTGTAAAATCGAATGTAATAACTCATTAGTGAACTGTTCGCTTTCCCAATGCCCGATATCGGCGATCACCATCTTTTTATCGGCGTCGAAAAACTCATGATATTTTACATCAGCAGTTATATAAATATCAGCTTTTTCTGCCTGCGCATTTCCAATCAAAAAGCTGCCAGCGCCGCCACAAACGGCAATTTTTTTAACAGATTTTTGTAATAATTGGGTGTGCCTGATAACCGATAAATTGAATGCCTGCTTCAACAAATTGAGAAATTCAGTTTCGGAAACGGCTTGTGTCAGTTCGCCAATTAAACCGCTACCGATGTTGTTGTAATTGTTTGAAAGCGCCACAATATCATACGCTACTTCTTCATAAGGATGCGCTTCCATCAGAGCATTTACTATTTCATTTTTTAGATAAGAGGGAAAGATCACTTCGGTTTTCACTTCCTTTTCTTCATGGCGAATATTTTTTCCGCCTACAAATGGGTTGGTATTCCCGCCCGCTTTGAATGTGCCTTTTCCTTCGGCATTAAAACTGCATTCGCTGTAGTTACCGACATTTCCTGCGCCTGCGTTAAAAATGGCATTGCGCACTTTTTCTGCATGGTCAACAGGAATAAAAGTATACAACTTCATCAGCATTGCTTCTTTGGGCAATAACACGCGCCTATTTTGTAGGTTTAATTTATCTGCGATTTTATTATTCACGCCATCAAGCACATTATCAAGATTTGTGTGAATGGCATAAATAGCGATATCGTTTTTTATTGCATTGATGATAGTGCGTTCAACATAATTGCGTCCGTTTAATTTTTTCAATCCTTTAAAAATTATCGGGTGATGCGCAATAATAAGATTACAGTTCAATGCTTTTGCTTCATCAACCACTTCTTCAATCGCATCAAGCGTGCACAAAATGCCGGTGCAATCCCAACCTGCGTTGCCAGTAATTAAACCGGCGTTATCATAATGTTCCTGCAAAGAAGGCGGGGCAAGTTCTTCAAGCGCCGTTATTATTTCTGCGATCTTCATACTTGCAAATTAGTAAACCTTGAAGGTTTTGTACAAACGCCATTTATTTTTGTTTGATGGAAGCCGGTAAATATTTTTTGTACAATGATGACATAGTTGTTTCAGACAAACCTGTTATAACTGTTGATAATCGTTCATTTCGTTTTGGTGATGGTTTTTTTGAAACGATGAAAATGATTGATGGCAATATTATTTTAAGCGATTATCATTTTCGACGATTGTTTTCTTCGCTGCAATTATTGAGGTTTCAAAACCATGATGATTTTACTATTGATTATTTAACGAAATCAATAAGAAAGATTGCGGCAAAAAATGAACACACAAAACTTGCAAGAATACGCCTGACTATTTTTCGCGGCGATGGTGGCTTGAATGATGTTGAAAATAATTTTCACAATTATATCATTCAAACATGGAAAGCAAATGAAGATTCTTTGCAGTTTAATAAAGAAGGTTTAACAACTGGAATTTATACAAATGCAAGAAAAACATCCGATGCATTTTCACACATCAAAACAAATAATTACCTGCCTTATTTAATGGGCGTTTTATGGGCAAAAGAAAACAAGCTTGATGATGCCTTTATTCTCAATAATTATAACCGTATTGCAGATGCAACGATTGCCAATATTTTTTTGGTGAAGAATAGTACTATAAGAACACCTGCATTAAGCGAAGGTTGTGTTGGGGGTGTGATGAGAAAATTTTTACTTGATTGTTTTCAAAAAGAAAATATTGCCTTTAATGAAACCGAGATCAATGCAAGTGAATTGTCAGATGCGAATGAAGTATTTATTACCAATGCTTCAATCGGAATAAAATGGATTCAACAATGCGAACGTCATCGCTATAAAAATGAATTGTCTTCTTACTTATTCAACAAATTAATATTGCCATTGTGGAAATAAATTTTATGAAGTAAGTAAGTTGTGCCTTTCATTTGTTTTAATAATATTAATGATGCAAAGTCTCATTCTATAATTGCATTTCACTTTTATTTCACCTTCTGTCCTTTCACTTTATTCAGATCAAATTCAAAACTTATTTTTTTATCAACACCCGTGTATAAACTCCATTTCTTAAAATGCGTTAGGTTTTCTTTGCAACATTGTAAACACTGAATTAATTTATTTGAACATGGTACAAAAGACCTATTACAAAACGAAGGATTATTGCAAAGTAAAGTTCACTGCGAATTTTGATAATGCTGAAACAATTGAAGTATTGGGATTGAACAGTGACTGGCAGAATTCAGTTAATATGAGTAAGAAAAAAGATGGCAGCTTTACCTGTGATATCAATCTTCCTAAAGATAGTCAACACGAATTTAAATACCTGGTAAACGATAATATCTGGCTGAATGAGCCTGAAGCAGATGGGGAAAATGCAAACGAATTCGGCGGCAGCAACAGCGTGTTGCATGTTTGATCTGCAATATTTTTTCTGATAGAACTTACTGAAAGAATCTCATTTAAGGGGCAACCATAAAAGGTAATAATTGGTTTATTACATCAATTAAATCCATTTTATGAAAAAATTGCTAACCTTATTTGTTGTAGTGTTATGCATTGTAGGTTGTACAAAAATGGAAACCAATCCCGGAACGGGCATTCTTTCAGCAGGTTCTGAAGCAGGTGTAAATGTCGTGAAATCCCGTTCCGCTTTTTTGGTTTCGCATCCATGGAAGTATCAATCATATTATTTTCATTACGCAGACCAGCAACATAAAGGGGATCCGCAATACGTTCGCGGTGCTACTAATAATATACTTGATCTTGACAGCACCCTATACATTTTTAAAAAGAACGGAACTTTTGTTGAGTATGATGGCGGGTATAAATATCCGGGAACATGGACCTTTTCTGATAACACCGCTTCATTACTGATATTGGATTATACATATTGGACAGATAAAGACAGTGTTCTTGTTTTGAACAATAGCTTGTGCAATTATACGCAGCCATTAGGCTATCATGATAAAACTTATACGGAATTGATACAGGCGCCTTAGTTTATTAAGTAATAATTGTCTTTCGACTTGATTGGGCTTTTGTACTGTTAATTCTTCAGCATTTGAGCCTTGATGCTTAAACTCAAAACTTGCCGGCTGTTAATAATAAACAATTCTAACTGTACGTCATTTCCGCAAAAGCGGAAATCTCATCATAAAACTTTTATTTAGATCTTTCAGTAACGAGATTCATATCATTCACTAATTTCAACGAATGATGTCCGTTGATAAAATCAAATTATTTACAGGTATTGCCGTTGTTATTTTGTTTTCCGGTTGTACTTCAGCAAGCAAACAAAACAATACATCTTCAACAGTTGATTCAAGTCAATGGCTTTTGCCTTTTACAAAACTTGATTCTGTAAATCCTGTTATGAAACCGGGAACAGCAAGTTTCTTTTGTCCTGTTCAACATAAACAGGTGAGCTGGGAAGCGAAGAATGTTTTTAATCCAGCAGCAGCAGTAAAAAACGATACGCTTTTCCTGCTGTATCGTGCGCAGGATAGCGCAGGTTGCTCGCGTATTGGTCTTGCAAAAAGCATAGACGGTATTCATTTTATTAAAAATGCAACTCCTGTTTTATTCCCGGATAATGACGCCTATAAAAAATATGAATGGCCCGGCGGTTGTGAAGATCCGCGCCTTGTGCAAAACAGCGCCGGAACTTATTATCTTACTTATACCGCATACGATGGCAAAATAGCAAGGTTAATGATCGCAACATCAACGGACCTTTACCACTGGAGAAAATATGGTCCTGCTTTTAATGATTCACAATATGAAAATATGTGGTCGAAATCAGGTTCGATCGTTTCTTCTTATACCAATGAAAAAATAGTTGCTCAAAAGATTAATGGACAATATTACATGTATTGGGGCGACAAATACATCTGGCTTGCTTCTTCAACTGATCTCATTCACTGGAAACCTTTGCAACAAACGCCTGATAAAAATTTTGATTCAGTGTATGCCAGCTATAACATCAGTTCATTAAAGATTGCTATACCCACGCGAAAAGATAAATTTGATTGTGACCTTGTTGAAAGCGGGCCACCGGCAATGCTTACTGATGAAGGCATACGCTTAATTTACAACAGCAGGAACACTCCTTTAATCGGTGATACAAGTTTGCCTGAAGGAACATACACCGTATCACAAGTGTTGCTCGATAAAAATGATCCGGGTAAGATCATCAGCAGAATGGATCATTATTTTTTAAAGCCTCAACAGCCATACGAACTTACAGGAGAAGTAAATAATGTTTGTTTTGCTGAAGCGCTTGTTTATTATAAATATAGTTGGTGGTTGTACTATGGAACAGCAGATTCAAAGATCGCGGTAGCAATAAATAAAAAGTAATATGAAGTTTAGCATTGATATTAATACAAATGAAATTTTTCCTGTAATAACATTAAAGAATGAAGAAGAAAAAGCATCTGTAGAAGTTTATACGTTCGGTGCGTTATTAAACAACTTTACCATAAACGATTCAATTAATATTATAGATGGGTTTGTTTCACCACAGGATGCAAAAACTAATATTACCAAAGGGTTTAAAAGCGCAAAGCTTAGTCCATTTGTTTGCAGGATGGCAGATGGCAAATACGCTTTCAATGATCACGAATACAAAATAGATAAGTTTTATTTGAACAAAGAGGCTATTCATGGTTTATTATTCAATGAATTATTTTCAGTAGCTGATCAAGATGCAGATGATAACAATGCTTCTGTAATATTAGAATATAATTACACAAAACAAAACGAAGGTTTTCCGTTTTTGTATTCATGTGTAATAACCTATACACTTGAAACAAATAACCGCCTTTCTATTAAAACAACTATCATCAACAATTCAAATACGGCAATGCCTTTATCTGATGGCTGGCATCCATATTTTTCGCTTGGAGCGAAAGTTGATGAACTATCGTTTCAAATGAATTCAGAAAAACTGGTTGAATTTACTGGTAAGCTCGTTCCAACAGGAAAAATTATTGCATATGATAATTTCCAGCAACCGGAAATTATTGGTGATACTTTTTTAGATAATTGTTTCTTATTAAATGAAAATAATGCTGCTGCCTGTATTTTAAGAGATGATAAAAGCGGTTTGGAATTATCCATTTGGCCTGATGCAGCTTATCCTTATTTACAGGTTTATACACCTCCGCATCGCAACAGTATTGCAATAGAAAATTTAAGCAGCACTCCGGATGCTTTCAATAATAAAATGGGATTGATAATTTTAAATGTAGGTGAAAAAGCGCATTTTAAAACTACTTACCAGGCAGCAATAAAATCATAACTCTACTACAGCAGTAACGCTTATCTCAACATTTACATTTTTCGGTAATGTTTTTACAGCAATAGTTTCCCTTGCCGGAAAATCGCCATCAAAATAAGTGGCATACACTTCATTCACTTCAGCAAACAAACTCATATCACTTAAAAAAATTGTTGTTTTAACCACATGCTGAAAAGTAAGGTTTGCTTCTTTTAAAATAGCATCTATATTTTTCATCACCAGGTTTGCTTCATTTGCGATGCCGTTTGTAACAAGTTCATTTGTTACAGGATCAATTGCGACCTGTCCGCTCACAAATAAAAAACCATTTGCTTTAATAGCTTGGTTATATGGGCCAATCGGAGCCGGCGCTTTTTCTGTGCGTATGATTTGTTTAGACATGAATGATAAATATTAATGCACAAATATAATTGCAGGTTTTATAAC